>JAUILS010000203.1 GCA_030432975.1 Actinomycetes bacterium
CCGCACGTCCGCGCCGCGCTTGGTGTCGTGGGTGGTCTGCGTGGTCATCGCCGCGGGCCAGTCGCGCTGCCGCTCGGCCATCGCCTCGTGGAACTCCTCCGGGGTCACGGAGAACTCCGACGGGTCACCGCCGACCTCGGTCAACGAGGTGAGGGCGGACCAACGGTAGAACGCGCGGTCCTCGACGCCCTTGGCCATCACCATGCCGCTGGTCTGCTGGAACCGCAGCGCCGGGTCGGCGTCCGGGTCGCCCAGCACCGGCGCGAGCAGGTCGAGCGTGGCCGCCAGGTCGGGCCGGCGACGCCGGGCCGCGGCGAGCGCCTGCTCGAGGTGCTCGGCCCCCTCGGGGAGGTAGGAGCGGTAGACCGGGAAGCACGCCAGCACCTCGGCGAGCGCGTCCTCCGTGTCGGTCGGCGCGTCCGGCACCAGCACCCGCACCTCGCGCCCGATCCGCAGCACCTCCGAGCGCAGGATGGTGTCGGCCACGTCGCGCTTGTTGTCGTGCACCAGCTCGGCCCACGGCGGGGGATCGCCGCGCAGCGCCGCGTCGTACGCCGTCAGCGGGCCCTCGCCCGCGGGGTCGGTGAGCACCCGGTCGACCAGCCCGAGCACGTCGTAGCCGGTGGTGCCGGCGGTCGCCCACTCCTGCGGGAGCCGCTCGCCCGGCTCCAGGATCTTCTCGACCAGGACGTAGGCCCCGCCGGTGAGCTCGGCCAGGTCGTCGAGGTAGCCGGCGGGGTCGCGGAGCCCGTCGGGATGGTCGACGCGTAGCCCGTCGACCTGCCCCTCGGCGAACCACTCGCCGATCACCGCGTGGGTCTTGGTGAACCACTCCGGGTCCTCGACCCGCACGGCGGCGAGGGAGTTGACGGCGAAGAACCGGCGGTAGTTGAGCCCGGCGTCGGCGAGCCGCCAGCTCACCAGCTCGTAGTGCTGCCGCGCGTGGACCGTGTCGGCGTCGACCCCCGGCTCGCCCCAGTCGTCGGCGGTGCCGGGCGCGAGCGGGTAGGACTGGTCGTAGTAGTGGAGCTGGCCGGCCTCGACCCGGAGGTTGCGGACCTTGCCGCCGGGACCCTCGGCGTCGCCGTCGCCCAGCACGGGGATCCGCAGCCGGCCGCCGCCGGCCGCCCAGTCGATGTCGAACGCGGAGGCGTAGGGCGAGGCGGGGCCGTGGGTGAGCACGCTCCACCACCAGGCGTTGCCCTGCGGCGAGGCCACCCCGACGTGGTTGGGCACGATGTCGACCAGCACGCCCATGCCGAGCCGGCGCGCCTCGGCGCTGACCGCGGCGAGACCGGCCACGCCGCCGCGGTCGGGGTCGATGCGCGAGTGGTCGGCGACGTCGTAGCCGTGCTGGCTGTCGGCCTCCGCGGCCAGGATCGGCGAGAGGTAGACCCAGTCGGCGCCGAGCGCATGGACGTAGGGCAGCACCCGTGCCGCCGCGACCAGGTCGAACTCCTCGGTGATCTGCAGCCGGTAGGTGCTCCGGGGGACGCGCGCGGGTCCGGCCACGGGTCAGCCGTCCTCGGGGTCCGACTCGGCCGCGGTCTCGCTCGCCGGCGACGAATCCGGTCCCACGGCGGCGTACGACGCGGCGACGCTGACGTCGGGCTCGGGGGTCGGGGCGACGTGCTCGCGGAGGACGACGACGCTGCGGCCCTGCACGGTCAGCGCGTCGCCGGGCGCGTGCGCCGTGGCGTCGCGGCTCGAGGCGGCGGTGTCGATCGCGACGTCCCAGGCGGCGGCGTACTCCTCCGGTGGCAGGCGTACGTCGACCGGCTCGGCGGCGCCGTTGAAGTAGAGCAGGAAGTGGTCGTCGACGATGCGCTGGCCGGTGGCGTTGGGGCCGGCGATGCCGTGGCCGTTGAGATACATGCCGAGCTGGGCTCCCCCGGCCTGCCAGTCCCCCTCCTCCATCGGCCGGCCGTCGGGGTGCAGCCAGACGATGTCGTTGAGCCGCTCGCCCTCCGACCCCTCGGTGCGGACGGTGTTGCCGGTGAAGAAGCGCTTGCGCCGGAAGGTCGGGTGCTTCGCGCGCAGCCGCGAGACGGCGGCGGTGAACTCCACCAGCGGCCGGTCGGCCTCGTCCCAGTGGACCCAGCTGAGCTCGGAGTCCTGGGCGTAGGTGTTGTTGTTGCCGTCCTGCGTCCGGCCGAGCTCGTCGCCGTGGGCGAGCATCGGGACGCCCTGGCTGAGCAGCAGCGTCGTGAGGAAGTTGCGCTGCGTCTGGGCGCGGGCCGCCCAGATCTCCGGGTCGTCGGTCGGCCCCTCCACCCCGTGGTTCCACGAGCGGTTGTGGCTCTCGCCGTCGCGGCTGTCCTCGCCGTTGGCGTCGTTGTGCTTCTCGTTGTAGGACACCAGGTCGCGCAGGGTGAACCCGTCGTGGGCGGTGACGAAGTTGATGCTGGCGAACGGCCGGCGGCCGGAGTGCTCGTAGAGGTCCGACGACCCCGCGAGGCGGCTGGCGAACTCGCCCAGCGACGGCTCGCCGCGCCAGAAGTCGCGCACGACGTCGCGGTAGGCGCCGTTCCACTCCGTCCACTGCGGCGGGAAGTTGCCGACCTGATAGCCGCCGGGGCCGATGTCCCACGGCTCGGCGATCAGCTTCACCTGGCTGACCACGGGGTCCTGCTGCACGAGCTCGAAGAACGTGGCCAGCCGGTCGACGTCGTAGAACTCGCGCGCCAACGCCGAGGCGAGGTCGAAGCGGAAGCCGTCGACGTGCATCTCGCTGACCCAGTAGCGCAGCGAGTCCATGATCAGCTGCAGCGAGTGGGGGTGGCGCACGTTGAGGGAGTTGCCGGTGCCGGTGTAGTCCATGTAGTACTGCGGGTCGTCGTCGACGAGCCGGTAGTACGCCGCGTTGTCGATGCCCTTGAGGCTCAGGATCGGGCCCAGGTGGTTGCCCTCGGCGGTGTGGTTGTAGACCACGTCGAGGATCACCTCGATGCCCGCCGCGTGGAGGGCCTTCACCATCGACTTGAACTCCTGCACCTGGTGCCCGCGCTGGGTCCGGCCGTGCGGGCTCGTGGCGTACTCCGCGTGCGGCGCGAAGAAGCCGATGGTGTTGTAGCCCCAGTAGTTGCGCAGCCCCTTCTCCCGCAGGGTGTTGTCGTGCACGAACTGGTGGACGGGCATCAGCTCGATCGCCGTCACCCCCAGCTCGGTGAGGTGCTGGGTGACGGCGGGGTGGGCCACGCCGGCGTAGGTGCCGCGCAGCTCGGGCGGCACGTCGGGGTGCAGCGCCGTGAGGCCCTTGACGTGCGCCTCGTAGATCACGGTCTCGTTGTAGGGCCGGGCGATCCGGCGGTCGCCCTCCCAGTCGAAGAACGGGCTGGTGACGACTCCCAGCATCATGTGCCGGGCGGAGTCCTTGTCGTTGCGCGAGCTCGGGTCGCCGAAGGTGTAGCCGAACAGCGACTGGTCCCAGTCGATGGTGCCCCAGGTCGCCTTGGCGTAGGCGTCGAGCAGCACCTTGTGGGGGTTGCACCGCAATCCCCGCGAGGGGTCGTGCGGGCCGTGCACGCGGTAGCCGTAGCGCTGCCCGGGCTGCACCTGCGGGAGGTAGCAGTGCCAGACGTAGGCGTCGACCTCGGTGAGCTCGATGCGGGTCTCCACGAGGGTCTTGCGCCGCGGGCTGCCCTCGTCGAAGAGGCACAGCTCCACCCGCTCGGCCACCTCGCTGAACAGGGCGAAGTTGGTGCCACTGCCGTCGAACGTGGCGCCGAGGGGGTACGGCGACCCGGGCCATACCTGCACGCGGTCTCCTCGCAAGGTGGGTGGACGGTCGTCCCACGGGGGTTACCCGCTCCACTCTTCCAGATGCGTCGGCACCTCCCGGCATCCGCGTCTCCGGTGGACGACCCCGCGGGGTCCGCCAGGTGCCTCGCGAGCATCCGGCGGTCACTCCTGTCCCGTGTCCCCCGCCAAGAAACCCGCGAGAGCAGCCGCGACGGCGTACGACCCGTGCAGCCACGGCAGGTGGCCCCCGGGCACGATCGCGAGCGACGCCTGCGGCAGCAGATCCGCGCACCGGATCCCGACCTCGGGCGAGCCGACCGGGTCGTCGCGCCCCCACACCAGGTGCACGGGGTGCGACACCGCCCGGAGCTCGTCGGGGCCGGTCGCCATCTCCGGGCGCACGCGCGTCCAGCGCAGCACCGAGCCCGTCATCGCCGCCATGCTGGCGGCATAGCCCGGCAGTCCCTCGCAGGCGACCAGGAGGTCGCGGACCTCGTCGAGACCCTGCGGGTCCTCGCCCAGCATCCGCATCATCTCGTCGGCCTGCCGCGCGGACGGCGGGGCGTCGACCAGCCACGGCCCCAGCCGCGGCACGGAGGCCAGCCGCATCGGCCCCGGGGCGGAGGTGCCCAGCACCAGGGCAGGACAGCCCACCATCGCCTGGCGCCCCACCAGGTCCGGGCGCTGCTCGGCGAGCCAGCGGGTCCACAGCGACCCCATCGCGTGCGTCACCACAGGGCAGTCCCGGAGGCCGAGTGCGTCCATGACGTCGGCGAGGAACTCGACCCCGATGGCCCGGAACGTCTGGGGGCGGTAGTCGACGCGGCTGGTCAGCCCGAAGCCCGGGAGGTCGACGGCGTAGAGCGTGTGCCAGGACAGCCACCGCATCAACGGCGCCCAGAACGCCGCCGGCACGGCCGCGCCGATCACCAACAGCACCGGCGGACCTTGACCGGTCACCAGGACCTGTGCGCGTCCGCCGATCGAGGGCACGTCGACCAGTCGCGCCTCAGCCGTCAGGTCATAGCGTCCCAGCACCCGCTGCTGGGCCCACCCGAAGGCCGCCTGGCCATCGCCCACCGACATCTGCCCCAGCCTAGGCAGCGCCGCCGACGAGCGCACCCGGCGCCGCTAAGGTGGCCGGCATGGGGCTGTTCGACTCCGTGGGAGCCGCCGACGTGCTGAGCGCGATCGAGGAGTACGACAAGCTCGGCGGCGAGGAGTTCCTCGGACGCTACGGCTTCGGCCGGGCTCGCGACTACGTCCTCTGGCACCAGGGACGCACCTACGACTCCAAGGCGATCCTCGGGGTCGCCCGCAAGTACGCCGAGGGCACCCCGGCGACCAGCGAGGACTTCCGTGGCGGCGTCGGGGGCGCGGCCACCCTGCTGACCGAGCTCGGCTTCCACGTCACCTCCACCGACGTCTACGGCGGCTTCGGGATGCCGGTCACCGGAGGCTGGCGCGGGCTGACCGAGGTCGGCGCGGAGGCAGCGTACGACGCGTGGGCGACGGCCGCCCGCGACGTGCTCCTCCAGGCGGCTCACCGCTACCGCGCCGTCGTCGACGACGACCAGCTGGCCATGCAGGCGATGTACCGCACCGGCATCCGCACCGACGCCCCTGTCGGCGACTGGCTCGCGGCCGTGCTCGGCCGCGTGGCCGCTGACTGCCAGGCCCGAGAGGAGCCGCTGCTCCCCGCGCTCTGCGTCGGTGCCGACGGCCAGCCCGTGCCGGCGTACGCCGAGGCGGTCGCCTCCGCCCGGGGCCTGGCCCCGCCCGACCCGCGCGACCACGCGCTGCGCGAGCGGCTGACCTGCTACCGCCACTTCCGCGCCGTGGGGCTGCCGGCCGACGGCGGGAGCGAGCCGCGCACCCGCCGGCCCGCCGCCGCCCGCGCCCGCCCTCGGGCGACGACGCCGCGGACGCCGACCCCCCGGACATCCGCGGTCGCGCCCGCGCGTCGGCCCACGCCGCCACCGGTGAGCACCTGCCCGACCTGCTTCATGGCGCTGCCGGTCACCGGTGTCTGCGACACCTGCGGCTGAACAGCCGGGTCGGTCGGGTCAGTCGGCGAGCAGCCAGGCGACGGCGTCGTCGACCTCGGCCAGCTCGAACACCCGGGTCTCCCCCGGCAGCAGGAAGCTGATCGCTTTGACCATGCCGCGGTAGCCGGTGTGGTCGGTGACCATGCCCAGCTTCTCGAAGTCCGACCAGTGCCGGAGGCCGAGCCGGGTGTCGTCGAGCGCGGCGCCGGCCTCGAAGCCGTCGAAGTCCGCGCCCAGCACGTAGAGCAGCCGCACCTTCGCCTCGCCGGCGGCCGCGGCGTCCACGGCCGGCATCAGGACCTGCTCGTAGTCGTCGGCGGTCACGTCGCCGCTGGCCTCCGCGACCACCACGTGGCTGGGCAGTC
>JAUILS010000204.1 GCA_030432975.1 Actinomycetes bacterium
CCGGCACGGCCACGAGCGCACCGAGGAGCGCGCCACGGAGCACCGGCACCAGGGCCGCCACGGTCGCGACCGCGACGACCGCGCCGCCGCCCGCGGCCACGAGCGGTCGACGTCGTCGGCCCGTGCCGACCACCGCGGCCGAGACGACCGCGGCCGTGGCCACAGCGGCCACGACCGCGCTCATCAGGATCGCGCTCACCAGGACCGCCAGGGCCGTGACCGCCAGGACCGCGGCCACCAGGACCGTGACCGCCAGGACGGCGCTCACCAGGACCGCGGCCACCAGGACCGTGACCGGCACGACCGCAGCCGCGACGCGCGTGCCGGGCACACCCCGCGCGGCCGCTGAGGCGCTCGCACGAGACACGCGAGCCCTCGGAGGCGTAGGCTGGCCGCACGATCGGCCCACGATCGCATGGGGTGGGATCACGCGAGTGGTCCCGTGAGTCAGTGGGGGTCGCCATGGCTTCCTTGCCGTCCGCTGTCGCCGTCGCGCGCGCCACGGAGGAGCCCCGTCGGCTCCGCCTGGCCGCGCTGGCCGGCCTGACGCTGCTGCTGGCAGCCGCCGGTTTCGTGTCGCCGCCTCGCGCGGCGGCCGTCGTACCACCGTCGACGCCGTGGACCTGGGGCGGCAACTCCTACGGTCAGCTCGGCGACGGCACCACCACCGACCGGCGGACGCCGGCCGCCGTGGCTCTCAGCGGGATCGTCGACCTGCACGGCGGCCGTGAGCACGTCGTGGCGCTGCGCGACGACGGCACGGTCTGGGTGTGGGGGAGCAGCCGCCAGGGTCAGCTCGGGCTCGGCGGCACGGCCAACGTCGGCACCCCCACGCGGGTGCCGGGGATGGCGGACGTCGTGGCCGTGGAGACCGGCCACAACCACTCCCTCGCGCTGCGCGCGGACGGCTCGGTGTGGACCTGGGGTCTCAACCGCGACGGCCAACTCGGCGACGGCACCACCTCCCGCCGCACCTCGCCGGTGCGGGTCAGCGGACTGGCCGACGCGGTGGCGATCGCCGCCGGCCGCAACATGAGCTATGCCGTGCGCGCCAACGGCACGGTCGTCGGCTGGGGGCGCAACGCCGAGGGCCAGATGGGCGACGGCACGACCACCCGCCGGCTGACGCCGGTGCGGGTGGGAGCGCTGACCGGGGTCGTCGGGATCGCCGGCGGTCGCGACCACGGGCTGGCCCTCCTCGGCAGCGGCGCCGTGTGGGCCTGGGGGGCCAACGCCTACGGCCAGGTCGGCGACGGCAGCCGGACCAACCGGACCCAGCCGGTGCAGGTGACCACCGGCATCACCGAGGTGATCGCGGGGGCCCACCACTCCTACGCGCGGCGCACCGACGGCCAGGTCGAGTCGTGGGGACGCAACTACCGCGCGAACCTCGGTGACGGCACCACCGCGCTCCGCACCCGCCCCGTGCTCGTGCGCAACGTGAGCAACGCGGTCTCCATCGGCTCCGGCCGCGACCACGGCCTCGCCGTGCTGGCCGACGGCACCGTGCGCGCCTGGGGCGCCAACGCCGGGGGTCAGCTGGGCGACGGCACCACGACCAACCGCACGACCGCCGTCGTGGTCCCGGGGGTCAGCGACGCGGTCAAGGCGGGCGGCGGCGGCCAGGAGTACTCCGTGATCCTCGTCGGCGCGGCAGGCCCGCCGGTCAACCAGCCGCCGGTCGCGCGGCTGACCGTCTCCTGCACCCTGCTGAGCTGCACCTACGACGGCACCGGTTCCAGCGACGACACCGGTGTCGTCGAGCACCACTGGCAGCTCGGCGACGGGGCGACGGCCACCGGCGCCACGGCGTCCCACACCTATGGCGAGCCGGGCACCTACCCGGTGACGCTGAGAGTGACCGACGCCGCCGGGCTCGAGGACACCGCCGCCGGCTCCGCCACGGTGTCCGACCAGCCGCCGGCCGCCGGCGCGGCCTTCGTCGCCGCCGCCGCGACCGACGCCAACACCACCACCGCGGAGGTCACGGTGCCCGGAGCGGCCGCTGCCGGCGACCAGCTGGTGCTCATCGCCACCATCAACAAGGCGACCGGCATCAGCGTGCCCACGGGATGGAGCCAGATCGGGACGGTGAGCGACGGCACGCTCCGGTCGTGGGTGTTGACCCGCCCGGCGGTCGCCGGCTCCGCCGGCAGCACCGTGTCGGTCGACGTCGACGAGATCAGCAAGACCAGCCTGACGCTGCTCGCCTACGACGCCGGCGCTCCGACGGCGGTGGTCGGCGCGTCGGAACCGGGCAGCGGCGCCACCCACACGGCCCCGGCCGCGACGGTGGCGACCTCCGGGTCGGTGGTGCTGCGCTACTGGGCCGACAAGACCTCCACGGCGCACGGGTGGACCGTCCCCGCCGGCCTGAACTCGCGGGCGACCACCACCGGGAGCGGGGGCGGCAGGCTGACCACGCTGAGCGCCGACAGCGACGGCTGGCCGGCCGGGCCGGCGCCCGCGCAGCCGGCGACCGCCGGCACCGCTGCCACCAAGGCGGTCAGCTGGACGGTGGTGCTTCCGCCGGGGTGACCAGCTCGGCGGCGACGGTCGGCTCGGAGGACGTGGCGTCCTCGACGAGCACCAGCTCGCCGGTGATCTTGCCCGCCTTGCGGAGGTCGCCGGACGCCGCCCGCACCGCATCGAGGGCTGCGGCGTTCCCGCGGACCTCGGCGCGTGCGACCTCGGCCCGCATCGACACCTTCGCCGTCGACTTGGCGCCGCGGATGCCCGCCAGGGTCGCGGCGACGGCCTCGAGCATCGAGGGGTCGACGTCGGCCGGCGGCAGCTCGGCGGTCGCGGGCCAGGCGGCGCGGTGCACCGACCCCTCCTGCCACCACGACCAGACCTCCTCGGTGACGTAGGGCAGGAACGGCGCCAGCAGGCGCAGCTGGACGTGCAGGGCGGTCGCCAGGGTGGCCCGGGCGGAGTCGGTCGCGGCGCCGCCGTCCTCGGCGTAGGCCCGCTCCTTGACCAGCTCGAGGTAGTCGTCGCAGAACGACCAGAAGAACCGCTCGGTCACCTCCAGGGCGGTGGTGTAGTCGTAGGCCTCGAACGCCGTGGTCGCCTGGTCGACGACCCCGGCCAGCCGCGCCAGCAGCGCCCGGTCGAGCGGCTCGGTGACCGCCTCCGGGGCGACCGTCGTGGCGCCGACCCCGCCGAGCACGAACTTGGAGGCGTTGAGCACCTTCATCGCCAGCCGGCGGCCGACCTTCATCTGCGACTCGTCGAACGGCGAGTCCAGGCCGGGGCGCGCGATCGCGGCGCGCCAGCGCACGGCGTCGGCGCCGTACTTGTCGAGGATCTCGGTGGGAACGACGACGTTGCCCTTGGACTTCGACATCTTCTTGCGGTCGGGGTCGACGATGAAGCCCGAGATCATCGCGTGCGACCACGGGACGACGCCGTTCTCGAAGTGGGCGCGGACCACCCGGGAGAACAGCCAGGTGCGGATGATGTCGTGGGCGTGCGTGCACAGGTCCATCGGGAAGACCCGCTGCCACAGGTCCTCGTCGGTCTCCCAGCCGCCCGCGATGTGAGGGGTGAGCGACGAGGTCGCCCAGGTGTCCATCACGTCGGGGTCGCCGAGGAAGCCTCCGGGCTTGCCGCGCTGGTCCTCGTCGTAGCCGCGCGGCGCGTCGGTCGACGGGTCGACCGGGAGCTCGGCTTCGCTGGGCAGCAGCGGGTGCGCGTAGTCGGGCTCGCCGTCGCCGTCGAGGGGGTACCACACCGGGAACGGGATGCCGAAGAACCGCTGGCGGGAGATCAGCCAGTCACCGTTGAGGCCGCCGACCCAGTTGTCGTAGCGGTGCCGCATGTGGGGCGGCAGCCACTGGATCTCGCTGCCGCGGTCGACCATCTCGGTGCGAAGCTCGTCGTCACGTCCGCCGTTGCGGATGTACCACTGGCGGGTCGCGATGATCTCCAGCGGCTTGTCGCCCTTCTCGTAGAAGTTCGTCATCCGCTGCGTCGGGCTCGGCTCGCCGTCGAGGTCGCCGCTCTCGCGCAGCAGGCCGACCATGACCTCACGTGCGGAGAAGGTGGTCTTCCCCGCGAGCTGGTCGTACGCCGCCGCTGCCGCCGGCGCGGCCAGCCACTCGGGCGTCTCGCGGTGCAGCCGGCCGTCGCGGCCGATGACGGTGCGGACGGGCAGCTGGAGCTCGCGCCACCACTGGACGTCGGTGAGGTCGCCGAAGGTGCAGCACATCGCGATGCCGGCGCCCTTGTCGGGCTCCGCCGCCTCGTGGGCGAGGACCGGGATCTCCACACCGAAGACCGGGGAGGTGACCGTCGTCCCGAACAGCGGCCGGTAGCGCTCGTCGTCGGGGTGCGCGATCAGGGCGACCACGGCGGGGATCAGCTCGGGGCGGGTCGTCTCGATGTGGAGGGGCGTCCCGTCGGGGCGGTGGAAGGCGACCCGATGGTAGTGGCCGGCGTACTCCCGCGCCTCGAGCTCGGCCTGCGCGACCGCCGACTGGAACGAGATGTCCCACAGCGTCGGCGCCTCCTGCAGGTAGGCCTCGCCGCGGGCGAAGTTGCGCAGGAAGGCGCGCTGGCTGACCGTCTGCGCGTGCGGGCCGATGGTCGTGTAGGTCATGCCCCAGTCGACGGAGAGTCCCAGGGTGCGCCACAGCGACTCGAAGACCTGCTCGTCCTCCTCGACGAGGGTCTCGCACAGCGCGATGAAGTTGGGCCGCGAGATCGGCACCTGACGCTTGGGGTCGGGCTTCTCGGGAGGGGTGAAGCCGGGGTCGTAGGGAAGCGACGGGTCGCAGCGGACGCCGTAGTAGTTCTGGACGCGACGCTCGGTGGGCAGCCCGTTGTCGTCCCAGCCCATCGGGTAGAAGACCGACTTGCCGCGCATCCGCTGGAAGCGGGCGATCAGGTCGGTGTGGGTGTAGGAGAAGACGTGCCCGACGTGGAGCGACCCCGAGACCGTCGGGGGCGGGGTGTCGATGGCGTAGACGTTCTCCCGCGGCTGGGTGCGGTCGAAGCGGTAGGTCTCGGCGTCCTTCCAGGCCGCCGACCACCGCTGCTCCAGCCCCTCCAGCGCCGGCTTGTCCGGTACGTCGACGGGCCGTGGCTGGCTCGTCGGCGTGGACTGGTGCGGCTGCTGGGTGTCGGTCATGGGCGAAATCCTAGGGCGGGCCGCGCGAGCGGCGAAAACCAGTAACCGGTGAGCCGGCCGCGTGGGTACGGTGCCGCATGGCCAGCGCTCCTCCCGTGCTCGAGTTCTTCGACGACCCGGCCGCCTTCCTCGCGGCCGCGGGGCCGGCGCTGGCCGCGGAGCCGGTGCTGGGCACGGTGGTCGCGAGCGTGAGTGAGGGGATGGCGGCCGACCGCGCGGCCGGCGTGGCCTTCACGGCCGACGTCACGCCCTGGTGGCTGGTGGTCCGCGACCACGACGGCACCGTCGCCGGGCTGGGCATGCGCACCGCGCCCTTCGCGCCCTACCCGTTGTTCCTGCTGCCGATGCCCGACGAGGCCGCCGAGGCGCTGGCCGGGGTTCTGCACGGGCGGGGCGAGCCGCTCGGCGGCCTCAACGGCACCCGGCCCGCCGTCGACGTGGTCGCCGCCGCGTGGACCCGGCTGACGGGAGAGCCGACGGACGTCGCCGTGCACACGCGGCTCTTCGAGCTCGGGGAGCTGACGGTGCCGCCCGTGCCCGGCGGCCGGCTGCGGGCGGCGACGCCGGCGGACGTGCCGCTGGCCACCGGGTGGTTCCAGCGGTTCTTCGCCGAGGCCGACGAGCAGGCGGGTCGCCCACCGAGCCGATCGGGGGAGCACGTCGACGTGGACGACGTGGGCCGACGGGTCGCGCAGGGGACGGTCTGGCTGTGGGAGGACGAGGACGGCCGGGTGGTGCACCTGACGGCGGCCACGGCGCCGGCGTACGGCGTCTCCCGGATCGGCCCGGTCTTCACCCCGCGTGAGCACCGCGGGCGGGGCTACGCCGGCGCGGCCGTCGCTCAGGTGTCGCGGCGGCTGCTCGACGAGGGCGTGCGCGTCTGCCTGTTCACCGACCAGGCGAACCCGACGTCCAACGCGCTCTACGAGCGGCTGGGCTACCGGCCGCTGGCCGACATGGCCGAGGTGGTCGTCGCGGTCAGCTGACGCGCAGCCGGG
>JAUILS010000205.1 GCA_030432975.1 Actinomycetes bacterium
CGTCCTCGAGCCGACCGACGCCGAGCACCTCACCGGGCACGACGTCGTGGTCCTCGGGCTGCCGCACGGCGCCTCGGGCCCGCTCGCCGAGCAGCTGGGGGAGGACACCGTCGTCATCGACTGCGGCGCCGACTTCCGGCTCGCCGACCCGGCCGCCTGGGAGGCGTTCTACGGCAGCCCCCACGCCGGCACCTGGCCCTACGGCCTCCCCGAGCTCCCCGGCCAGCGCGACCTGCTGCGCGGCACCAGCCGGGTCGCCGTCCCCGGGTGCTACCCGACGGTCGCGACCCTCACCACCGCCCCCGCCCTGGCCGCCGGTCTCGTCGAGCCCGACATCGTGGTGGTCGCCGCGAGCGGCACCTCGGGCGCCGGCAAGGCCGCCAAGCCGCACCTGCTCGGCAGCGAGGTGATGGGCAACGCGTCGGCCTACGGCGTCGGCGGCGTCCACCGGCACACCCCGGAGATGGTGCAGAACCTCTCCGCCGTCGCGGGCGCATCCGTGTCGGTGAGCTTCACGCCGATGCTGGTGCCGATGTCGCGGGGCATCCTCGCCACCTGCTCGGCTCCGCTCGCCCCGGGCGTCACCCAGGACCGGGCGTACGACGCCTACGCGGCGGCGTACGCCGACGAGCCGTTCGTGCGCGTGCTGCCGCCCGGCCAGTGGCCGCAGACCAAGGACGTCGCCGGCTCCAACGCCGTGCACCTCCAGGTCGCCGTCGACGAGGCCGCCGGCCGGCTCGTGGCCGTCGGTGCCGTCGACAACCTGGCCAAGGGCACCGCCGGCGCGGCCGTGCAGTGCCTCAACCTCGCCCTCGGCATCCCCGAGGCCACCGGGCTCTCGACCGTCGGAGTCGCGCCATGACCGTCACCAGCCCGCAGGGCTTCCGCGCCGCGGGCGTCACCGCCGGCCTGAAGGCGTCCGGCAGCCCCGACGTCGCCCTGGTCGTCAACGACGGACCGCGGCACGACTCCGCCTCGGTCTTCACCAGCAACCGCTGCCTGGCCAACCCGGTGCTGTGGAGCCAGCAGGTGGTCCAGGACGGCGTGGTCCGCGCGGTGTTCCTCAACTCCGGCGGCGCCAACTGCTACACCGGCCCCGACGGCTTCCAGACCACCCACGCCGTCGCCGAGCGAGTGGCCGAGCACCTCGGCATCGGCGCCATCGACGTCGTCGTCTGCTCGACCGGGCTGATCGGGCTCGCCAACGACCGGGCCCAGGTGCTGGCCGGCGCCGACGCGGCGGCAGCCGCCCTGGCGGCGAACGGCGGACCCGACGCCGCCCGGGCGATCATGACCACCGACACCGTCCCGAAGCAGACCCTCGTCGAGGGCGCCGGCTGGTCGGTCGGCGGGATGGCCAAGGGCGCCGGCATGCTCGCCCCCCAGCTGGCCACGATGCTGGTGGTGCTGACCACCGACGCCGTCGCCGACGCCGGCGACCTCGACGCCGCGCTGCGCGCCGCCACCCGGGTCAGCTTCGACCGGCTCGACTCCGACGGCTGCATGTCGACCAACGACACCGTGACGGTGCTCGCCAGCGGTGCCAGCGGCATCACGCCGAGCGTCGCCGACCTCACCGACGCGCTCACCCAGGCCTGCACCGACCTCGCGATGCAGCTGCTCCGCGACGCCGAGGGCGCCGACCACGACATCGCGATCACCGCGGTCAACGCCGCCACCGAGGACGAGGCCGTCGAGGTGGCCCGCAGCGTGGCCCGGTCCAACCTGTTCAAGGCCGCCGTGTTCGGCAACGACCCCAACTGGGGCCGGGTGCTCGCCAGCGTCGGCACCACGCAGGCGGCGTTCGACCCGGCCGACCTCGACGTCGCCATGAACGGAGTCTGGGTCTGCCGGCACTCCACCCCGGCCGAGGACCCGGCCACGATCGACCTCACCGGACGCGAGGTCACCGTGACCATCGACCTCAAGGCCGGCAGCGAGCGGGCCACGGTCTGGACCAACGACCTGACCCACGCCTACGTCCACGAGAACAGCGCCTACTCCACCTGAGGACCCGATGAAGACCCCCGACCCGCAGAAGGCGGCCACCCTCGCCGAGGCGCTGCCCTGGCTGATCGCCTACCACGACAAGATCATCGTGGTGAAGTACGGCGGCAACGCGATGACCGACGACGCCCTCAAGCGCGCGTTCGCCGAGGACATCGCGTTCCTGCGCTTCGCCGGCTTCAAGCCGGTCGTCGTCCACGGCGGTGGCCCGCAGATCTCGCAGATGCTCGACCGGCTCGACATCAAGTCGGAGTTCCGCGGGGGCCTGCGGGTGACCACGCCCGAGGCGATGGACGTGGTCCGGATGGTCCTGGTCGGGCAGGTGCAGCGCGAGCTCGTCGGGCTGATCAACCAGCACGGCCCGCTGGCCGTCGGCCTCTCCGGCGAGGACGCCGGCCTGTTCACCGCCAAGCCGACCAACACCGTGGTCGACGGCGAGGAGGTCGACCTCGGTCTCGTCGGCGAGGTGGCGCACGTCCGCCCCGAGGCGGTGCTCGACCTGATCGAGGCCGGCCGGATCCCGGTGGTCTCCAGCGTCGCGCCCGACGTTCACGGCCGCGTCCACAACGTCAACGCGGACACCGCCGCGGCGGCGCTGGCGGTCGCGCTGGGGGCCGAGAAGCTGCTGGTGCTCACCGACGTCGAGGGCCTCTATCGCGACTGGCCTGCCAGCGACGACGTGATCAAGGAGATCAGCCCGGCCTCGCTCGCGGAGGTGCTGCCGGGCCTCGCGAGCGGGATGGTGCCCAAGATGGGCGCATGCCTCCAGGCCGTCGAGGGGGGCGTCCCGAAGGCCACCGTGGTCGACGGCCGCGAGCCGCACGCGGTGCTGCTCGAGATCTTCACCGACGAGGGCGTCGGCACCCAGGTGCTGCCCGGCGTCGAGACCAAGATCCGGCCCGCGAAGGGGGTGTCCGCATGAGCCAGCAGCAGTGGCGCGACCGCTACGCCGGGGCGCTGATGAACACCTTCGGCCCGCCACGGCTGGTGCTGACGCGGGGGAGCGGGGCCCGGGTCTGGGACGCCGACGGCCGCGAGTACCTCGACCTGTTCGGCGGGATCGCCGTCAACGCGCTCGGCCACGGCCACCCGGCCCTCGTCGAGGCGGTGACGACGCAGCTGACCACCCTCGGCCACGTCTCCAACTTCTTCGCCACGGAGCCGCAGGTGACCCTCGCCGAGCGGCTCCTGGCCCTGCTGGGGGCCGACGGCAGGGTCTTCTTCACCAACTCCGGCACCGAGGCCAACGAGGCGGCGTTCAAGCTCACCCGGCGCACCGGCCGCACCCATCTCGTCGCGACCGAGGGGGCCTTCCACGGCCGCACCATGGGCGCCCTGGCGCTGACCGCGAAGGAGGCCTACCGCGCGCCGTTCGAGCCGCTGCCCGGCCACGTCACCTTCGTGCCGTACGGCGACGCCGACGCGCTCGCCGCGGCGGTGACCGACGAGACCGCCGCGGTCGTGCTGGAGCCGGTGCAGGGCGAGGCCGGCGTGGTCGTGCCCCCGCGTGGCTACCTCGCCGCCGCCCGACGCGCCTGCGACGCCCACGGCGCGCTGCTCTGGCTCGACGAGGTGCAGACCGGCGTCGGCCGCACCGGCACCTGGTTCGCCCACCACAACCCCACGCTCGCCGACCCGGTCCGCCCCGACGTCGTCACCCTGGCCAAGGGACTCGGGGGCGGCGTGCCGATCGGCGCCTGCGTCGGCCTCGGCGACGCGGCCGTCCTGCTCGAGCCCGGCAACCACGGCACCACGTTCGGCGGCAACCCGGTGGCCTGCGCGGCCGCCAACGCCGTGCTCGACGTCGTCGAGGCCGAGGGCCTGCTCGAGGCCTCCGACCGGCTCGGCAAGCTGCTCGCAGACCTGGTGGGTGAGCCCGAGCAGGTCGTCGCCGTCGAGGGCGCCGGGCTCTTCGTGGGGGCGCAGCTGGCCGGCGAGAACGCCGCGGCCGTGGTGACCGCCGCCCAGGAGCGCGGCTTCCTGCTCAACAACACCGGACCGGCTCGGCTCCGGTTCGCGCCTCCGCTCACCGTCACCGAGGCCGACCTGCGTGCCTTCGGCGACGCGTGGGCTGGCATCCTCGACGCCGTGCACCAGGAGGACGCATGACCCGGCACTTCCTCGCCGACGACGACCTGAGCCCCGCCGAGCAGGCCGAGGTGCTGGCCCTGGCCGCGGAGCTCAAGCGGGCGCCGTACGACGCCAAGCCGCTGGCGGGCCCGCGCACCGTCGCCACGATCTACGACAAGCCGACCCTGCGCACCCAGGCGTCCTTCGCCGCGGGCATCGCCGAGCTGGGCGGTCACCCGATGCTGGTCGAGGGCTCCCTGGCCGGCATCGGTGTGCGGGAGTCGGTGGCCGACGTGGCCCGCGTGCTGGGCCGGCAGGCCTCGATGATCGTGTGGCGCACCTTCGCGCAGAGCGACCTGGAGGCGATGGCGGAGCACTCGGGCGTCCCGGTGGTCAACGCGCTCACCGACGACTTCCACCCCTGCCAGCTGCTCGCCGACCTGCAGACGGTGCGCGAGCACAAGGGCGCCACCGCCGGTCTCACCGTCGCGTTCGTCGGCGACGGGGCCTGCAACATGGGCAACTCCTGGCTGGTGGCCGGTGCCACCGCCGGCATGCACGTGCGGGTGAGCTCGCCCGACGGGCACGCGCCGGCCGCGGAGATGGTCGACCGCGCGGCCGCGATCGGCGTGGGCACCGGCGGGTCCGCGGCGCTGGTGGCCGACCCCCGCGAGGCCGTGGCGGGCGCCGACGTGGTCGTGACCGACACCTGGGTGTCGATGGGCAAGGAGACCGAGGCCGAGGCGCGGGTGGCGGCGTTCGCGGGCTACCAGGTCACGACGGACCTGATGGCCCTGGCCGCACCCGACGCGATCGTCATGCACTGCCTGCCGGCGTACCGCGGCAAGGAGATCGCGGCCGACGTCATCGACGGCCCGCAGAGCGTCGTGTGGGACGAGGCGGAGAACCGCCGCCACGCCCAGAAGGCGATCCTCGCGTGGCTGACGGCGAGGGCAGACGGATGACCGACGCCCCCCTCGCCCACGCCCCGCACACCAAGAACGCCCGACAGCAGCGCATCATCGAGCTCGTGACCGGGCACGAGGTGCGCTCCCAGACCGAGCTGGCCGACCTGCTCGCCGAGCACGGGCTGCACGTCACCCAGGCGACCCTGTCGCGCGACCTGGTCGAGCTCGACGCGGTCAAGGTGCGCGGCGCCTCCGGCGCCCTGGTGTACGCCGTCCCCGGCGAGGGCGGCGACCGCTCGCCGGCCGCTCCCCGCGAGACCGCCGCCGCGACCCAGCGGCTCAGCCGGTTGTGCGCCGAGCTCCTGGTGAGCGCCGAGGCGAGCGCCAACCTGGTGGTGCTGCGCACCCCTCCGGGGGCCGCACAGTTCCTCGCCTCGGCGTTCGACAAGGCCGAGCTGCCCGACGTGCTCGGCACCATCGCCGGCGACGACACCCTGCTGGTGATCTCCCGGGAGGCCGACGGGGGCGGCGCCCTGGCACGCCGGTTCGTGGCCCTGGCCGAGGGAGGGGAGTCGTGACGGACGAGCACGACGCAGGCACGACCAACACCGGCGCCCTCTGGGGCGGCCGGTTCGCCAGCGGGCCCAGCCCCGAGCTGGAGGCGCTGAGCCGCTCGACACACTTCGACTGGCGGCTGGCGGCCTACGACCTGGCCGGCTCCCACGCCCACGCCCGGGCGTTGGGCGCCGCCGGCTTCCTCAGCGCCGACGACGAGGCCGAGCTCCACCGGGGGCTCGACCTCCTCGGTGCGCGGCTCGCGTCGGGGGAGCTGCGGCCGGACCCCTCCGACGAGGACGTCCACGGCGCGCTCGAGCGGCTACTCCTCGACGAGGTCGGCCCCGAGGTCGGCGGGCGGCTGCGGGCCGGCCGGTCGCGCAACGACCAGATCGCGACCCTGCTGCGGGCCTACCTGCTCGACCACGCGGTCGTCGTGGGCCGCGGGCTGCTGGGCCTCGCGACCGCCCTCGCCGACCAGGCGGAGGCACACCTCGGCGCGGTGATGCCGGGGCGCACCCACCTCCAGCACGCGCAGCCGGTGCTGCTCTCCCACCACCTGCTCGCCCACGC
>JAUILS010000206.1 GCA_030432975.1 Actinomycetes bacterium
GTCGGACGGGTCCACGTCGAGGGCGACGGTCTGCACGGTCACCGAGCCGTCCAGCGACGTGGTCAGCTCGGGCGCCACCTGGGTGACGTGGGCGACGCCGGTGGTGGTGGCCGCGGTCTGCTCCAGCGCGGCGGCGACCTGAGGAGCGTCGGCCGGGTCGGCCCTGACGACCAGGTCGACGGTCCGCCCGCCGTCGGTGGGCACGGCGTCCTCGAGCTGGTGGTAGGCCTGCACGACCTGCAGGTCGGCGGGGAGTACGTCGACCGACCCCAGCTCGGTCTTCATCCCGAGCGCCGGGAGGGCGAGTGCCAGCAGCAGACCGGCGGTGACGCCGCCCCAGGCGAGGGGGTGGCGCGAGACCCGGCCGGCGAGCCGACCCCACAGCGACCGGTCGGTGCCGCGCCGGCGGGAGAGGCGGTGCAGGAACGGGATCCGCAGCCAGTCGACGCCGCGACCGAGGATGGCCAGCATCGCGGGCAGCAGGACCGCCGAGGCGGCGACCGCCACCGCGACGACGAGCATCGCGCCGACAGCGAGCGAGGTGAACAGGCCACCCGCGACGAGCATGCCGGCCATCGCGACGACCACGGTCAGCCCGGAGATCACGACCGCGCGGCCGGCGGTGGCGCCGGCGACGGCGATGGCGTCGGTGCGGTTGCGGCCCGCGGCGATCTCCTCCTGCACGCGGCGCATGATGAACAGCGAGTAGTCGACGCCGACGGCCAGCCCGATCAGCAGCACGAGGCTCTGGGTGGCGGGGTCGACGGGCAGCAGGCCGCGCGACGCGGCCGAGGTGAGCCCGAGCGCGACCACCACGCTGGTCAGGCCGAGGAGCAGCGGGACGCCCGCCGCGAAGACGGCACCGAAGGCGACCAGCAGGATGGTCAGCGTGATCGGGATGCTGTAGATCTCCGCACGCTCGAAGTCCTTGCCGATCGTCTCGTCGAGCTCACGGTCGATCGAGCCCTCGCCGACCTGGCCGACCTCGAGCTCGGGGTGGGCGGCGGCGAAGGCCGCGGTGGCGTCGAGGCTGTCGGCCACGACGTCGGCGGCCGGCACCTCGGTGTCCCCGGATCCGGTGGCGAGCTCGAGCTCGAGCACCAGGCTGCGGCCGTCGGGGGCCGTCACCGGCTCGCCGACCGCAGCGATGCCGGGCACCCCGTCGTACGCGGCGGTGAGCTCGGCCGCCAGCGCGGTCGCGTCGGTGGCGGAGAGGGCGCCGTCGCGCTGGGTCACGACGACGCGCTCGGTCGGTCGCTCGCCGAAGTCGGCGTCGGCCACGATGGCGGCGGCCTCGGCGGAGTCGCCGACGAGCTGCTCGTCGGACTGGGTGGTCGTGATGCCGCCGGTGAGCAGCCAGGCGGAGCCGACGAGGACCATCAGCCCGGCGAGGCTGACCAGCCAGCGGTGGCGCATGCTCCAGAGGCTCAGGCGCGAGTGGTGCACCGGCGCCGGCGGAGCGGGCCGGGTGGCGGTGGGGGTGAGAGTCGTGGTCATGACACCCACGCTGGCGGCACGAGGGGTGGCGGCGACATCGGGTCACCACCCCACCGCACCCTGAGGTTGACCCCCGGGTGACGTCGGGGTCACCCCGACCCGCGACCCGCCGTGCGCGCCACCCCCGGCCGACGCGGGCCGACACTCGGCGAGACGGTGGAGGCGCTACGACGCATCGTCGGGGCATAGTGACCCCATGAGCGAGTCCCGCGCAGGCACCGTGGCCCAGCCGTCCGACCTCGTCGACGTCGCGCATCTGGTGACGGCCTACTACACCGGCGTACCCGACCCAGACGACGTCGACCAACAGGTCGCCTTCGGCACCAGCGGCCACCGCGGCAGCAGCCTGCGGACGTCGTTCAACGAGACCCACATCCTCGCCACGACCCAGGCGATCTGCGACTACCGCCGCTCGCAGGGCTACGACGGACCGCTGTTCATCGGCCGCGACACGCACGGTCTGTCCGAGCCCGCCTGGGCGTCGGCGCTGGAGGTGCTGGTCGGCAACGACGTGTCCGTGCTGGTCGACTCGCGCGACGGCTACACCCCGACGCCCGCGGTCTCGCACGCCATCCTCCGCGCCAACGAGGGCCGCACCTCCGGGCCGGGGCTGGCCGACGGGATCGTCGTCACGCCGTCCCACAACCCGCCCGCCGACGGCGGCTTCAAGTACAACCCGCCGCACGGCGGCCCGGCCGACTCCGACGCCACGTCCGTCATCGCGGCGCGGGCCAACGAGCTGATCGCCGACGCGCTGGCCGACGTGAAGCGGGTGCCGTTCTGGCGCGCGCGGCACGCCTGCTCGTCGTACGACTTCCTGGGCGAGTACGTCGACGACCTGCCGGCCGTGCTCGACCTGGACAAGGTGCGCGAGGCCGGCATCCGGATCGGCGCCGACCCGCTCGGCGGGGCGAGCGTGGCCTACTGGGGCGAGATCGCCGACCGGCACGGGATCGACCTGACCGTGGTCAACCCGCTGGTCGACCCGACGTGGCGGTTCATGACGCTCGACTGGGACGAGAAGATCCGGATGGACTGCTCCTCGCCGTCGGCGATGGCGTCGCTGATCTCGCGCAAGGACCAGTACGCGCTCGCCACCGGCAACGACGCCGACGCCGACCGGCACGGCATCGTGACGCCCGACGGCGGGCTGATGAACCCCAACCACTACCTCGCGGTCGCGATCTCCTACCTCTTCGGCGGGGCGCGCCCCGACTGGCCGGAGTCGACGCAGATCGGCAAGACCCTGGTGTCGTCGTCGATGATCGACCGGGTGGCCGCGGGGCTGGCCAAGCCGATGGTCGAGGTGCCGGTCGGCTTCAAGTGGTTCGTGCCCGGGCTGCTCGACGGCTCCTTCGGCTTCGGCGGCGAGGAGTCTGCCGGGGCGTCGTTCCTGCGCCGCGACGGCCGGGTGTGGACCACCGACAAGGACGGCATCCTGCTGGCGCTGCTCGCCTCGGAGATCCTGGCCGCCACCGGCCGGACGCCCAGCCAGCACTACGACTACCTCGCCGGCCGCTACGGCGACCCGTCGTACGCCCGGGTCGACGCGCCCGCCGACCGCGAGCAGAAGGCCAAGCTGGCGGCGCTGTCGCCGTCCGACGTCGCCGCGACCGAGCTGGCCGGCGAGGAGATCACCGCCAAGCTCACCGAGGCGCCCGGCAACGGCGCCGCGATCGGCGGGCTCAAGGTGACCACCGAGAACGCCTGGTTCGCCGCCCGCCCGTCGGGCACCGAGGACGTCTACAAGATCTATGCCGAGTCGTTCCTCGGCGACGACCACCTCGCCCAGGTCCAGTCCGAGGCCCGCGACGTCGTCTCCGCCGCTCTGGGCTAGGGGTTTTTCGCTTCACCGGGCTGATGCTCGATCGGCGTAGTTGACTGCAAATCTGTCGCGACACGCCGATGCGGAGTGCAATTTCGCAGTCAACTAGCGCGGTGGCGGCGCGAGCGGTGAGCGCCCGCCGGGCTGAGGCGACGCGAGGTCAGGCGGCTCGGGAGGGCAGCGGTCGCTCCCGGCGCAGGCGTACGTCGAGCGGCTCGGGCGTCTGCCACCAAGGCGGTGGCGTGAGCGTCCACGCCCGCGCGTTCGGCGGCGTGAGCCGCGCCCGGCGATGCGCGGCGAGCAGGCGGGCGACGACGAGCCCCCGATCACGGAGGTCGCCGCCCACGACGGCGGCGTACTCCAGCCCGTGCTCGCGGAACCGGTGCTCACGCGCCACGTCGCGGCGGTGCTGCCGTCGCGCCTTGTGATGCCAGCCGTCGTACTCGACGACCAGGCCGACTGCCGGGTCGAGGAGGTCCGGCACGCCGAGCAGGTTGCCCCGGAGGTCGAACACCGGCACGTTGCACAGCGGCTCGGCGAGCCCGGCGTCGAGCAGCCACACCAGCCTGAGTCGCGACTCCTGTGGTGACCGGCTGGTGTCGCTCGCGAGACCGACCGCCTCGCGCACCTGCGGCACCCCGGTCCAGGCGTTGCGGCGGTCGGCGTACTCCGCCAGCTGGCGCACCGAGATCAGCTCGGCGGCCGCCGTCATGTCGAGCGCGACCACGGCCTGTCGCAGTGACGGGGCGAAGCGCATCTCGTCGAACACCGCACGCGCGGTGGAGGTGCAGCGGAGGCAGGAGACGAGCTCGGTGTCGTACGGCGCCAGCTGGCACCGGTGGTGGAAGACCCCCGACCCGGCGACGTTGCGAGTGCCCGACCAGCGGATCAGGCTGACCGGGCGCGGCTCTCCGTCGGCGGCGCGCCCGTCGAAGTACGCCGCCCCGCGCCAGCGCAGGGCTGCCCAGCCGGTCATCGCCTCGCCCTCCTTGAGCCGGCACGCCGTCTCGAGGAGGGTCTGCTCGAGTGTCCGCACCGTGTCCGCGGGCACGTACCGCCCGGTGTTCGCGCGCCGCCACCCGGGGCCGCGGGCCTGGCCCATCGTCGGCCCCTCCACGCCGGCCGGGTCGACGGGTCGCGGCCAGACCAGGTCCTCAGGGAGTGGGCGCAACGGGGTCCAGAAGGCGTCGTCCATCCCCCCGTCGTACGCCGGATCTGGCCCGGCCCGCCGGCCACGCCGCGACCCTGTGCACCACCCCCACCGCCACCGGCCCTGTGGAGAGAACCGGGCCCGCCGGCGTCACCCGACCGGCGCCCGCCGGCAGGCCGTGTCCGCGGTAGTTGACTGCAGAGCTGCTGGCCGCATCGGCGTGTCGCGACAGATTCGCAGTCAACTACCCCGAACCGACCCCCTAAGCCAGGCCCAAGTGCCCCGCAAGGGGTCGGCGGGAGTGTCTCCGCAGGACATCCACCGATCCCGAGGAGACACCACCATGTCCGGCTTCCTGTTCCGTCTCGGCCGCGGCTCGGCCGCCCGCCCCTGGCGCACGATCTGCGCCTGGCTGGGCGTCGTCGTGGCCGTGTCCGCGCTCGCCGTCACCTTCGGCGGCGACCCCCGCGACGACTACAACGTCCCCGACGCGCCCGCGCAGGCCGGGCTCGAGTCGCTGCGCGCCCACCTGCCGGAGTCGGGCTACGCCACCGCCCAGGTCGTCGTCCACGACCGCACCGGCGCCGTGCTCCAGCAGCCCGCCCTGGCGACCCTGACCGAGCACCTCCAGGCGATGCCGCACGCGCTGACCGTCAGCCCGCCGCAGCTCTCCGCCGACGGCGACACCGCCCTCCTCACGGTCGGGTACGACGTCGAGGTCACCGACCCCGACCTGATGGGCAACCTCGAGCCCCTCGAGACCGCCATCGCCCCGACGCGGGCCACCGGCCTCCAGGTCGAGCTCTCCGGCGACGTCCCGGCCAGCGCCGCGACGCCGATGGAGGGGATCGGCGAGATGGTCGGCATCGTCAGCGCCCTGCTGATCCTGGTGCTGACCCTCGGCTCGGTCGTCGCGGCGGGGCTCCCGCTCGCGGTCGCCACCACCGGCCTCGTCGTCGGCTCCGGCGGCATCGCGCTGCTCGCCGCGAGGATGGACGTCAGCACCTCCGCCCCCACCGTCGCCACGATGGTCGGCCTGGGCGTCGGCATCGACTACGCCCTCCTGATGGTCACCCGCCACGTCGAGTTCCTCCGCCAGGGGTACGCCGTCGAGGAGGCCGCCGGCCGCGCGGTCGCCACGGCGGGGCGCTCGGTGGTCTTCGCCGCCAGCACCGTCCTGGTCAGCCTGCTCGGGCTGCGCTTCGCGGGCCTCCAGGTCTACGCCTCGTTCTGCTTCGCCACCGGCCTGGCCGTGATCGCCGTCGCGAGCGCCGCGCTGTCGCTGCTGCCCGCCCTGCTGCGGCTCGGCGGCCACCGCCTCCTCCCCCGCAAGGTACGCCGGGGCACGCGACCGGTCCGGCTGCAGCACGAGGGCCTGACCGCCCGGTGGGCCCAGCGCGTCGGCCGCCGGCCCCTGGCGTGGGCGCTGCTTGCCTCGACGGTGATGATCACGCTCGCCCTGCCGGTGCTCGACATGCGCACCTGGCCGCAGGACCCGAGCACCGGCTCGACCGAGCTGACCACCCGCCAGGCCTACGACCTGATCGCCGACGAGTTCGGCCCCGGCGCCAACGGCCCGCTCACCGTCGTCGTCGACCGCACCCAGGTCTCCGACGCCCAGGTGGA
>JAUILS010000207.1 GCA_030432975.1 Actinomycetes bacterium
CCGGCCCACGCGGGAGGAGGCCCGGGAGATGGTGGCGGGCAACCTGTGCCGCTGCACCGGCTACCAGAACATCGTCGCGGCGGTGCTGCGGGCCGCCGAGCTGGGCGACGCGGACTCTGACGAGCCGGGCGCTGAGCGGGCCGACGAGGGGGTGGCCGGATGACCACCCGCCTGGTGGGCGCTCCCGTCCAGCGGGTCGAGGACGACCGGCTGGTCCGCGGCGCGGGCCGCTTCGTCGACGACGTCGGGGGCGACGCGCTCGAGGTCGCGGTGCTGCGCAGCCCGCACGCCCACGCCCGGATCCGCTCGATCGACGTCGACGCCGTGCTGGACTGCCCCGGCGTGCTCGCGGTGTGGACCTACGACGACCTGACCGGTCCGCTCGCCGAGCCGCTGCCTCTGCTGATCCCGCACCCCGACCTGACCCAGGGGCGCACGCAGTACGCCCTCGCGAAGGACGAGGTCAACCACGTCGGCGAGGCGATCGCGCTGGTCGTGGCCGAGGACCGCTACCTCGCCGAGGACGCCGTCGGACGGATCGCCGTCGACTACGAGCTGCTGCCCGCCGTCGTCGGCGTCGAGGCGGCGCGGCGGGCCGAGCATCTCGTCCACGACGACGTCCCCGGCAACGTCGCCGCCCGCATGGAGCAGGCGAACGGCGACGTCGCCGCCGCCCTGGAGTCCGCGCCGCACCGCCTCTCACTCGACCTCGCGATCGAGCGGAGCGCGTCGATGCCGCTCGAGGGGCGTGGCGTGGTCGCCCGCTGGGACGCCGACAACGGTCGGCTGCAGGTGTGGTCGGCGACCCAGACCTCCACCGGGCTGCGGGCGGCCATCGCCGCCAAGCTGGGTCTTGACCTGCTCGCGGTCGACGTGATCACCCCCGACATCGGGGGCGGCTTCGGGGTGAAGATCAACCACCCGTGGCCCGAGGAGGTGCTCGTCCCGCTCGCGGCGATGCGGCTGGGCCGGACCGTGAAGTTCACCGAGGACCGCCGCGAGCACTTCATCTCCTCCGCCCACGAGCGCGGCCAGCTCCACCACGTCGAGGTCGGGTTCGACGACGACGGGCGGGTGCTGGGGCTCGACGTGCGGTTCTGGCACGACAACGGCGCCTACACGCCGTACGGCCTGATCGTGCCGATCATCACCTCCACCCAGCTGCTGGGGCCCTACAAGCCCGGCGCCTATCACGTGCAGTTCGACTCGCTCTACACCAACGCCGTGATGGTGACGCCCTACCGCGGCGCCGGCCGCCCCCAGGGCTGCTTCGTGATGGAGCGGACGATGGACGCGATCGCGGCGCACCTGGGGCGGGACCGCACCGAGGTGCGGGCCGTGAACTTCATCCAGCCCGACGAGTTCCCCTTCGACCACGGCCTGGTCTTCCAGGACGGCAAGGAGCTGGAGTACGACTCCGGCAACTACCCCGCCATGCTGGAGAAGCTCAAGGAGCTCGTGGGCTGGGACGACTTCGAGGCCTTCCGCGCGGAGCGGGCCGCCGAGGGGCGGCGGGTCGGGCTGGGGATCGCCTGCTACGTCGAGGGCACCGGCGTCGGCCCCTACGAGGGCGCGCACGTGCACGTGGAGACCTCCGGCAAGGTCAAGGTGGCCACCGGGCTCACCACCCAGGGCCAGGGCCACCAGACCGCGTTCGCCCAGATCGTCGCCGACGAGCTCGGGGTGCCGTTCGACGACGTCGCGGTGACCACCGGCGACACCCGGCGGATGCCCTACGCCGTCGGCACCTTCGCCTCGCGCGGCGCCGTGATGAGCGGCTCCGCGGTGCACCTGGCCGCCCAGCGCGCCAAGGAGAAGGCGCTGCGCATCGCCGCCGAGGCGCTCGAGGCCAGCGTCGACGACCTGGAGATCGTCGACGGGGTGGTCCAGGTCAAGGGGACCCCCGGCGCCACGATCGACCTCGGCACGGTCGCCGTGCTGTCGAACCCGCTGCGCTACGCCTTCGACGAGGCGTCGAAGGCGGCGACCCAGTTCAGCGTCGGCGACCCGGGCAAGCCGCCGGTCGCCGAGGACGACGAGCCCGGGCTGGAGGGCCGCGACTTCTATTCCCCGCAGCGCTCGACCTTCGCCTCCGGGATGCACGCCGTGGTCGTGGAGACCGACCCCGACACCGCCGAGGTCACGATCCTGACGTACGCCGTCGTGCACGACTGCGGCACGCTGGTGAACCCGATGATCGTCGAAGGCCAGATCCACGGCGGGGTCGCCCAGGGGGTCGCCGGCGCGCTCTACGAGCGGATGGCCTACGACGACGCGGGTCAGCTGCTCAACGCCTCCTTCATGGACTTCCTGATGCCCTACGTCACCGAGGTGCCCGCGTCGATCGACATCGACCACCTGGAGACCCCCTCGCCGCTCAACCCCCTGGGCATCAAGGGGGCGGGCGAGGCCGGCGTGATCCCCGGGTCGGCGGCGATCGCCGCGGCGATCGAGGACGCCGAGGGCATCCCCATCACCGCGATGCCGATCTCCCCCTCGGAGCTGTTCGAGCTCCGGAGCCGGCACGCGGCCGAGCAGACGCCCCCGGCGACCGGGGAGTCCCGTCGGGAGGAGCAACGATGAGGTTCACCGGAGAGAACACGATCGCGGCGCCGGTCGAGCAGGTCTGGGAGGCGCTGCTGGACCCCCGCGTGCTGGTCGCCACCATCCCCGGGTGCGAGCAGCTGGAGACCACGGGCGAGCACTCCTACGCGATGACCGTGACCGCCGGCGTGGCCGCCATCAAGGGCACCTACACCGGGTCCTGCCGGCTGGCCGACCTGCAGCCGCACGACTCCCTCCACATGCGCCTCCAGGGCGCCGGCGCCCCCGGGACCGTCGACGCGACCGTCGCCGTCCGGTTCTCCGGAGAGGGGGGCCGGACCCTGCTCAGCTATGACGCCGACGCCGTGGTGGGAGGCATGGTCGGCGGCGTGGGCCAGCGGATGCTCACCAGCGTCTCGCGGCGGATGGCGGCGGAGTTCTTCGGCAACGTCGAGGCCGCCCTGACCGAGGGGTTGCCTGCGACTCCCGCAGCCGCTCCTGGAGCCCCGGCCCCCGGTCCGGAGCCGACCGTGTTCACGGCGCCACCCACGAGCCCACGGGCCGTCGCGGGCGACCGGACGTTCCTGCTCGGCATGGCGCTCGGCGGCGCGCTGGCGCTCGGGGGCGTGGTGCTCGGCGGGATCCTGGGCCGCCGCCGGTGACCGTGCTCTCGGTCGACAGCCCCGCGCGCGACCAGGTGGCCGCGCTCCGCAGCCGCGCCGTGTCCGCACGCGAGCTGCTCGACCTGCACCTCGACCGGATCGCCGAGCGCAACCCCCACCTCAACGCCCTGGTGTCGGTCGACGAGGAGCGGGCCCGCGCCGGGGCGGCCGCCGCCGACGAGGCCGTCGCCGGGGGAGGGGAGGTCGGGCCGCTCCACGGGCTGCCGTTCGCGTTCAAGGACACCCACGAGGTGGCCGGCTGGCGGACGACGTACGGCTCGCCGATCTTCGCCGACCACGTGCCCGACCGCGACGAGCTGATCGTCGAGCGCATCCGGGCCGCCGGGGCCGTGACGATCGGGAGGACGAACGTCCCGGAGCTCGCCGCGGGGTCGCACACGTTCAACCGCATCTTCGGGACGACCCTGAACCCCGTCGACCCCTCCCGGACCGCCGGCGGGTCCAGCGGCGGCGCGGCCTGCGCCCTGGCCGCGGGCATGGTCCCGCTGGCCGAGGGGTCCGACATGGGCGGTTCGCTGCGCAACCCCGCGTCGTTCTGCGGCGTCGTCGGCCTCCGACCGAGCCTGGGGCGGGTCCCGGCCTGGCCGCAGGCCAACCAGTGGGAGACGACGTCGGTCGGCGGGCCGATGGCGCGCGACGTGCGCGACCTCGCCCTGCTGCTGTCGGTGCTGGCCGGGCCCGACCCCCGGGCGCCGCTGGCGCTGGGGGACCCGGGCTCGGCGTTCGCGAACCCCGCGGCCGCGCCGCTGGCCGGTCTCCGGGTCGCGCTCACCGTCGACGTCGACGGCGCCTTCGAGGTCGACCACGAGGTCGCCGGCGTCGTGGAGGCGGCCGGCCGGAGGCTGGCCGCGGCGGGGGCCCGGGTGCGCGCCGCCGCCCCCGACCTGGGCCTCGCCGACGAGACGTTCCGCACCCTGCGGGCCTGGCACTTCCAGGCGAGGTACGCCGACCTGCTGGCCGCCCACCCCGACCAGGTCAAGCCCGCGCTGGCCGACAACATCCGCGCCGGCGAGCCCCTCACGGGCGCCGACGTCGCGCGGGCCTACGAGCAGCGCACCGCGCTCTCGGAGACGATGCGGATCTTCTTCGAGGACCACGACGTGCTGCTGCTCCCCGTCTCCCAGGTGCCGCCGTTCCCGGCCGACCAGGAGTTCCCGACCGAGATCAACGGGCGCCCGATGGAGACCTACCTCGACTGGATGCGGTCGGCGTACCTCATCACGGTGACCGGCTGCCCGGCGATCTCGGTGCCGGCTGGCACGACCCGCGACGGGCTCCCCGTGGGGGTGCAGCTGGTCGCGCCGCACGGGGCCGACCTGCGGCTGCTCGAGGTCGCGCTGGCCGTCGAGGAGCTGGCGTTCGAGGGGATGGGGTGACGCGATGAGTCGGCGGATCAGGATCGGCATCGACACCGGAGGCACGTTCACCGACGTGGTCGCCTTCGACGAGGACACCGGCAGCCTGGTCTCCACGAAGACGCCGAGCACCCCGGCCAACCCCGCCGACGGGTTCCTCGCCGGCATGGAGAAGGTCCTCGGCCTGGTCGGCGCGGGCTACGACGACGTGGTCGCGGTCAGCCACGGCACCACCGTCGCGACCAACCAGCTGCTCGAGGGCAAGGTCGACCGGCTCGGCTTCGTCACGACCGCCGGCTACGAGGCGATGCTCGAGATCGCCCGCCAGTCGGTCCCGGACGGCTACGGCAACTCCTACTTCTGGGTGAAGCCCGACCGGATCGTCCCCCGCGACCTGGTGCAGGGCGTGGCGGGTCGGCTCGACTTCACCGGGCGCGAGCTGCGCCCGTTCGACGACGACGGGGCGCGGCGGGTCGCGCGGTGGTTCCGCGAGCGCGGCGTCGACACCCTCGGGGTCTGCTTCCTGCACGCCTACGCCAACCCCGAGCACGAGGAGCGGATGCGCGACATCCTCCGCGAGGAGCACCCCGCGGCCGTCGTCTCGATCTCCAGCGAGGTGCTGCGGGAGTACCGCGAGTACGAACGCGCGATGACGACGCTGGTCGACGCCGCGGTCAAGCCCCGGCTGTCGTCGTACGTCGGCAACATCAAGCAGCGGCTGGCGGAGGGGAGCGGCCGCAGCCTCCCGTTCTACGTGATGAAGTCCAACGGCGGCGTCCTCTCCGCCGACGAGGTCGTGCACCAGCCGATCACCACCGTGCTGTCCGGCCCCGCCGCCGGGGCCCTCGGGGCCGCGCTGATCGCGCAGGCGGCCGGCTTCGACAAGGTGCTCACCTCCGACGGCGGCGGCACCTCCACCGACGTGTCGGTCGTCGTGGGCGGCGAGCCGACGCTCACCACCGAGGGGACGGTCGGTGCCTACCCGTCGAAGATCCCGATGATCGACGTCGTGACCGTCGGCGCCGGGGGTGGGTCGATCGCCTGGCTGTCGCCGGAGGGGACGCTCAAGGTCGGTCCGCGCCCGGCGGGCGCCGACCCCGGGCCGATCTGCTACCGCCGGGGCGGCGAGGAGGTGACGATCACCGACGCGCACGTCGTGCTCGGCCGGATCCCGCCGCACCTGCTCGGCGGGGAGATCCCGCTCGACGTCGACGCCGCCGCGGCGGGGGTTCGCGCGCTCGCGGGCCGACTCGGCCTCGGCGACGAGGAGTGCGCGGCCGGCATCCTCGAGATCTCGGCCTGGAACCAGGCCAACGCGCTGCGCCAGGTGACCGTGAAGCGGGGGCTCGACGTGCGCGACTTCGCGCTGACGACGTTCGGCGGCTCGGGATCGCTGCTGCTGTGCCGGCTGATGGACATCCTGGGGGTGCCGACGGTCCTGGTCCCGCCGGACCCGGGCAACG
>JAUILS010000208.1 GCA_030432975.1 Actinomycetes bacterium
CGGCACCAGGAAGTCGCGCGCGCCCTCGGGCGTGGAGCGGGTGAGCGTCGGCGTCTCGACCTCGACGAAGCCGTGCTCGTCGAGCACGTCGCGAGCGGCCTTGTTGACCCGGCTGCGCAGCCGCAGCGCGCGGTTGGGGCCCGAGCGGCGCAGGTCGAGGTAGCGGTGCTTGAGCCGCGCCTCCTCCCCCACCTCCAGGTGCTCGTCGATCGGGAACGGCAGCACCGCCGACGGGCTGAGCACCTCGACGTCGCTGGCGATCACCTCGATCTCACCGGTCGGCAGCGCCGGGTTGGCGTTGCCCTCGGGCCGCAGCGCGACCTCGCCGGTGACCTTGAGGCAGTACTCCGAGCGCAGGGCGTGCGCGACCTCCTCGTCGCGCACGACGACCTGGACGACCCCGCTGGCCTCGCGCAGGTCGAGGAAGGCGACGCCTCCGTGGTCGCGCCGGCGCGCCACCCAGCCCGCCAGGGTCACGGTCTGTCCGGCGTGCTCGGCGCGGAGCGCGCCGGCCTCGTGGGTGCGGATCACTGCTGGTGCTCCTTCTGCGTGGAAAGCGTGGTCACGACCCGCGGGTGCAGGTCGTCGGCGGGCGGGGTCCAGGAGCCGGGCTCGGCGACCACCTGGTCGCCGGAGCGGATGTCCTTGACCTGGTGGGTCCCGTCGCCCTGGCCGTGGGCGCTGGGCGGGAACCAGACGAACGGGATGCCGCGGCGCTCGGCGTTGCGGATCTGGCGGCCGAACTTCTGGGCGCCGGCGGAGACCTCGGCGGGGATCCCGCGGGCGCGCAGGGCCTGGGCGACGGCCTCGCTGGTCGCGCGGGACTCCTCGTCGACCACGGCGACCAGCACGGCGCTGGGCACCGACCGGCTGCCGGCCAGCACCCCGTCGGCGAGGAGCGGCACCAGGGTGCGGGAGACGCCGAACGACACGCCCACACCGGGGTACGTCGTCCGGCCGTCGCTGGCGAGGGCGTCGTAGCGGCCGCCGCCGCCGACGGACTTGAGGTGCTCGTAGCCCTCCATGAAGACCTCGAGCACGGTGCCGGTGTAGTAGTCGAGGCCGCGGGCGATCCGCAGGTTGGCCTCCACGCGGACGTGGTCGTTGACCACGCCGGCGCATCCGTCGAGGACGGCGGCCAGCTCGGTGAGCCCCTCCTCGAGCAGGTCGTCGGTGACCCCGAGGGCGCGCACCTGCTCCACGAAGGAGGCGTCGCCGCCGCGGATCGTCGCGAGCTCGAGGCAGGCCCGGGCCTGCTCCGGCGTGGCGCCCGCCTGCTCGACGAGCTGCTCGGCCACCACCTCGGCGGGCAGCTTGTCGAGCTTGTCGATGGTGCGGATCGCGGCGATCACGTCGGGGACGCCGAGGCCGCGGTAGAAGCCCTGGATCAGCTTGCGGTTGTTGACGCTGAACGTCAGCGGCGGGACCGGGAGCCGGTCGAGCGCCTCGACCATCACCCGCACCACCTCGACGTCGTGGTGGAAGGGCAGCTCGTCGCGGCCGACGATGTCGACGTCGGCCTGGGTGAACTGCCGGTAGCGCCCCTCCTGCGGCCGCTCGCCACGCCAGGCCGGCTGGATCTGGTAGCGGCGGAAGGGGAACTCCAGGTGCCCGGCGTGTTCCAGGACGTAGCGGGCGAACGGCACGGTGAGGTCGAAGTGGAGCCCGAGCCCGGCGTCCTCGCCCTCCTCGGCGCTGAGCCTGCGCAGGACGTAGATCTCCTTGTCGATCTCGCCGCCCTTGGCCAGCCGGTCGATCGGCTCCACGACGCGGGTCTCGATGTTGGCGTAGCCGTGCAGCTCGAAGGACCGCGACAGCGAGTCGATCACCTCGCGCTCGACCACCCGCTGGGCGGGCAGCATCTCGGGGAACCCGCTGAGGGGCGTCACCTTGCTCATCTGGGTCAGAGTCCTCGGGTCACGGGGGCGGTCGCGTCGCCGCCCAGCAGGTCGAGCAGGAACGGGTTGGTCGCACGCTCGCGGCCGACCGAGGTCTGCTCGCCGTGGCCGGGCAGGACGACGACGTCGTCGGCCAGCGGCAGCACCTTGGTCGCCAGGCTGCGCAGCATGGTCGGATGGTCTCCCCCGGGCAGGTCGGTGCGCCCGATCGACCCCGCGAAGAGCAGGTCGCCGGAGAACATCACCTCGGACACCTCGGGCACGTCGTCGTACGGCGTGCGGAAGGTGACCGACCCCTGGGTGTGGCCCGGGGTGTGGTCCACCGTGAAGCGGACCCCGGCCAGCTCGAGCCCCTGACCGTCGGCCAGCTCGCGGACGTCGTCGGGCTCGGCCCAGGCGGCCGCGCTGTCGCCCAGCAGGCCCGGCAGCATCCGGCTGGTCTCGGGCGACATGCCGGCCATCGGGTCGCTGAGCAGGTGCCGGTCAGCCGGGTGGATCCAGGCGGTGGCGTCGTAGGCGCCGGCGACCGGCGCGACGCACCACATGTGGTCGAGGTGGCCGTGGGTCACCAGGACCGACACCGGCTTGAGCCGGTGCTCGCGCACCACCTCGGCCACGCCGTCGGCGGCGTCCTTGCCGGGGTCGACCACGACGCACTCGCTGCCCGGGCCGGTGGCCACGACGTAGCAGTTGGTGCCCCACGGTCCGGCGGGGAAGCCTGCGATCAACACCCGGGCAGACTATCGACCGCGCGGGCGCGGCCCCGCATCGCCTTGACTAGCATGGGGCCCGGCGCGCCGGCTCCGGCGCGCGAGGAGCGAAGAGGGAACGATCGTGACGAGCCATGAATGGGGACGCGTCGCCGACGACGGCACCGTCTTCGTGCGGACCGCCGACGGCGAGCGGTCGGTCGGCCAGTACCCCGAGGGCACTCCCGAGGAGGCGCTGAAGTTCTACACCGACCGGTTCGACGCGCTGGCGTTCGAGGTCGGGCTGCTCGAGCAGCGGGTGCGCGCCGGGGTGCTCAGCCCCGAGGAGGCCACCGCCTCGGTCAAGACGGTCCGCGAGCAGGTCACCGACGCCAACGCCGTGGGCGACCTCGGCTCCCTGGCCGGGCGGCTCGACGCCCTCGGTCCGGTCATCGCCGAGCAGCGCGAGGCGCGCAAGGCCGAGCGGGCCGCCAAGGTCGCCGAGTCGCGCACCGAGAAGGAGCGCATCGTCGCCGAGGCCGAGCGGCTCGCCGAGAGCAACGACTGGCGGCAGGGCGCCAACCGGCTCCGCGAGCTGCTCGACGAGTGGAAGGCGCTCCCCCGGCTCGACCGGTCGGCCGACGACGCGCTGTGGCGCCGCTTCTCGACGGCGCGGACGGCCTACACCCGGCGCCGCAAGGCGCACTTCGCCGAGCAGCAGGAGCGCCGCGAGGGCGCCCGGGTCGTCAAGGAGCGGCTGGTGGTGCGCGCCGAGGAGCTGGCCGGCTCCACCGAGTGGGGCCCGACCTCCGGGGCGTTCCGCGACCTGATGCGCGAGTGGAAGGCCGCCGGCCCCGCACCGCGCGACGTCGACGAGCAGCTCTGGCAGCGGTTCCGCGGCGCCCAGGACGCCTTCTTCGGCGCCCGCGACGCGGCCAACGCCAAGCTCGACGAGGAGTACGCCGCCAACGCCGTCGTCAAGGAGCAGCTGCTCGTCGAGGCCGAGGCGCTGGTGCCGGTGACCGACCTGGAGGCGGCGAAGCGCTCGTTCCGCAGCATCGCCGAGCGCTGGGACGCCGCCGGCAAGGTGCCCCGCGACCGGATGAAGGAGCTGGAGGGCCGGATCCGCAAGGTGGAGCAGTCGATCCGGTCCCTCGAGGACGAGCAGTGGCGTCGCAGCGACCCGGAGAAGAGCGCCCGGGCCGACGACATGGTCACCCAGCTCGAGTCGGCGATCGCGACGATCGAGGCCGACCTCGAGAAGGCCCGGGCGGCCGGGGACGCGAAGAAGGTCACCGAGCTCGAGGACAACCTGGCCTCGCGCCAGCAGTTCCTCGAGATGGCCCGCCGCGCCTCCGACGAGTTCACCGGCTGACGCGACTACTGCGTGACGCGGTAGGCGTCGAACACGCCCGGCACGTTGCGCACCGCGCGCAGCACGGTGTCGAGGTGCGTGGCGTCGGCCATCTCGAAGCTGAACCGGCTCTTGGCCACGCGGTCACGGGTCGTCGTCAGGTGGGCGCTGAGGATGTTCACGTGGGCGTCGGAGAGCGCCATCGTGATGTCGGAGAGCAGCCGCGCCCGGTCGAGCGCCTCCACCTGGATGTTGACGAGGTACGTCGTCTGGGAGGTCGGGGCCCACTCGACCTCGACCAGCCGCTCGGGCTGGCGCTGGAGGTCGGTGGCGTTGGTGCAGTCGGTGCGGTGCACCGAGACGCCGCCGCCCTTGGTGACGAAGCCCAGGATGGGGTCGCCGGGCACCGGGGTGCAGCACTTGGCGAGCTTGACCCACAGGTCGCCGACGCCCTTGACGACCACCCCGGTGTCGCCGACCGGCGTGACCTTGGTGCGGCCGCGCCGCCCGGTGATGGTGACGCCCTCGGCCATGTCCTCGGCGGCACCCTCGTCGCCGCCGTGGAGCTCGATCACCCGCCGGACCACCGCCTGGGCGGAGAGGTTGCCCTCGCCGACGGCGGCGTAGAGGGCGGAGACGTCGGAGATGTTGAAGTGCTGGGCGGCGAGCGTCAGGGACTCGTGGGTCAGCACCCGCTTGAGGCCGACCCCCTCCTTGCGCATCAGCTTGGCGATGGCGTCCTTGCCGCGCTCGATGGCCTCCTCGCGACGCTCTTTGGTGAACCACTGGCGGATCTTGGAGCGGGCCCGCGGAGACTTCACGAAGTTGAGCCAGTCGCGCGACGGGCCGGCGTTGGGGTTCTTGGAGGTGAACACCTCGACCACGTCGCCGTTGTCGAGCTGGGACTCCAGCGGCACCAACCGCCCGTTGACCCGGGCCCCGATCGTGTGGTGGCCGACCTCGGTGTGGACGGCGTACGCGAAGTCGACGGGGGTGGCGCCGGCGGGCAGGGCCATCACGTCGCCGCGGGGGGTGAAGACGTAGACCTCGGCGCGGTTGATCTCGAAGCGCAGCGACTCCAGGAACTCGCCGGGGTCCTCCACCTCGCTCTGCCAGTCGAGCAGCTGCCGGACCCAGGTCATGTCGTCGAGGTCGCCGGGGCGCTCGGTGTCCTGGCCGGCGCGACCGGCCTCCTTGTACTTCCAGTGGGCGGCGACGCCGTACTCCGCGCGGCGGTGCTGCGCGAAGGTGCGGATCTGCAGCTCGACCGGCTTGCCCTGCGGGCCGATCACCGTGGTGTGCAGCGACTGGTACATGTTGAACTTCGGCATCGCGACGTAGTCCTTGAACCGGCCGAGCACGGGGTTCCACCGGGCGTGCAGGATGCCGAGGACGGCGTAGCAGTCCTTGTCCTCGTCGACGAGGATGCGGATGCCCACCAGGTCGTGGATGTCGGAGAAGTCGCGGCCGCCGACGATCATCTTCTGGTAGATCGAGTAGTAGTGCTTGGGCCGGCCGGTGACCGTCGCCTTGATCCGGGCCTCGCGCAGGTCGGCCTCGACCTGCTGGATGACCTGGGCGAGGAACTGGTCGCGCGACGGCGCCCGCTCGGCCACCATCCGGACGATCTCGTCGTAGATCTTGGGGTGGAGGGTGGCGAAGGCGAGGTCCTCGAGCTCCCACTTGATGGTGTTCATGCCCAGCCGGTGGGCCAGCGGGGCGTAGATGTCGAGCGTCTCGCGGGCCTTGCGCTCCTGGGTCTCGCGCTTGACGTAGCGCAGCGTGCGCATGTTGTGGAGCCGGTCGGCGAGCTTGATGACCAGCACCCGGATGTCGCGGGCCATCGCGACGATCATCTTGCGGATGGTCTCGGACTCGGCGGTGTCGCCGTACTTCACCTTGTCGAGCTTGGTGACGCCGTCGACCAGCGCGGCGACCTCCTCGCCGAAGTCGGCGGTGAGCTCCTCGAGGGTGTAGGGCGTGTCCTCGACGGCGTCGTGGAGCAGCGCCGCGACCAGCGTCGGCTCGGTCATGCCGATGTCGGCGAGGATCGTGGTGACGGCGAGCGGGTGGGTGATGTAGGGATCGCCG
>JAUILS010000209.1 GCA_030432975.1 Actinomycetes bacterium
CCTGCGTGGGGGTGCCCGCCGACGTCGTGGTCACCGTGCCGCTGGTCTGGGTCGTGTTCGTCAGCGTGAAGCCGAACGGCCCCCCGGTGCCGCCGAGCGTGGTCTTGCGCAGGATGATCTGCGGCCGGTTGGCGAAGACGATGGGGTAGTCCTCCACCTCACCCGAGCTGGCGATGCCGGTGGCGGAGTTGATCTGGTTGGTGACGTAGCCGAGGCGGAACCGGGCGTACGACGTGCCGGGGGTGACGCCCGCGGGGACGGTCCACGACAGCGTCGCGGAGGTCGCTCCGGCGGCGGGGTTGGTGCAGTCGCGCTCGCCGTTCTCGAACGTGCCGTTCTGGTTGAAGTCGATCCAGCCGCACAGGCGGGCGCTCGCGCTCAGGCCGGAGAGCGGCACTGACAGGGAGTAGGTCGACCCGGGGTCGATGAGGAGGTTCGGCAGGGAGGCGAAGGCGTCCTCGTCGTCCGTGCCGGTCGTGTCGTCGCCGTTGGCCCCCCCGCCCGGGAACGGGCTCGCGGCGCCGTTGCGGGTGTTGCTGTTGTCCTCGTCGACGGTGCTGCCGAGGGCGAGGTTGCTCAGCGTGTGCGCGGGCGCCTGGCCGCCGTTGTAGGAGGCCGGCGCGTCGGAGAAGTCCTGCGGGAGGGTCACGGTGAGGTTGGCGACCTCGCCGCTGCCGGCGAAGTTGGCGGGGCCGACCGCGGCAGGGTTCTGGATCCACCTCGTGCCCATGTCGAACGTCAGCGTCTGGACCGTGCCGGTGACCAGCACGCTGCCGCAGCCCGCCGTCGCGCGCCCCGGGAGAGTGCCGCCGGTCGTCACGTTGCAGTTGACGCCGGCGCTGGCGTCGACGGTGGTGATCGTGTTGCCGCCGGTGACGGCCCAGTTGGAGTTGCCGTCGGCCAGACTCAGGGTGGCGCCCGGCGTCGTGAGCGTCATCACCGCGTGGAAGTCGGACTGGAAGATGCGTCCGAACCGGTCGGTCTGCGTGGCCACGGCTCCGAAGCCGCTCAGGTGCAGCGAGGGGTTGCGCACCGGCTGGCCGAAGTCGATCGTCAGCTGACCGCCGTTGGCGCAGAAGCCGGTGCTGTTGCAGGTCGAGGTGTCGATCCGGTAGGCGAACACCGAGTCGCTGCTGTTCATGTTGGTCGGCGTGTAGTAGGCCTGGTTCCAGCCTCGGGTGCCGAGCGTCTCGATCGCGAACGGGCTGGTGTTGCCCGAGGTGGTGACTGTCGCGGTCACGCCGGAGGGGAAGTTCAGGGTCGACTGGGTGGCCGTCGGTGCCGACCAGGTGCCGGTCGTGAACTCGTAGGCGTTGGCCGGCGTCGGCAGGAAGGCGAGGACGCCGACGGTCACCAGACCGACCGCCTGCAGGAGCGCGAGCGGCTTGTTGTCACGGAGGCGGCGGAACCACCGGCCGACCTTCATGGATGTGCGTCTCCCCATCTCTCGGGCGTCCCCGAGGGTGTTTCACGCCGGGTGTCGCGCTGCCTGGCCGACCGGCGCCGGTGCCGGCCGGAGGCAGGGCTCATCATGCCTTGTCTTCGGTCTCGAGGGCAGGCCGCAGCCTACCTTCGTGAGAGGGACGGACGACAAGTCGTCCCGTGACGCGGAAATGCTGTGTCCGCCGCCACAGGACCGACCGGCCCTCCCCCGTCCCCGGCATCGCCGGGCGGGTCTCAGTGGGCGGCGTCGAACGCCTGGCGGATCTCCGCCGACACCCGACCCCGGTCGGAAACCTCGTAGCCGTTGCTGCGGGCCCAGTCGCGGATCTCCTTGCTGCTGGGACCGAGGTTGGCGGCAGCCGACCGGCGGCCACGGCGCGAGGATCCCCCGGCCTTGCGTCCGTGACCGATGTAGGAGGCGAGCGCGTCGCGCAGCGCCTGGGCGTTCTTGTCGTTGAGGTCGATTTCGTACGACGTGCCGTCGAGACCGAAGGAAACGGTCTCCGAGGCCTCCGAGCCGTCGATGTCGTCGACGAGAACGATGTTGACCTTCTGTGCCATGTGAATTGACTCCTCGAGGGGGAAGAAAAAGAGTCGGGCAGTAGGAAACCCTACTCCCCGACCCGAGGTTTTCGTTGCAGGCGATATTCAATAACGGCGCCCGTGTCTGCGTCAAAGCCGGCGCGGGCGTGGCGCCGCCGAGATCGCCGATCCCCAGACCAGAGCCGAGGCAGAGCACAGCACGCCGGACCGGGCGGTCGTATTCGCGCGCGTTTGGCTCAGGAATTCCTGGCGAACACCAGAATGAGCCCGCGCAGCGTGAGCAAAGGCTCGTGCCGGTCCACGCAGCCGCATTCGTCGACGACGAGCGGCGCATGATGACCCGTCGCCACGACGGTCAGATCTCCACCCATTTCCTCGCGAATGCGACTCACCAGTCCCTCGACCTGAGCCGCGATTCCCCACACCAGCCCGGCCTGCAACGCCTCGACGGTGTTCTTGGCGATCACCGTGCGCGGCCGGACCAGCTCCACCTCGCGGAGCTGGGCGCTCCCCCGGCCCATCGCCTCGAGCGACATCTCCAGCCCGGGGGTGATCAGCCCGCCGACGTAGCGGCCCTCGGCCGACACCACGTCGTACGTCGTCGCGTCGCCGACGTCGACGACCACGACCGGCCCGGGGTAGGCCGCGGCCGCCGCCACCGCGTTGCAGATCCGGTCGGCACCGATCTCGCGCGGGTTGTCGGTCAGCACGCTGAGGCCGGTGCGGGTGCCGGCCTCGACGACGACCAGGGTTGCCGAGGCGAAGTGCCGGGCCGCCATCGCGCGCCACTCGTGCAGCACTGCGGGCACCGTGGCGGCGACCGCCAACCCGGTCGGCTCCCCGACCCCGGCCTCGCGGAGCAGGCCGCGCACCAGCACCGCCCACTCGTCGGCGGTGCGCCGCCGGTCGGTGGCGACCCGCCAGTGCTGCAGCGGCGCGTCGGCCTCGGCGCCGGCGAACAGGCCGAGCGTCGTGTGGGCGTTGCGGATGTCGGCGGCGAGCAGCACGGCTACTGCTCCAGCAGGTCCATGCCGATGTCGAAGACCGTGACCGAGTGGGTGAGCGCGCCCACGGAGATGAAGTCGACGCCCGTCGCCGCGACCTCCCGCGCCCGCTCGAGGGTCAGCCCCCCGGAGGCCTCGAGGGTGGCGCGGCCGTCGGTGATCCGCACCGCCTCGGCCATCGTGGCGGCGTCCATGTTGTCGAGCAGGATCCGGTCGCAGCCGGCGTCGAGGAGCAGCCGCAGCTGGTCGAGGTCGGTCACCTCGACCTCGACGGGCACGTCGGGGAACTGCTCGCGCACCGCCTGGTACGCCGGCACGACGCCGCCCGCGGCCACCACGTGGTTGTCCTTGACCATCGCGAGGTCGGACAGCGAGAACCGGTGGTTGACGCCGCCGCCGCACCGGACGGCGTACTTCTGGAGCGCGCGGTAGCCGGGCAGCGTCTTGCGGGTGTCGAGCACGCGGGCGCGGCTGCCCTCCAGCGCGGCGACCCAAGCGGCCGTCGCCGTGGCGACGCCCGAGAGGTGGCAGGCGAAGTTGAGGGCGGTGCGCTCGGCGGTGAGCAGCCCGCCGGTCGGGCCGGCGACCCGCATCACCACGTCGCCGGCGGCGACCCGCGTGCCGTCGGCGGCCCGGTCGGTGATCGTGACGTCGTCGCCCAGCACCCGGTGGAAGACCATCGCGGCGACGCCCAGGCCGGCGACGACCCCGGGCTCGCGGGCCGCGAAGTCCGCGACGCCGTGGGCGCTGGCCGGGATGGTGGCCGCGCTGGTGACGTCGACGGCGTCGCCGGGCAGGTCCTCGGTCAGCGCCCGGTCGATGGCGTCGAGCACCTCGTCGGGGTCGAGGCCGGCGCGGACGACCTCGTCCAGCAGGGCGGCGGGCATCGGGTGGGCCGTCACGCGGGCACTCCTTCCTCGGGGGCCACGTCGCTGGGAGCGGCGGGCCGGAACTCCAGCGACAGCCGCTGGTCGTGCGCGGTGGCGTCGAAGTGGCCCGACCAGCGGGCGTCGTCGCGCTCGGGGAAGTCCTCGCGCCAGTGTGAGCCGCGGGTCTCCTCGCGCTGCCGGGCGGCCTCGGTGAGGGCGACGGAGACGGTCAGCAGGTTGGTGGTCTCCCACGCCTCCAGGTCGACGACCTCCGTCGCGCCGTCCGCGCGGATCGAGGCCAGGGTCTCGGCCGCGAGCTTCATGCCGTCGGCGGATCGCAGTACGCCCACCTGGGCGGTCATCGTCTCCTGCAGCCGGCGCCGCTGGTCGCCGGCCACCAGGCCGGGCACCCGCGGGTCGGCCACCGGGTCGCTCCACGGCCGCAGCTCGCTCGGGAGCACGTCGGCGATCCTCCGTGAGAAGACCAGGCCCTCGAGGAGGGAGTTGGAGGCGAGCCGGTTGGCGCCGTGGACCCCCGAGCACGCCGCCTCGCCGGTGGCGTAGAGGCCGGGGACGGTGGTGCGGCCCCAGAGGTCGGTGGCGACGCCGCCGGAGGCGTAGTGGCAGGCGGGGGCGACCGGGATCAGCTCGGTGACGGGGTCGACGCCGTGGCTGCGGGTGGTGGCCAGGATCGTCGGGAAGCGCTTCTCCCAGAACTCGGCTCCCAGGTGGCGGGCGTCGAGCCACATGTGGGGACGGCCCGTCTCCTCCATGCGGCGGGTGATCGCCTTGGCCACCACGTCGCGCGGCGCCAGGTCGGCCAGCTCGTGCTGACCCTGCATGAAGCGGGTGCCCTCGAAGTCGACCAGGAAGGCGCCCTCGCCGCGCACCGCCTCGGAGACCAGCGGCTGCTGGCCGCGGGAGTCGGGGCCGAGGTACATCACCGTCGGGTGGAACTGCACGAACTCCAGGTCGCGCAGCACGGCTCCGCCGCGCAGCGCCAGGGCCATGCCGTCGCCGGTGGTGACGGCGGGGTTGGTGGTCTGCGAGAAGACCTGGCCGAGGCCCCCGCTGGCCAGCACCAGCGCCCGGCAGTGGACGGCGCCGACGCCGTCGCGCTGCCCCTCGCCCATCACGTGCAGGGTGGCGCCGGCGACCCCGCCGTCGGCGTCGAGCAGCAGGTCGACGGCCAGGGCGTGCGGGATCACCTCGATCTCGGGCGTGCGCTGGACGGCCGCGATCAGGGCGCGCTGGATCTCCGCGCCGGTCGCGTCGCCGCCGGCGTGCGCGATCCGGTCGCGATGGTGGCCGCCCTCGCGGGTCAGGCTGAGCTCGCCGTCGGGGTGGTGGTCGAACTGGGTGCCGAGGGCGATCAGCTCACGGACCGCCTCGGGCCCCTCGGTGACCAGCGCCCGCACCGCCTCGCGGTCACAGGCGCCGGCACCGGCGACCAGCGTGTCCCACTCGTGCTGCTCGGGGGTGTCGCCCGGGCCGAGCGCGGCGGCGATGCCGCCCTGGGCCCACTGGGTGGAGCCCGCATCGAGGACGTCCTTGGTCACCACCATCACCCGGTGGTCGGGCAGGCCCGCGTGGACCAGCCCGGTGTGGATGCGCAGCGCGGCGGTGAGGCCGGCGATGCCGGAGCCGACGACCACCACGTCGGCCCGGGTGGTCCACCCCGGCTCGGGGGCCAGCAGCCGGGCGGGCACGGAGTCGGCCGCAGGTCCGTCGACGATCATCTGCGCAGGCTACCGCCGGTCAGCCCCGGAAGCGGACGGCCATGTTGTCGATGAGCCGGGTGGACCCGACCCGCGCCGCCACGAGCGCGCGGGCCTCGGCGCCGGGGGCCACCTGCTCGGGGAGCTCGCCGAGCTCGGGGTCGGTCACGACGAGGTAGTCCACATCGACGCCGTCGGCCGCGTCGAGCAGCGCGCGTCCGGCGGCGAGAGCCTCGGCCGGGCGGGCGGTGGCCGCCGCAGCTCGCTGGACCGCGGTGAGGGCCTGCGACAGGGCGGTGGCCCGCCGTCGCTCGACGGGGTCGAGGTA
>JAUILS010000210.1 GCA_030432975.1 Actinomycetes bacterium
CCCGGCTCCACCGGGTGCGAGCGCTGCCAGAGCGCCTCCGCCGCCATCGCCCCGATGAACGCGGGGATCGCCGCCACCGTCAGGTCCACCTTCACGGGGCCATCCTGCCCGACGGGGGGTGCCCCGCCCGCGCGCCCAGACTCAGGCTGGCCATCACCGCGTCGGCGAAGGCCGCGTGGAGGATGGGGCTCGGGTGGAAGCCGTCGGCGGCGAACATCTCGGGCCCGAGCGCCTCGGCAGTCTCGATGCGGAAGGTCCGCGGCCGGGCGGCGATCGCCTCGACGCCGATCGCGTCGAAGGCCCGCCCTCGCCAACCGAGGGCGTCGGCCAGGGGACGCGGGAACGCCGGGAAGTGCTCGAGCGGCGGGATGCCGAGGAGGCAGACCCGGGCCTCCGGCGCGGCGTCGAGCACCGCGTCGAGGAGCGCCCCGAGCTCGCGGCGGAAGCGCGTCGTGCTGTGGAGGTCCTTCAGGTCGTTGACGCCGATCGAGACGAACACCAGGTCGGCGTCGGCCAGAGCCTCGCGGGAGACCAGCTCCAGCGCTGCGCCCGCGGTGGCACCCGTCCGTGCGCACGCGCGCCAGCCAACCGTGGCGTCGTACCGCTCGGCGAGCCGGAGCGCCAGCTGGCCGGCGATGGAGGAGCGGTGGTGGTCGAGCGAGTAGCCGGCGGTGACGCTGTCCCCGAGCGCGACCACCGTCATCCGGCGGTCGCCGGAGCCGATCCGACCGGTCGTGCCGTCGGCATCGGCGAAGCGCAGGATGGAGCGCCGGAGCCGGTAGCCCTGCAGCGGGACCAGCGGCAGACCGACCCACCACAGCCGCGCGAGCACCCCGCGCCCGGCCCGCCGGTCCCGCACGGGCCCACCACCGAGCACGCCGCTGCTGGCCATGGACGCGATGGTAGGCCGCCTGCCGGCACCCGGCGCCGGGCGGGGACCCGGCGGCGCGCGTCAGGGCGAGGCGGCGAGCCGGTGTCGCACCACGCGACGGCGCAGCGTGGGCGAGGCCTCGATCTCGTAGCCGGCGTCGAGGAAGACCTGGAGCAGACCGACCGAGGCCTCGTCCCAGATCACGGTCTTGCCCGGGGGCGGCTCGGTGGGATAGCCCTCGAGGACGCGGGCGCCGACCTGTCGGCCGTAGTCGACGGTGGCGGCGGCGAGCTCGTACATCAGCCCCTGCCGGCGGAAGCCCTTGCGGACGACGAAGCAGGTGACCGACCAGACGCCCTCGAGGTCGGGATCCCGCCGCATCCACGCCTTCTGTCGCGCCCAGATCCGCGGGTAGCTCTCCCGCGGCTCGACGGCGACCCAGCCCGCGGCCTCGCCGTCGACGTAGCCGATCAGACCCGAGGTGGGCCCGTCGGTGCCGCAGCCGGTCTGCTCCAGCAGCGCGGCGTCGCGCTCCTCCTGCGTCGAGTCACGCCAGATCCAGCCCTCGACCTTGAGCCCCTGGCAGCGGCACCTGCGGGCACCGCCGGCCCCGAACACGGCCTCGACGTCCTCGACCGTGGCCTCGTTGGCCGGTCGCCAGGTGAACTCGGGCATGCCCCGAGGCTAGTGGCGGGCGCCGACGGCGCCGCGAGGAGCGTCCCCGGGCGCGGCCCTCCTCTTCCGCGGCGGACTACTCCCCTGGGACGGGCTCGGCCAGGAAGACCGGGATCTCGCGGTCGGTCCGGACCTGGTAGCCGGCATAGCTCGGGAACGCAGCCACCGCCCGCTCCCACCACCGGGCCCGCTCGTCGCCCTCGAGCAGGCGCACCGTCATCGGCTGCGGCCGTGGGCCGTCCTGGAGCTCGATCTCCGGGCGTGCGACGAGGTTGTGGAACCACACGGGATGCTCCGGGGCCCCGCCCTTCGAGGCGACCAGGGCGTAGGCACCGTCGTGCTCCACCCGCATCAGCGGGGTCTTGCGGAGCCTGCCGCTCCTGGCGCCCACCGAGGTCACGATGACGACCGGCAGCCCGGTGTCCCGCAGCGTGTTGCCGCGCGCGCCGCCGGAGGACTCGTAGGCCTCGACCTGGTCGCGGACCCACTGCTCTGGGCTGGGCTGGTAGTCACCTGACAGGGCCATGCCGGGTACAACCGGCCCGCGGCCCCGGGGATTCCAGGCGGCCCGGGTGAGCCATTCCGACCCCGGGCCGCGCGGCGACGTGCGAACCTGACGGCATGGGACTCTTTCGGCGGCGACCCCGTGACCCCGGCCTCGCGCCCACGGGAGACGCGGGCGACGACGCGCTGTTGGCGATGCTCGCCTCACGCAGCGACCTCGGCAGCCCGCGCCACTGGGTGCACTACCTCTACGTCGCCGACGAGGCTCAGGCACGGAGCGCAGCGGAGGTGATCGCCGCCGCCGGTTGGGGCCTCCAGTCGGTGGACGTCGCGGCGACCGGCGGCCCCGACTGGGTCGTCATCGCCGAGACGCACGCCGTCACCACCCCCGAGGCCGTCCGTGACGCACGTCAGTTCTTCGAGGGCGTCGCGGCCACCCACGAGGGCGGGGAGTACGACGGCTGGGAGGCCAGCGCCTAGGAGAGGCGGCGGCCGCTACGAGCGCAGCACCTTCTCCATCGGGCGGCCCTTGGCCAGCTCGTCGACGAGCTTGTCGAGGTAGCGGATCTTCTGCATCAGCGGGTCCTCCACCTCCTGCACCTTCACCCCGCAGACCGAGCCGGTGATCCGCGAGGAGAGCGGGTTGAGCGTCGCCGCGTCGAAGAACTCCTCGAACGTCGTCCCGGCCTCGAGATGGCCCTGGAGCTCGGCGTCGTCGAAGCCGGTCAGCCACCGGGTCACCTCGTCGACCTCCTCCTTGGTGCGACCCTTGCGCTCCGCCTTCGCGACGTAGTGGGGATAGACGTCGGCGACGCTCGTGGTGAAGATCCGGTGCACGGTGCGACCCTAGCGCCGGACCCGGGCCTGCGGCGTCCGCGCGCCTGAGCAGCGCTGTCGGCGCCCGGCCCTAGGGTCGGTCCGGTGAGAGCACGATGAGCAAGATCGACGCGATGAGAGCCATGCGCGAGGCGAAGTACGCCGAGCGCCAGGCACGGGCCGGCACGCCGTCCCGCCGGCCGGCCACCCGTCCCCCGGTGGCGCCGCCCGTCGCGCCACCGACCCCGGCAGCGGCCGCTGACCCCGCCGTCGCCGCCGACGACGGGCGGTGTGGGCACCGGTCGATCAACGGCCGCAGCTGCACGAGGGAGCGCGGTCACAGCGCCAAGAGCCACCGCTACGCCTGACCGCGCGTCCACCAGCGGCACACTGAGCAGCCATGAGCACCGCCCTCCCCCGGCCCGAGCGCGAGCTGGCGATGATCGCCGGCGCCCAGGTGCTGGCGCTGAGCACCTGGTTCGCGGCGTCGGCGGCCGCGCCGGCGATCAAGGCGGAGTGGGGACTGAGCGGCGGGCAGGTGCCGCTGCTGACCATCGCCGTGCAGGTCGGCTTCGTGGTCGGCGCGCTCGGGTCGGCGGTCGTCAACCTGCCCGACCGGTTCCCCGCGCCGCGAGTGATGGCGCTCGGGGCGTTCGGCGCCGCCGCGTGCACGGCGCTGGTCGCCCTGGTGGCCGACGGAGTGTGGTCGGCCGCGGTGCTGCGGCTGCTCACCGGGACCTGCCTGGCGCTGGTCTACCCCGTCGGGCTCAAGCTGGCCAGCAGCTGGTTCCTGGACCGGCGCGGGCTCGCGCTCGGGGTGCTCGTCGGCGCGCTGACGCTGGGATCGGCGGTGCCCCAGCTGGTGGGCGGCTCCTTCGGCGACGCCTGGCGAGCCAGCCTGCTGGTCGCCGCGGGCTCCTCCGCGCTGGCCGGGGTGATCGCGTCGCGCACCCGGCTCGGCCCGCACGTCACCCGGCCCACGGCGTTCCGCCCCGGCGTGGCGTTCTCGCTGCTGCGGCAGCGCGGACCGCGACTGGCCAACCTCGGCTACTTCGGACACATGTGGGAGCTGTACGCCGTGTGGACCTGGCTCCCGGCGTACGTCGCCGCCAGCGCGGCCGCGGCCGGGGAGCCGATCGGCCCCGCGACCCGCGGGGCGATCGCGTTCGTCGCGATCGGCGTCTGCGGGGTGGTCGGCGCGGTGGCTGGGGGGCGCATCGGCGACCGGTGGGGCCTGGGCCGGACCGCCGCGGCGGCCATGGTCACCAGCGGTGCCTGCTGCCTGCTCGCCGCGCTGCTCTTCGGCGGCCCGCTGTGGCTGCTGCTTCCCCTGGTCGCCGTGTGGGGCGTCTCGGTGATCGCCGACTCCGCGCTCTTCTCGGCCGCGACGACGCGGGTGGTCGACCCGCAGTGGACCGGCACGGCGCTGACCTTCCAGACCGCCGTCGGCTTCCTGCTGACGGTGGTGACGATCCAGGGGGTGCCGCTGGTGCAGCAGGCCTTCGGCTGGCCGACCGCCGTCGCGCTGCTCGCGATCGGGCCGCTGCTCGGCTCCCTCGCCATGCTGCGGCTGCAGCCGATGCTGGCCAGGGCCTGAGGCGACGGCGGCTCAGGCGCGGGGGGTGACCGCGTCGGTGCGGGCCAGCCGCCGCATCACCTCGCGGGCGATCACGACGCCGTCGCGGGTGTCACCGGCGTCGGCGGCGGCGCCGACCTCCTGGAGCACGAAGACCGCCGACCAGGCGGCGGCGCGGGCACCCAGGTCGCCGGGCGGACGACCGAGCCGCGCGGCGACCGCCTCGGAGAGCAGGTGGTGGGTCTCCATCAGCCACTCGACCACTCGCATGCCGAGCCGCGGGTTGTCGTGCAGCAGCCGCTGGAACGACTCACCCTGACGGCGGTCGTCGCCGGCCGCACGCAGGAACGCCAGCAGCGCCTGGCCGATCGCCTTCTCGATCGGCTCGTCCGCGGGCCGGCCGGCGAGCTCCTCGGCCATCATCGACGGGTCGCCCAGCAGGGAGGTGCCGAGCTGGTCCTTGGTCGGGAAGTAGCGGTAGAGCGTCGAGCTGCCGATGCCCGCATGCTCCGCGACGTCCTCCATCGTCGTCGCGTCGTAGCCGCGGTCGAAGAACAGCTCCATCGCCGCGTCGACGATCAGCTGGCGCGTCCGCTCCGCGTTGATCTCCCGGAGGCCCATGGCGGGCATGCTAACCGGATTTGGAGTGACTCCGAAACTGGAAGTAACCTCCACTTTGCAGATCGGCCCACCGACCGGGTCGGCGTACGACGGAGCCGCCTGCGGGCGAAGAGAGGTCCACGATGGCCACCTACCTGTATCGCCTGGGGCGCTGGAGCTTCCGGCACCGCGTCACCGTGATCGGCACCTGGCTGCTCCTGCTCGTGCTCGGCGGCGTCGGCGCGCTGACCCTCGCGGGCTCGACCAGCGACCGGTTCGAGCTGCCCGACACCGAGTCCGCACGGGCCTTCGCGCTGATCAAGGAGCGCACCGGCACCAACGCCGACGGCGCCACCGCGCAGGTCGTCGTGCAGGCTCCCAGCGGCGAGGAGATCACCGCGCCGGCCGCGCAGGAGGCGATCGGCCAGGCGCTGGCCGGCGTGCAGACCGACCACGTCGTGTCGCTCACCGACCCGTTCACCGTCGGCGCGGTCTCGCAGGACGGCACCACGGCATACGCCGTCGTCAGCTATGACCGGCAGTCCGGCGAGCTCAGCGAGGCCGACCGGGAGGCGCTCACCGACGCGACCGAGACACTGCGCGACGCCGGCTACACGGCGTACGTCGGCGGCGACGCGCTCCAGGAGACCCCCGGGCCCGGCAAGGGCGAGATCATCGGCATCGCGGTGGCGCTCGTGGTGCTGGTGGTGACCCTCGGCTCGCTGGTGGCCGCCGGCATGCCGTTGCTCACCGCCGTGATCGGGGTGGCCATCGGGATGCTCGGCATCACGACGCTGACCGGCTTCGTCGAGCTGTCGTCGACCACGCCGGCCCTGGCCAGCATGCTCGGGCTGGCCGTCGGC
>JAUILS010000211.1 GCA_030432975.1 Actinomycetes bacterium
CTGTTCAGCGACCTGGCGAGCATCTACGAGCGCTGCGGGCGGCTCCGCGACCGGCCGGGCTCGATCACCGAGCTGCCCGTGCTCACCATGCCGGCCGGGGACCTCACCCACCCGGTGCCGGACCTCACGGGCTACATCACCGAGGGCCAGATCGTGCTGTCCGCCGACGTCCTCGCCCGGGGGGTCTCGCCGCCGATCGACCCGCTCGCGTCGCTGTCGCGAATGATGCGGCGCGGCGCCGGGCCGGGCCGGACCCGCGAGGACCACCTAGCGATCGCCGCCCAGGTGATGGCGCTGCTGGCCGAGGCGCGGCAGGCGGAGCAGCTCGCGTCGCTGATCGGTCGCGAGGCGCTCTCGGCGACCGAGCAGCGCTACCTCGACCTCGCGGGACGCTTCGATGCCGAGGTGCTCGACCAGCCGCCCGACGAGCCGCGCTCGATGACCGACACCCTCGACCGGTTGTGGCGGGTGGTCGCGGTGCTGCCGCCGCGCGAGCTCACCGTGGTCTCCGCCCAGCAGCGCGCAGCCCACCTCCCGACGCCCGGGGCGCCGGCTGCGACGGCCGGGGACGAGCAGACGGGGGGCACGCCGTGACCGGCCCGCCGCGCACCCGCGCCGATCGGCTCCGCCTCCGGCACCGGATCGAGACGGCGAGCCGGGCGGGTGCCCTGCTGCGCAGCAAGGAGGAGGCCCTGGAACGCGAGCTGGACCGGGTCGCCGGACACCTGGCCCGGGCCCGCGAGGAGTGGGCCACGCGGATGGGGACCGCCGCCGCGCTGCTCGTCCGCGCCCGGACCCTCGGCGCCAGCGGCGAGCTGACCCGGCTGGTCGCGGCCGGCCCGGCCGGCGCCACGGCCGAGCCCACCTGGCAGGTCTCGATGGGGGTGGGCTATCCCACCGCCGTCGCCTGCCTGCCCGGGGCCCCGGCGGAGCTCACCGCGACGGCGGCCCTCGCGCCGGCCGCGGCGGCGTACGGTGAGGCGCTGGAGGCCGCCGCGACCGCGGCCGCAGCCGACCTCGCCCACCGCCGGCTGGGCCGGGAGCTCGCGGAGACCCGCCGCCGCCGGCGGGCCGTGGAGGAGCGCCTGCTCCCCGACCTGGAGGAGACCTGTCGGCGCCTGGAGCTGCGGCTCGACGAGCTGGACCGCGAGGAGGCCCTGCGGGTGCGGATGGCGGTCCGGCTGAGGGAGGGAGGACGACGATGATCCGACGCATCCTGCTCGCGGTGGACGACTCGGCGCCGGCCTTCGCGGCCGCCGACCTGGCGGTCGAGCTGGCCGGCAGCCTCGCCGCCCGGCTGCGGGCGATCATGGTCGCGGAGGAGGGGCACGAGCCCGCCCGCGTGCTCGACGCCGTCGCGGCCCGGGCCCGGAAGGCCGGTGTGGCCGCCGAGACCGGCACCGTCTCCGACGGGCTGCCGCCCTACGAGCAGACGCTCGCCGAGGCGCAGCGCTGGGGCGCCGACGTGATCGTGATGGGCCGCTCCGACCAGCGGCGCCTCGGGCCGGCGTACGTCGGCAGCCAGACGAGCCGGCTGCTGGAGTTCACCGAGACGCCGGTGCTGGTCGTCCCCGGGCCCCGCTGACGCGTCGCGGATGTCGCGGCGAGGCGTCGTGGATGTCGCGGCGAGGCCGCGACGCTCAGCCCCGCTCGGCCTCCTCGACCGCCGGCACGCGGACGAGGTCGCGGAGGGCGTGGTCGAGCTCCCGGAGGGTGGTCGCCGACTCGACGGCGTCGAGCCGAGCGACGATCTGCTCGCTGTCGAGTCGCTGCTGGTCGTAGGCGTAGCGCAGCCAGCGCTGCGCCCAGCCGCGCCAGGCCTCGGACACCGGGGCGTCCGCGCCGGTCTGAGCCGCGGGGTTGTCGTGATCGTCGCCGGTGGTGACCGAGGCGTCGTCCAGCGGCGTCGATGCGACGCCGGCGAGCCCGGTGGCGAGGCCGGCGGGGAGGTCAGCGACGATCTCCCCCGCGGTCCGTGGCCGCGTCGACCCGGACGAAACGGCGGCCGCGGACGTCGGGACCGCGACGGCGGAGGCGGCAGCGACCGGGGCTGGGGCGACGGGGAGCGGGGTGACGGACGGGGCCAGCGCCGCGACCAGGTCGGTCACCATGTCACCCAGCAGCCCCCTGCCGGTGATCCGCCAGGTCGTGGAGCCGGGCAGGTCGATACGGGACGCGAGCCCCGCCGCCTCGGCCCCCGCCAGCTCGCGCTCGACCGCAGCGACCGGCAGCCCCGAGACGTCGGCCAGCTGCTGCTCGGTCGCCAGTCCCGAGGCGAGCGCCGCCAGCACGCGGTCCTGAGCACTCGGCTGCTCCACCGCCGACCTCCCGTCGTGGCCGCCCGGACGGACGACGCGTCGATCGGCATTGTGCCCCGTCACCCGCCGCCGGGTGGCGGTTGCTCGGAATCCGTCCGCTCCTGCGACCCGTGCGGCCGGCCCTTGCGTCATACGAGGCGGCCGCCCCGGCGACCGAACCGTATGACGTCCCCACGGCGACGGGCACGACGTCATACGAGGCGGCCGCCCCGGCGACCGAACCGTATGACGTCCCCACGGCGACGGGCACGACGTCATACGAGGCGGCCGCCCCGGCGACCGAACCGTATGACGTCCCCACAGCGACCAGGGGGTCACCGCACGGGTGGGGGCGCCTCCGCGCGGAACTCCGACCGGCCCGGCCGCAGCACCGGCACCACCGGGGAGACGTCGCGCGCGGCGGCGAGGGCAACGTCGGCGCCGAACCCGGCCTCGACCAGCTCGCGCCCCGAGGCACACGCCGCGAGCTCCTCGGCCAGCGCCCGGTCGCCCCGGGCCGTCACGGCATCGTAGGCCGCCACCGCCGCCCGCCCCTCCGGGCTGATCCGGTCGGCGAGCACCGGCCCCGCCTGTCGCACCAGCGCCGACAGCACCGCCCCCGCCCCCCACAGGTCCTCGAGGGCCGGCCGGAGCGAGCCGTCGGGCCACCTCTCCCCCGCCGGCAGCAACGCCACGCCGTCGCCGACCCGAGGCGCCAGCCAGGCGGCCACCGCCGACGCATTGCGGAGTGCGGCCGCCACCACGGTGGACCCGGTCTCGGCCAGGGACAGCGCGATCGTCGACCCGTTCGGCGACGGCAGCACCAGGCGGTCGACGCCCGTCAGCCCGACGAGGCTGGCCGGAGACAGGCTCGGCGCCCCGGCCGCCAGCGCAGCCCGGCGGCCTCCGGCCAGCACGGCGCCCTGCGCCTCGGCGTACGCCGCGGCGTCGCCGTCGGCCCAGCGGTAGGGCAGCACCGCCGCACCCCGCTCCACCGCGATCGACACCGAGGTCGTGAACGACAGCACGTCCACGACGACCGCCGTCGCACCTCCGCCCGCCACCGCCAGCGCCCCCGCGAGGCCCCACTCCAGGCGCAGCAAATGGCCACCCTGCCGATGCGCGTCCAGCACCTCCGCCACCCGCCCACCCTAGGCCGATGCCAGGCCCTCACTGCCCCGGTGGCGCGGAGGAGGCCGCCACCAGCTCGGCCCAGCAGACCTGGCGAGCCTCGACGTCCGCGGGCTCGCGGAACCGGCAGTCCGCGCAGTACGCCGGCCGGTCCGGCTCGCGAGGGAAGCGCGCGGCGTAGGCCGCGGCCGGATCCACCGGGTCCACCCCGGCGGCCCCCTCCCCGGCGGCCGCCTCGCCGGCGCCCGCCCCGGCTGCCTCCCCGGCCCCCTCCCCGGCGACCTCCCCGACGGGCGACGTCGTGTAGGCCAGGCAGCACCCGCCGCGGCGGGTCACGACCATCGGACCGACCCGCGAGTCGGCCGTCCAGAGGGAGGCGCGGCGGCGCCAGGGGGCGTCCGGCACGGCCAGCAGCTCCTCCAGCCGACCGATGCCGCGCTCACACCCGGGCAGGTCGGGCGACCCGGCGGTGGCCTGGGCGATCCCGTCCGCCACCTCCGACCAGAGCGACGTGCGTCCGACGCGGGCGAGCGAGCCCGCGACCCGAAGCAGCGGATCCAACAGGGTCACCAGCGAGCCGACGACGGTGGCCGCCGCGACCTCGGGGTCCAGCACGTCGACGCCGCGCCCGGACGACCACGGATGCCCGGGGCCGACGACCACCCGGCAGTCACCGACGTCGATCAGGTCCGGCCAGCCGCCGGGCAGCATCCGCCAGCGGACCCGCTCGTCGACGAGCACGCCGGCGTCGGCCATCGCCCAGACGAAGCCGACGGTCCGTCCGAGGCCGCCGCCGACCCACCCGACGAGGTAGTTCGCGGCCGCCTTCGGCGGGTGCCCCGCCTCGACCAGGCCCCGATGCGCGGCGCGCAGGGCGGCGGCATCGCCGGCGAGCAGGCCGGCCAGGGTGCACCACGACCCCTCGGTCCCACCGGCCTGGCGCGGGACGACGTGCCGCGTCAGGAACTCAGTCGGGTCGGCGGCCGGCAGCATCATCGGGCCACCGGCTCGGCCCGCGCGGCGCTCGCTCGGCCGATCGGGATCACCATGGGGCTCCCGGCGACCGGGTCCGGGACGATCGCGGCGTCCAGCCCGAAGACCTGGCGCACCATCTCGGCGGTGACCACCTCCGCGGGCGGGCCGGCGAGGCGCACCCGCCCCCCGGCGACGGCGACGAGGTGGTCGGCGTACCTCGCGGCGAGGTTGAGGTCGTGGAGCACGGCGACCACGGTCCGGCCCTGGTCGCGGTTGAGCTCGCGGAGCAGCTCGAGCACCTCGATCTGGTGGCTCAGGTCGAGGTACGTCGTCGGCTCGTCCAGCAGGAGCACGTCGGTCTGCTGCGCCAGCGCGAGCGCGATCCACACCCGCTGGCGCTGGCCACCGGACAGCTCGTCGACCGCGCGCTCCGCGAGGTCGTGGGTGCCGGTCGCGAGCAGCGCCCGAGCCACGGCGTCGTCGTCGACCGAGGTCCAGCGGCTGAAGGCGCCGTGGTGGGGCGATCGGCCGCGCGCGACCAGGTCGGCGACCAGGATCCCCTCGGGGGCGACCGGCGACTGCGGCAGGAAGCCGACGGTGCGCGCCACCTGCTTCGTGGGCAGCGACCGCAGGTCCTCCCCGTCGAGCCGGACGACGCCCGCGCGCGGCCGCAGCAGCCGGGCAAGCGACCGGAGCACCGTCGACTTGCCTCCCGCGTTCGGGCCGACGATCACGCTGAACCGGCCGGGTGGGACGGCGAGGCTCAGGTCGCTGACGACGGTGCGGTCGGCATACCCCAGCGTCACCCGGTCGGCGACGAGCTCGTGGTCGGCGGTCATCGGGTCTCCTCGTGTCGGTAGGAGCGGATCAGCAGGAGCAGGAGGAACGGCGCCCCGAGCGCCCCGGTGACCACGCCCACGGGGTAGCGCGTGCCGAAGGCGAACTGCCCGACCAGGTCGGACCCGAGGACCAGCAGCGCACCGACCGCGGCGGCGGCCGCGAGGACCGGACCCGACACCCCGACGAGGCGGACCGCGATCGGCCCGGACAGGAACGCCACGAACGCAACCGGCCCGGCGGCGGCCGTGGCGAAGGCCATCAGCCCCACGGCGGTGAGCACCAGCGCCAGCCGGGTCCGGCCCACCGAGCAGCCGAGCCCCGCCGCCAGGTCGTCACCCAGGCGGAGCAGGGCGAGGCGGCGCTGCAGCACGGCGAGCACCGGCCCGAGCAGCCCGACGGCGAGCGCCAGCGGCAGCACCCGGTCGAGGGTCGCGCCGTTGACGCTCCCGGTCAGCCAGCGCATCGCCGCCTGCAGGTCCCAGGCCGAGGCACGCAGCAGCTGGTAGGACACCAGGCTGTCGAAGACGGCGGCCACCCCGACGCCGATCAGCACCAGCCGGACGCCGGCCGAGCCGCGCACCGAGGCCAGCAGCGAGATCAGCAGCGCGCTGCCCAGCGCCCCGGCCAGCGCGAGGAACGACACCGCCGCCGGGT
>JAUILS010000212.1 GCA_030432975.1 Actinomycetes bacterium
CTCAGCGGCGTCTCGACGGTATGGGGACCCATCCCACCCCCTCCTGGGCCCGCGAAACCCCCTTCTCGGGGCGCTGAGGGCATGATTTTGTCCACAGATCCCCCCGTTCCGGGGGTGGGCAACGTGGCCAGAGGCCTCTGACCCGGTATCATGGACGTCGGGTCGCAGGCTCACCGAGCAGCGGCCCTCCGTGTGTCCGCAGCACCGTCCGGGTCCCGTCGAGGGGCGCGGCCGGCCCGGTTCGGAAGAGGTGCGTGTGTCCGACGAGACCACCCCCGTTCAGCCCCCCGCCCAGCCCACCGTCGACTCACCCGTAGATGTCCCCGCCTCGACTCCCGCGCCGCCGCCGGCCAGCCCGGCCACCCCCGCCGGCCCCGACTACGACGCCGCGTCGATCCAGGTGCTCGAGGGCCTCGAGGCGGTGCGCAAGCGCCCGGGCATGTACATCGGCTCCACCGGCGAGCGCGGTCTCCACCACCTGGTGTGGGAGATCGTCGACAACGCCGTCGACGAGAGCCTCGCGGGCTACTGCGACCGGATCGTGGTCACCCTGCAGGCCGACGGCGGCGTCCGGGTCGACGACAACGGCCGCGGCATCCCCACCGACATGCACCCCACCGAGGGCGTGCCGGCGGTGACGCTGGCCCTCACCCAGCTCCACGCCGGCGGCAAGTTCGGCGGCGGCGGCTACAAGGTGTCCGGCGGTCTGCACGGCGTCGGCGTCTCGGTCGTCAACGCGCTGAGCAGCCTCTTGGTCGTCGAGGTCAAGAACCGCGGCCACCTGTGGCGGCAGTCGTTCACCCTGGGCGACCCCGACGGCGACCTCGAGCAGGTGCGCGAGCTCGACAAGGGCGAGCGCACCGGCACCACGGTCACGTTCTACGCCTCCGACGAGATCTTCGAGACCACGACGTACTCCCTCGAGACGATCACCACCCGGCTGCGCGAGATGGCCTTCCTCAACAAGGGTCTGGAGATCGTCGTCCGCGACGAGCGCCCCCACGCCGACGAGATCGCCGACGCCGTCGAGGACGCCACGATCGACCCCGAGATCGACCAAGCGGGCGTCGACGGCATCAAGCGCGGCGAGACCGGCGGCCTGGAGCGCACCTTCAAGTACGACCGCGGCCTGGTCGACTACGTCGAGCACCTCAACCGCCGCAAGCAGCCGTCCAACCCGACGATCATCGACTTCGAGGCCGAGACGCCGCCCGAGGTCGACAACCACATGAGCCTCGAGATCGCGATGCAGTGGAACACCGGCTTCACCGAGTCGGTGCACACCTTCGCCAACACCATCAACACCCACGAGGGCGGCACCCACGAGGAGGGCTTCCGCGCGGCGCTGACCTCGCTGGTCAACAGCTGGGGGATGGACTGGGGCCTGATGAAGAAGCCCGAGGACCGCGTCTCCGGCGACGACATCCGCGAGGGCCTCACCGCCATCATCTCGGTCAAGCTCGGCGAGCCGCAGTTCGAGGGCCAGACCAAGACCAAGCTCGGCAACACCGAGGCCAAGGGCTTCGTGCAGCGCGTGGTCAACGACCAGCTGGGCGCGTTCTTCGCGGAGAACCCCGCCGAGGGCAAGGACATCGTCCGCAAGGCGCAGGCCGCGGCGTCGGCGCGGCTCGCCGCCCGCAAGGCACGCGACCTGGCCCGCAACCGCAAGGGCCTGCTCGGCGGCGGCGGCCTCCCCGGCAAGCTGGCCGACTGCCAGTCGACCAACCCCGAGGAGTGCGAGGTCTTCATCGTCGAGGGCGACTCCGCCGGCGGCTCGGCCAAGCAGGGCCGCGACCCGCGCGTGCAGGCGATCCTCCCGATCCGCGGCAAGATCCTCAACGTCGAGAAGGCCCGCATCGACAAGGTGCTCGCCAACACCGAGGTGCAGGCGATCATCTCCGCCCTCGGCACCGGCATCCACGAGGAGTTCGACCTCGACAAGCTGCGCTACCACAAGGTCGTGCTGATGGCCGACGCCGACGTCGACGGCCACCACATCAACACCCTGCTGCTGACGCTGCTGTTCCGCTTCATGAAGCCGCTGATCGAGCACGGCTACGTCTACATGGCCCAGCCGCCGCTCTACCGCCTGCGGTGGAACAAGCCGGCCGAGCACGAGTTCGTCTACTCCGACGCCGAGCGCGAGGCGCTGATGCGCGACGGCCTCGAGCAGGGCAAGAAGCTGCCGAAGGAGAACCCCGTGCAGCGCTACAAGGGCCTCGGCGAGATGAACGCCGACGAGCTCTGGGAGACCACGATGGACCCGGCCCAGCGGCTGATGCGGCAGGTGACGCTCGAGGACGCCGCCCAGGCCGACGAGATCTTCTCGGTGCTGATGGGGGAGGACGTCGAGCAGCGGCGCTCCTTCATCCAGCGCAACGCCAAGGACGTCCGCTTCCTCGACATCTGACGCACGGGGGGCGCCGCCCCCCGTGGACCCCCCGAACACCCCCGACAGCAAACGATCAGCCTGTCTAGCGTCAAGACTAGAAACTGCAAGAGAGAGCAATCGTGACTGAGACCCCCACCGACGGCGGCACTCCCCCGACCAGCGGCCGGATCGAGCCCGTCGAGCTGCAGACGGTCATGCAGCAGTCCTACATCGACTACGCCATGACGGTGATCGTCGGGCGGGCGCTGCCCGACGTACGCGACGGGCTGAAGCCCGTGCACCGCCGCGTCCTCTACGCGATGTACGACGGCGGCTACCGGCCCGACCGCGGCTTCTCCAAGTGCAGCCGCGTCGTCGGTGACGTGATGGGTCAGTACCACCCGCACGGCGACTCCGCGATCTACGACACCCTCGTGCGTCTCGCGCAGCCGTGGGTGATGCGGGCGCCGCTGATCCAGGGCCAGGGCAACTTCGGCTCGCCGGGCAACGACCCCGCGGCCGCGATGCGCTACACCGAGTGCCGGATGGACCCGCTGGCCATGGAGATGGTCCGCGACATCGACGAGGACACCGTCGACTTCCAGCCCAACTACGACGGCCGCTCGCAGGAGCCGACCATCCTGCCCAGCCGGTTCCCCAACCTGCTGGTCAACGGCTCGGCCGGCATCGCGGTCGGCATGGCCACCAACATCCCGCCGCACAACCTGCGCGAGGTCGCCGAGGGCGCGCAGTGGGCGCTCGAGCACCCCGACGCCACCCGCGAGGAGCTGCAGGACGCGCTGATCGAGCGGGTCAAGGGGCCCGACTTCCCCAACGGTGCGCTGATCGTGGGCCGGCAGGGGATCGAGCAGGCCTACCGCACCGGCCGCGGGTCGATCATGCAGCGGGCCGTCGTCGAGATCGACGAGGACGCCAAGGGCCGGGTGATGCTGGTCATCTCCGAGCTGCCCTACATGGTCAACCCCGACAACCTCGCGCTGAAGATCGCCGAGCTCGCCGACTCCGGCCGGGTCCAGGGCATCTCCGACGTGCGCGACGACTCCTCCTCGCGCACCGGCCAGCGGCTGGTCGTGGTGCTCAAGCGTGACGCGGTCGCGCGGGTGGTGCTCAACAACCTCTTCAAGCACACCGAGCTGCAGACCAACTTCTCCGCCAACATGCTGGCGCTGGTCGACGGCGTGCCCCGCACCCTGTCGATCGACCAGTTCATCTCCAACTGGGTCGCCCACCAGATCGACGTGATCCAGCGGCGCACCCGCTTCCGGCTGGCCAAGGCCGAGGAGCGGGCCCACATCTTCCGCGGCCTGGTCAAGGCGCTCGACATGCTCGACGAGGTGATCGCGCTGATCCGGCGCAGCCCCGAGGTCGACGACGCCCGGACCGGGCTGATCGAGCTGCTCGACATCGACGACGTGCAGGCCAACGCGATCCTCGACATGCAGCTGCGGCGGCTGGCGGCCCTGGAGCGGCAGAAGATCATCGACGAGCTGGTCAAGATCGAGGCGGAGATCGCCGACCTCGAGGACATCCTGGCCAACGAGGCCCGGCAGCGCTCGATCGTGGGCGAGGAGCTCGGCGAGATCGTCGCGAAGTACGGCGACGAGCGGCGTTCGCAGATCATCGCCGCCGATGGCGACCTCTCGATGGAGGACCTGATCCCCGACGAGGAGCTCGTCGTCTCCATCACCCGCGGTGGCTACGCCAAGCGCACCCGCGCCGACCAGTACCGCACCCAGCGCCGCGGCGGCAAGGGCGTGCGCGGGGCGACGCTGCGCGGCGACGACGTGGTCGAGCACTTCATCGCCACGTCCAACCACCACTGGCTGCTGTTCTTCACCACGGCCGGCCGGGTCTACCGCACCAAGGCCTACAACCTCCCCGAGGCCGCGCGCGACGCCAAGGGCGGCCACGTGGCGGGGCTGCTGTCGTTCCAGCCGGACGAGGGGATCGCCCAGGTGCTGGCGATCCGCGACTACGACCAGGCGCCGTACCTCGTGCTCGCCACCCGCAACGGGCTGGTCAAGAAGACCAAGCTCAGCGACTACAACTCCCCGCGCCAGGCCGGCGTCATCGCGATCAACTTCCGCGATGCCGACGACGAGCTGATCGGGGCCGAGCTGGTCAACCCCGACGACGACATCCTGCTGGTGTCGCGCAAGGGTCAGGCGATCCGGTTCCGCGCCGACGACTCCCAGCTGCGGCCGATGGGCCGGGCGACGTCCGGTGTGTCGGGCATGAAGTTCCGCGAGGGCGACTCGGTGCTGTCGATGTCGGTGATCCGCGCCGACCAGGTCGCGGCCGAGGAGGCGCTCGACGACGACGCGGTCGAGACGCCGGCCGACGTGGCGCCGCAGTACGTCTTCACGATCACCGACGGCGGCTTCGCCAAGCGCTCCCGCATCTCGGACTACCGCACGCAGTCGCGCGGCGGCCTCGGCATCAAGGCGATGGCGCTGCAGAACGAGGACCGCGGGGTGCTGGTCGGCGCGTTCATCGTCACCGACGGCGACGAGGTGCTCTCGATCACCCAGGGCGGCCAGGTGGTGCGCAGCCCGATCAACGACGACTTCCGGCCGACCGGGCGCTCGACCATGGGCGTGAAGTTCGTGACGCCCAAGGACGGCGACGCGGTCGCGGTGGTCGCCCGCTCGGTCGAGGCGCGGGTCGACGAGGACGAGGCCGCACCGGAGGCGGCAGCGGAGTCGGCTCCCGAGGCGGCCGAGGGGGGTGCCGAGAGCGCCGGGGAATCGTCGGATGCTGCTGCGGATGCAACAATCGAGACTTCTGCACCCGACGACCCCGGGGAGAGTGAGTCCTGATGGCGGATCGCGCTGCGCCGCAGACGACCCCTCCGACCACCCAGCCGTCGACGCCTGACGCCGCCGAGGCGGCCCCAGCGAAGGACGCCGCGAAGGACGCCGCGAAGGGCGGCTCGTCCGCCGCCGCGGCGGCCAAGCGCCCGGTGCTGCCGCCCATGCCCGAGCCCAAGCCCGCCCGCGGCGCCCGCAAGGCGACGCCCGCCAATCCGCCCGCCAAGTCGGCCACCAACGGGGCCTCCGCCCCCGCCGGCGAAGCGGTCGCGAAGCCGGCTGCCCCGGCCGCGGCGAAGGCTCCTGCCCCGGCTGCCGGCGAGGCCACGCAGCCGGTGCGCAAGCCGGTGCTGCCCCCGCCGCCGCCTCCCGCGGAGCCGAAGAAGAAGGGCTCGCTGACCCAGCGGCTGCAGTCGCGTCGGCCCGCCGACGACGCCGCCGAGGCCGCGAAGCCCGCGACGCGCAAGCCCTCGGCTCGCACGTCGTCCGCCGGCAAGCCCGCCGCCGCTCCGCCCGCGCCGCCGCGTCGCCAGCCGTCGGCCGGTGACACCGCGCAGGTGCCGGTCACCCGCTCGGTGTCCGGTCCCGCGGCGGGCGCCGCCGCGGGCGCCGCTGCCGGGGCAGCGGCC
>JAUILS010000213.1 GCA_030432975.1 Actinomycetes bacterium
GCGCGAGCGCCCCTCCGCCGAGATGGAGCGGGCCAGCACCACCCGCTCGTCGTCGGCCTCTCCCCCGCACTCGTCGACCGCCGCGAGGAAGCCGGGCAGGGTCTCGGCGCTGACCACCCCCTCGACCCGGGCGGCGCGGGCGCCGGAGCGCACCGCGCCGCTGTCGGCGCGGCCGCCGAGCAGCAGCCCGAGCGCCGTGACGACCATCGTCTTGCCCGCGCCGGTCTCACCGGTGATCACGGTCAGGCCCTCGCCGAGCTCGAGCAGCGAGCTCTCGATGACCCCGAGCGACGAGATGCGGATCTCCTCAAGCATCCGCGTCTCCCTGGCGGCGACGCTCCGCGGCGCCCCGCCAGCCCTCCACGCGCAGGCCGAACTTGGCGACCAGCCGGTCGGTGAACGGCCGCTGGTGGAGGCGCACCAGCCGGACCGGCTGGTCGGCACGGCGTACTTCCACGTGGGCGCCGCCGGGCAGGTCGACCATCCGCCGACCGTCGCACCAGAGCACGCCGGGGTGACGGCTCGGGTGGTCGGTGCCGGTCTCGAGCACCTCGACGGCCATCGTGGAGTCGGGGTTGACCACCATCGGCCGGGCGAAGAGCGCGTGGGCGCTCAGCGGCACCATCAGCAGCGCCTCGACGTTGGGCCAGACCACGGGACCGCCCGCGGAGAAGTTGTAGGCCGTGGAGCCGGTGGGCGTCGCGCACACCACGCCGTCGCAGCCCCAGCGGGACAGCGGCCGCCCGTCGATGCCGACGACGACCTCGAGCATCCGCTGGCGGGCGCCCTTCTCGACGCTCGCCTCGTTGAGCGCGAAGGTGCGCAGCAGCAGCTCGCCCCGCAGCCGCACCGTCACGTCGAGGGTCAGCCGGTCCTCGGCGGTGTAGCGCCGGTGGACGACCGCGTCGATGGTCGCCTCGGCGTGCTCGGGCTCGGCCTCGGCGAGGAAGCCGACATGACCGAGGTTGACCCCGAGCAGCGGCGTCGCGCTGACCCGGGTCAGCTCGGCTGCCTTGAGGATGGTGCCGTCGCCGCCCAGCACGATGGCCAGCTCGCAGTCGCGACCGGCGTCGTCGACCGAGTCGGTGACCTCGACCTCGGCGGCGTCCTCCAGACCCAGGCCCGGGGCGTCGTCGCGCAGCAGACGGACCCGCAGCCCGTGGGCGGTGAGGGACTTGACGAAGACCAGCGCGAGGTCGTGGACCTCGGGCTTGCCCAGGTGGGCGACCAGCAGCACCCGGCGGTCGGCGTCGGCAGCGGTGGTCACGGATCCACCTTCTCACCCGCCGCCCCCCAGCCGGCGCTGCGCTCCACCTCGGTGTGGATCGCTGCGTCGGCGACGGCCACCGGCCCGCGACGGAACCAGAGGAAGTACTCGATGTTGCCCGACGGGCCCGGCAGGGGGCTGGTGGTGACGCCGCGCGCGCCCCAGCCGCGGGCGTCGGCCGCCGCGACCACGCCTGCGACGGCCTCCGCGCGCAGCGCCGGGTCGCGGACGACGCCGCCGCGGCCGACCCGGTCCCTGCCCACCTCGAACTGCGGCTTGACCATCAGCGCCCAGTCACCGTCGGGCGAGGTGACCCGGGCGAACGCGTCGAGGACCAGCGCCAGCGAGATGAAGGACAGGTCGGCGACGACCACGTCGACCGGGCCGGCGATGGTCTCGGCCGTCAGCTCCCGCACGTTGCACCGGTCGTGCACCTGCACGCGGGGATCCTGGCGGAGCGACCAGGCGAGCTGTCCGTAGCCCACGTCGACCGCCACCACCTCGGCCGCACCGGCCCGCAGCAGCACGTCGGTGAAGCCGCCCGTCGAGGCGCCGGCGTCGAGACAGCGGCGCCCGGCGACGTCCAGCCCCTCGGCGCCGAACACCTCCAGCGCGCCGGCGAGCTTGTGTCCCCCACGGGAGACGTAGTCGGGGCGGTCGGGGTCGTCGCGCACCAGGAGCGCGACGTCGGTCGTGACCGCCGTGGCGGGCTTGGTCGCCACCGCGCCGGCGACGGTCACCCGGCCGGCCGCGACCAGCTCGCTCGCGTGCTCGCGCGACCGCGCCAGGCCACGGCGTACCAGCTCGGCGTCGAGCCGAAGGCGACGCGGGGGCATGGGCCCTCAGCCGTCCTCGGGCTCGCTCGCCGCGGCGGTCTCGTCGGCCGGGGCGTCGAGGGCCCGGCGGAGCTCCTCATGGGCGCGCTCGAAGACCGGCACGTGACCCTCCACCGCCCCGTCGTCGAGTCCCTCGAGCGACTCCAGCACCGCGTCGACCCGCTCGTTGCCGGTGCGCAGCGGCGGGGCGTCGACCGTCGGCTCGTCGACGGGCGCCTCGGGAGCGTCGGTGGCGTCGGCGGACGCCGCGAGGTCGTGCTGCTCCGGCTGCTCGGTCATGACGGTGAGACTAGCCCCCGGCCGGGGCGGCTCAGGCCTCCGGTGGGGTCAGCGAGCCCACGTCGGGGACGTCGCCGGTGTCGTCGTGGTGCGCCCACGCGGCGACGGCGACCGCGCGCCACCAGTCGTCGGGGGCTCCGCGTCCGCTGACGGCGAGCGCACCGTCGGCCACCTCGGCGGTCCAGCCGCCGCACCGGGCACCGGACCCCAGGGACTCGGGCTCCGGGTGCGGCTCCGCGAGCCCGTCGAGGGTCGCCGAGAGGTACGTCGGCCGCTGGTGGGGCGGTGCCGCGACCAGCAGCGACAGGTCGGTGACGCCGGTGAGCACCAGCAGCGAGTCGAGCCCCGCCGCTCGTGCCCCCTCGATGTCGGTGTCCAGCCGGTCGCCCACCATCAGCGGGCTCCGGCCGCCCGTGCGGCGGACGGCCTCGTCGAGCAGCGGCCGGTGCGGCTTGCCGGCCACCTCGGGCTCCACGCCGGTGAACTGGCTGAGCATCCGGACCATCACGCCGTGCCCGGGCGCGACGCCGTAGGAGGTGGGGATGGACATGTCGGCGTTGGTGGCCACCCACGGGAGGCCTTGCTGCACCCGGACCGCGGCACGCATCACGTCGCGCCAGAGCACGTCGGGGCCGTAGCCGGTGACCAGGGCACGGACGTCGGGGTCGTCGACGGTCGTGACCGGCAGCAGCGCCTCGTCGACCAGCGCGGTCGCGAGCCCCTCGGCTCCGAGCATCAGGATCTTGCTCTCCACCGGGTAGGCCGCGGCCAGCATCCTGGCCGCGGCCTGGCTCGAGGTGACGACCTGGTCCGCGGTGGCGTTGACCCCGAGGCGCACCAGGTTGCCCGCGACCTTCTCGGGGGTGCGAGACGCGTTGTTGGTGACGTAGGCGACGTGGACGCCGCGCTGACGCAGCGTGTCGATGGCCTCCGGCGCTCCGGGCACCGCCCGCCCGCTGATGTAGACCACTCCGTCGAGGTCGAGGAGGACCAGGTCGTGGACCTCCGTCAGCGGAGCGGTCGATCCGCGGAGGGACGCCGTCTGCGCCTCAGCCGACTCGCCAGCCATCCGGGCCTCCGTTCGTATCCGGCATCGTCGGGTCGGGGGCCTACGATGCAACCGATGGACGAGCCCGCCGTCGTGACGCCGCCCCATCTGGGCCGGCCGTTGCGTCTGACCACGTTTCGCGGGCTCACGCTGGCACCCCGCTGGATCGGCGGTCCCAGCACGGCCCGGACCTTCGCCCGACCCTATCGTGACGTGGCCCGCCGGCTCGCGCGCTGGGAGCGTGCGGGGCGGATCGCCGGCGACGCCGAGCCCGCGGTCTACCTCCACGAGTACGTCGTCGCCGGGACCGCGGTGCGCGGCCTCGTCGGCGCCCTGGACCTCACGCACCGCTCGGAGGTCCTCAGCGAGCGGGCCGTGCTTCCCCACGAGGGGGTGCACCTCGCCCAGGTGCGGGACCTCGCCGACCGGATGCACGAGATGCAGCTCAACCCCGCCCCGATCCTGCTCGTGCACCGCGGCCCCGCCCCGGTGCGCGCCCTGCTGACCGAGGTCGCGGCCGGGCCTCCGACTCGCTCGTTCCTCGACGCGGGCGGCACCGAGCACTGGCTCTGGGCGATCAAGGACGGAGCCACGCTGGACGCGCTCGGCGGCCAGCTGGCGACGGCCACGCCGGTGATCGCCGACGGCCACCACCGCTACGCCGCCTACCTCCGGCTGCAGCAGCAGCACCCGGGCACCGCCTGGGACCGCGGGCTCACGATGCTCGTCGACCAGGACGACACACCCCTGCGGCTCGGCGCGATCCACCGCGTGGTGCCGCGCATGCGTCTCGAGATCCTCGCGGACGCCGCCAGCGGCGTCGAGGGCGGCCGCTGGCGCGCGCTCTCGGGCGCGGACGAGGGCCGTGCGCTCGCCGAGACCGGCGACGGGGACGTCGGCACGGTCGTCGTGACCGACGGCGGCGACCGCTGGGTCGCGTGGGACCTTCCGCATCCGCCGGACGCCGCGACGGTGGAGGTCGTCCACGAGCGGGTGACGCCGCTGCTGCCGCGGAGCCGCAAGGTGCGCTTCGAGCACACCGTGTCGGCGGCGTGCGACCGAGCCCGGGAGACCTCGGGGCTCGCGCTGCTGCTGCCGACCCCGTCGTTCGACCTGGTGGCGGCCGTGGTGCGGCAGGACCGGCTGCTCCCCGAGAAGGCCACGTCGTTCCAGCCGAAGCCGCCGGTGGGTGTGCTCATGCGGTCGCTGCGCGACGAAGCAGGCGACCCGCGCTGACCTCCACCTCCACCCGCGACGCCGCCCCCGACGGCGTCCGGAAGAACCGGCGGCGCACCGAGCCGGTGACCTGCACCAGGTCCCCCTCGCGCCACCGGCGCATCGAACGCCGCACCGACCCGCCCCACACCGCGCAGTCCAGCGCGTCGACCTGACCGGCACGTCCCCGGACGCCGGCGGGCCGCGGGACCACCACCCGGAACGTCCACAGGCGGTCACCGCTGGGCAGCACCCGCTCCTCCGGGGCCAGCGAGAGCCGTCCCACCAGCGTGACCGTGTTGACCGGCTCGTCCTCGACCAGCTCCATGAGCCTCACCTCCGCCCCCGAGGGTGCCCTCGTCGACGAGGCGTCGGTGGACGGCGGCCCCGGGCTGGGGACAACGACGGCAGGCGCCACGCTGTGGAGAGGTTGCGGCCCGGACAAGGGGCTCACAAAGGGCTGGAAATGGTGAGAGAGGCCACCGGGTGGGTGGCCTCTCTCGGGGTGTGTGTTCGGCGGCGTCCTACTCTCCCACAGCCTCTCGGTTGCAGTACCATCGGCGCTGGCAGGCTTAACTTCCGGGTTCGGGATGGGTCCGGGTGTTTCCCTGTCGCTATGGCCGCCGTAACTCTTTTCCACTTGTCCGCCCCTTCTCGCACACACTCGCTGGCGTGTGTGTGGGGGGGTTTGTGGTTTCAGTGTCGCATAGTGGACGCGGGCAGTTTTTTCTGCGTTGTTTGTGGGCTTGTGTGGGTTCTGTTGGATGGTGACAAGCCCTCGGCCTATTAGTACCGGTCGGCTGGGCATTGCTGCTGTACACCTCCGGCCTATCAACCCCATGTTCTGTGGGGGGCCTTACCCCATTGCTGGGTGGGAAACCTTATCTTGAAATGTGCTTCCCGCTTAGATGCATTCAGCGGTTATCACGTCCGAACGTAGCTAACCAGCGGTGCCCCTGGCGGGACAACTGGCACACCAGAGGTTCGTCCATCCCGGTCCTCTCGTACTAGGGACAGCTTTTCTCAAGTTTCCTGCGCGCGCGGCGGATAGGGACCGAACTGTCTCACGACGTTCTAAACCCAGCTCGCGTGCCGCTTTAATGGGCGAACAGCCCAACCCTTGGGACCTACTCCAGCCCCAGGATGCGACGAGCC
>JAUILS010000214.1 GCA_030432975.1 Actinomycetes bacterium
GACCGGTCCGACGAGCCGGAGGCCCGCGCCGCCGCCGACGCCGCCCGCGCCGCGATCGACGCCGAGCTGGCCAAGATCACCGTCGAGACGCCGCCGTCGGTCACCCTGTCCAGCGACTCGGGCCGGCTGTCCGCCGACGTCGTCAACGGCACCGAGCAGACGGTGCGGGTGCGGATCCAGGCGGCCACCGACCCCGGCCTGGAGATCACCCCGACGCCGGTGCAGGAGCTCGGTCCCGGCGAGCGGGCCACCGTCCAGATGGAGGCGACGGCCACGACCCTGGCGGTCCACGCCGTGTCGCTGATCGTCGCCGACGAGAACGGCCGCCCGGTCGGCACCGCCGCCACCTTCCCGCTCCGCGCCAACCGGGTCAGCCAGGTGATCTGGGTGGTCATCGGGCTCGGCGCCCTGCTGCTGTTCACCACGATCGGGGTGCGGCTCACCCGGCGGATCCGCCGCGGCCTGGCCGACCGGCGTACCCACCCCCGGTCCGGGGCCGCCCCGTGACCGGCCCCCGCGACGGCGCGCCCGACGGCTCCCGCGACGGCACGCCCGGCGAGCCCCCCGACGAGACCCCCGCCGCGCCCGCGCCCGCGGACGGCGACGAGTCGGCCGGCATCCTGCGCAACTCGGCCGTGATGGCGGCGGGCACCGTCTTCTCCCGGCTCAGCGGCTTCCTGCGGGCCGCGCTGCTCACCGCGGCGCTCGGCCAGCAGCTGCACGGCGACATCTTCAACATCGCCAACACCATCCCCAACATGCTCTACATCCTGCTGGCCGGCGGCATCTTCAACGCCGTGCTGGTGCCGCAGCTGGTGCGGTCGATGAAGCACGACCCCGACGGCGGGGCGGCCTACACCAACCGCGTCGTCACCCTGGCCGCGCTCTTCCTCGGCCTGGTGTCGATCGCGCTGGTCGTCGCGGCCCCCTGGGTGATGCAGCTGTTCCTCAGCGACGAGTGGGACCAGCTGCCGCAGCAGACCGAGTCCGTCGTGGCGTTCGCGCGCTACTGCCTGCCGCAGGTCTTCTTCTACGGCATGTTCGTGCTGCTGGGGCAGATCCTCAACGCCCGCCGGGTGTTCGGCCCGATGATGTGGGCGCCGATCGCCAACAACGTCGTCTCGATCGGCGTGCTGGTGGCCTACCTGATGGTCTACGGCCCGGCCAAGGACCTCTGCGGCGGCTTCACCTCCGACCAGGAGCTGCTGCTCGGCCTCGGCTCCACGGTCGGCATCGCGGTGCAGCTGCTGGTGCTGATCCCCTACCTCAAGGCCGCGGGCTTCACCTTCCGCCCGCGGTTCGACTTCCGCGACGCGGGGCTCGGCCACACCCTCCGGCTCGGGCTGTGGACCGTGCTGTTCGTCGTGGTCAACCAGATCGCCTACACCGTGGTCGTCCGGCTCGCCTCGAGCGGCACCGCGCAGGCCGCGCTCGACTCCTGCGGCGCCGGCGGCACCCAGGGCACCGGCTACACCGTCTACAGCCAGTCGTTCCTGATCGTGATGGTGCCGCACGCGATCGTCACCGTGTCGCTGGCGACGGCGATCCTGCCGCGGCTGTCGTCCAGCGCCGCCGACGGCGACCTCCGGGCGCTGGCCGGCACGCTCAGCCACACGCTGCGCACCGCACTCGCGGTGATCCTGCCGTTCGCGGGGCTGATGGCGGTGATCGCGCCCGACGTCGCCAACCTGGTCTTCGGCCACGGCGCGGCGGCGTCCAGCTTCACGCTCTACGCCCCGACGCTGACGCTCTTCGGGATCGCCCTGGTGTTCTTCACCGTGCACTACCTGATGCTGCGCGGGTTCTACGCCCTCGAGCAGACCCGCACGGTGTTCCTCATCCAGTGCGTCGTCGCCGCGGTCAACATCGCGGCCGCCTGGCTGCTCGTCCAGGAGGTCTCGCCGGTCGGCACGTCGCCCGCGCTGGTGGTCGCCTACGGCACGGCGTACGCCGTCGGCGCGACGCTGTCGTACCTCGTGCTGCGGCAGGTGGTGGGCGGGCTGGGCGGCCGCGGCCTGCTGCGCTTCGCGGTGCGGGCGCTGCTGGCGGTGGCCGGCGCGACGGTCGTGGCGGGTCTCGTGTCGTGGCTGCTGCACGGCTGGCTCGGGGCGGAGCCGCCCTGGTCGGTGGCGACCGGCATCCTGCTCGCGGCGGGGCTGGTGGGCGGTCTGGTCTACCTCGCCCTGGCCCGCCTGATGCGGCTCACCGAGGTCACCGAGGTGGTGGACACGCTCGGCGGGCGGCTGCTGCGCCGACGCAGCGGGTGACCGTCGCCTTACGATGGCGGTGACCAGCCGTCCACAGCACCGGCACAGGAGACTGTGCCCGACAGAACGGGGGCACTGCCGCACGTGCCTACGTCGATCCGGCCCGGCGACGTGCTCGCCGGCCGCTATCGCCTGGAGGACCTGCTCAGCGAGAGCAAGGGCGGGCGGTTCTGGCGTGCCCGCGACGGGGTGCTCGACCGGCACGTGGCGGTGCACTGCCTGGCCGCCGACGACCCGCGCGGCCCCGAGCTGCTCGACGCCGCGCGGCGCTCCGCGGCGGTCCAGGACCGCTGCATCCTGCGCGTGCTCGACGCCGACCAGCGCGACGACATCATCTTCGTGGTCAACGAGTGGGGCGACGGCGCCTCGCTCGACATCGTGCTGCAGAACGACGGCCCGCTCGACCCCCGGCACGCCGCCTGGATGACCTCGGAGGTGGGCGCATCCCTTGCGGCCGCCCACGACGCGGGCGTCGCACACGGCCGGCTGTGCCCCGAGAACGTCCTGCTCGACCACAACGGGCACGTCCGGCTGATCGGCCTCGGCGTCGAGGCGGCGCTGTGGGGGCTGCCCCAGGACCGGATGGACGACGACGTGGTCGACCTGGCCGCGGTGCTCTACGCCGGCCTCACCGGGCGCTGGGCCGGAGTCGCCGCGTCCGTGGTGCCGCGTGCGCCCGGCGAGCACGGCGCGGTGCTGCGGCCCCGGCAGGTGCGGGCGGGGATCCCGCGACCGCTCGACGACCTGTGCGACGAGGTGATCAACCCCGACAGTCACGTGGGCGTGCACGCCAAGGAGGCCTACGACCTCGCCACCGCGCGCGGCATCGCCGACTACCTCCGCGCCTTCGTCGGCGACGGCACCGACCTGCCCCCGGTCACCGCCCGACTCGTCCGCCGGCTCCGGCACGACCCGATGGTCGCCGCCGCCCTCGCCGACAGCATGGCCGGGGGCGACCTGTCGCTGGCCCACGACGACACCACCGAGCACGAGCGGGTCGCCTGGGACGGCCCCACGGTCGAGGAGACGCCGGCCGTGGAGCAGACCGTGGTCGCCGAGGCGGTGGCCGCGGAGGGCGTCGCCGAGGAGGTCGCCGAGGGGGACGCCGAGGGGGACGCGGAAGGCATCGCAGAGGAGGTCGCAGAGGGGGACGCGGAGGCCGGTGACCCCGAGGCCACCCAGGCGATGCTGCTCGCGGGGGCCGGCGCCGCCGCGCGCCCCGGCGTACCCGACGAGACCGACGCGGACACCCCGGACAGTTTCGAGGCGGCCGCCGACCAGGCTCCTCGACCGACGGAGGCGGGGCTGGTCGAGCAGCCCACCGAGCTCGGGATGCCGATCTTCGGCGAGGACTCCGACGACGTGGAGTGGCTCACCGCGCGGGCCACCAAGCCCCCGCCGCCGCCGCCGTTCGAGGAGCACCCCGAGCGCCCGCTGTTCGCCCCCGAGCCGCCGCCGGGCGAGCCGGCCCGGCGCCCGCGCCCCGGCGCGCCGACGCCGAGCGGGGAGTACTGGCCGTGGGAGAGCAGCACCGGCACCGGCGCCCCCGCGGCCACCACCGGCACGGGCACGGGAGCGGGCTACAGCACCGGCTCGGGCTTCGGCACCGGCTCCGGGATCTACTACCTCGACGAGGAGCTGCCCGACGACGACATCGTGCCCGGGCGGCGCACGCTGCGGCTCGGCATGGTCATCCTGGCCACCATCCTGCTCGTGCTGGCGGTGCTGGTCGCCCTCAACCTGTTCCGGGGGCGGTCGCCTCTCGCGCTGGGGCCGTCGTCGTCCGAGAGCAGCGCGACCGCCGGCGACGGCGGCTCGGACGGATCGACCGCCGGTGAGCCGCTGACCGGCCTGACGGCGTACGACCTCGACCCGCAGGCCGACCCGCCCGAGGAGAACCCCGACCTGGCGCCGTTCGCCGTCGACGGCGACCGGGGCACCGACTGGCACACGGTGACCTACAAGCAGAACCTCGGACCGGGCGGGCTCAAGACCGGCGTCGGCCTGGTGGTCGACGTGGGCGAGGTGCGCGAGCTGCAGGACGTCACCGTCACGCTGGTCGGCTCGCCGACGGCGGTGTCGGTGTTCCTCGCCGACGACCGGCCGAGCGCCGTCCGCGGGCTGCAGCGGGTGGACCGGCAGACCGTCGACGGCGAGACCATGCAGGTCGCGCTCGACGGCGCCAGCGGCCGCTTCGTCGTGCTGTGGCTGACCTCGCTGCCCGAGGTCAAGGGGGGCTTCCGCGGCACGATCGCCGAGGTCGAGGTCACCGGGTGACGGGCAGCACGGGCGACGGGCAGCACGGGGCACCGGTGACGGTGACGGGGCAGCAGGCGTGACGGGGCAGCAGGCGTGACCGGGCCGCGCGACCACGGGGTCGCGGCCGCCGGAGGGGCCGACGACCGCAGCGACGCCGCGCTCCTCGCGGCGCACGTGGCCGGGGACGCCGACGCGTTCGGGGTGCTGTTCGCGCGGCACCGAGACCGGTTGTGGGCGGTGGCGCTGCGCACGATGGGCAACCCCGACGACGCGGCCGACGGGCTGCAGGACGGGCTGGTCGCGGCGTACCGACGGGCGGGCTCCTTCCGCGGCGAGGCCGCCGTCACGACCTGGCTGCACCGCGTCGTCGTCAACGCCTGCCTCGACCGGCTGCGGGCGGCGAAGGTGCGCGCCGCCGACGCGCTGCCCGACGACCTGGAGGACCGCGGCGGGCGCGGGGCCCTGGTCACCGCCGACGTCACCGACCCCGCCGACGAGGCGGTCGCGGCCGAGCGGCGCCGGCTGGTGCTGGAGGCCTTGGCGGCGCTGCCCGAGGAGCAGCGGGCGGCGCTGGTGCTGGTCGACATGGAGGGCTACTCCGTGGCGGAGGTGGCGGTGATGCTCGACTGTGCCGAGGGCACGGTGAAGTCCCGCTGCTCGCGCGGGCGGTCGCGCTTGGCGGGGCTGCTCGGGATGCTGGCGCCCGCGTCGCGTGACGCGGACGACACGCCGCCGGGGAACCCGCCTCCCGACCCGGCCGTCCCATCCGGTGAGGGGCCACGGGGGCCGCCCGCCGGCTGAGCCGAGCAGCGTGCCCGCACCGCTGCGCCCACGCCGCGCCACAAGAACCGACGAGAGGAGGAGACCCGCATGACCGACCGGCCCGAGGACCGGCCCGAGGACGCGCACGACGACCGGCCGCTGACGCCCGCCGAGGAGGAGCGGGTACGCCGCCTGCTCGCCGACGCGCGGCACACCGAGCCCGCGCCCGACGACGTCGTCGCGCGGCTCGACGCCGTGCTGGCCGGGCTCGCCGCCGAGGGGACCGCCGCGGCGTCCGGTGCCGGCGCGGTCGTCGCGGACGGGCCCGGAGCCGAGGCCGGCAGGGCCGGCGCGGGCGCGGCGCGCCCGGACGGGACGAGCCCGGACGAGGCGAGCGGGGCGCCGGTGGCCGACCTGGCCGCCGCCCGGCGACGCCGGCGGCGGCTCACCCAGG
>JAUILS010000010.1 GCA_030432975.1 Actinomycetes bacterium
CAGCGCCTCGATGACGATCCAGCACGCCAAGTGGCTCCAGGAGGCCGAGCGGCTCGCCTGGCGGGCCAAGGTGCCCAGCCTCAACGTGCTGCTCACCTCGACGGCCTGGCGCAACGACCACAACGGCTTCAGCCACCAGGGCCCCGGGCTGATCCAGAACGTCCTCAACATCCGCGGCACCATCGGGCGGATCTACCTCCCGCCGGACGCCAACAGCCTGCTGTCCGTCGCCGACCACTGCCTGCGCTCGCGGTCCTACGTCAACCTCGTGGTCATCGACAAGCAGCCGCAGCCGCAGTGGCTCGCCATCGAGGAGGCCGAGGAGCACTGCGCCCGCGGGGCCGGGGTGTGGGAGTGGGCGGGCACCGACGACGGGTCGGCGGACCCCGACATCGTGCTGGCCTGCGCCGGCGACGTCGTCACCCAGGAGACGGTCGCCGCCGCGCAGATCCTGCGGGAGAAGATCCCGCAGCTGCGCACCCGCGTGGTCAACGTCGTCGACCTGATGGGGCTGACCCGGCCGCGCGACCACCCGCACGGCATGAGCGAGACGCTGTTCAACGAGCTCTTCACCGACAGCGTGGACGTCATCTTCGCCTTCCACGGCTATCCGGGCGCGGTGCACCAGCTGATGCACGGCCGCCCCGACGCCGACCGCTTCCGCGCGCGCGGCTTCGTCGAGGAGGGCACCACGACGACGCCCTTCGACATGGTGGTGCGCAACCAGGTCTCGCGCTACCACCTGGTCATGGACGCCCTCAACAACGCCGGCCGCACCCCGCCGGGGGCCGCGGACCTGATGGCGTGGTGCGAGGCGAAGCTGGCGGCCCACGAGGCCTACATCGTCGAGCACCTCGAGGACCTGCCCGAGGTCCGTGACTGGACGCTGGACCGGCCGATCGAGGAGGCGTGAGCGGGGCGTCGGTCCGGCCGGAGCCGCCACCCTGGGTGCTCGCGGTCAACGGCGGCAGCTCGACGCTGAAGGCGGCCGTGGTGGACCCCGGATCCGGCCAGCGCCGGCTCACGGCGTACGCCGAGGCCGAGGCGGGCCGTCTGCAGATGCGGCGCGGCGACGAGGTCGAGGAGCGCTCGCTCGACGGCCGCGACCAGGCCGGGCTCGTGACCGCACTCGTCGCCGCGCTCCGCGACGACGAGCGGTCGGACCTGGTCGCGGTGGCGCACCGGCTGGTGCACGGCGGCGCGCTGGTGCGCGAGCACGCCGTCGTCGACGGCCAGGTGCGGGCAGCGCTCGCGCAGGCGGCGGAGCTGGCGCCGCTGCACGTGCCTGCCGCGCTGGGGGCGCTCGACGCGGCTCGGACGGCGCTGCCGGACCTGCCGCACGTCGTCGCGCTCGACACGGCCTTCCACCGCGACCTGCCGGAGGTGGCGTTCCGCTACGCCGTCCCGGAGCGTTGGTACGCCGACCTCGGCGTCCGCCGCTACGGCTTCCACGGGCTCAGCCACCAGTCCGTGTCCGAGCAAGCCTCGGCGCGGCTGGGGCGGCCGTCGGACTCGCTGCGGCTGGTGACGGTGCACCTCGGCAACGGCTGCAGCGCCGCTGCGGTGCATGCGGGTCGCTCGGTCGACACCACGATGGGCTTCACCCCGCTCGAAGGCCTGGTGATGGGCACCCGCAGCGGCGACATCGACCCCGGCGTGCTCGGCTTCGTCGCCGAGCGCACCGGGACCGGGCTCGACGAGCTCCTCCGGACGCTCAACCACGAGTCCGGGCTGCTGGGGCTGTCCGGCCTCAGCCACGACGTGCGGGTGCTGACCGAGGCGGAGGCCGGGGGCTCGGCCGCGGCGAGGCTGGCGCTCGACGTCTACTGCTACCGCGCCGCCCAGGCGGTGGCGGCGATGGCGGTGCCGCTCGGCGGCCTCGACGCCCTGGTGTTCACGGGAGGGGTGGGCGAGCACTCCGCACGGGCGCGGGCCGGGGTGGTCGGGTGGCTGGGCCAGCTGGCGCTCGTCATCGACGAGGAGCGCAACGCCGCGCACGGCGAGGGCACCGGCGGTCGGGTCAGCCCGCCGGGCGACGGCTCGCCCTCGGTGTGGGTCGTCCCGACCGACGAGGAGCTGGTGATGGCCCGGGTCGCCGCCGCCTTGGTCGGGTGAAGGAGCGTCGAGGAACCTCCCGTCGACTCGCCAGAATTACTAGGACGTCCTAGTATTGGCGGCATGCCCTCCTCGGATCTCCACGTCCCCACGCACCCGGTGCGCTTCGTCACCGCGGCCAGCCTCTTCGACGGCCACGACGCCTCGATCAACATCATGCGGCGGATCCTGCAGAGCCAGGGCGCCGAGGTGGTCCACCTGGGTCACAACCGGTCGGTGCAGGAGGTGGTCGACGCGGCGCTCGAGGAGGACGCGCAGGGCGTCGCCGTGTCGTCGTACCAGGGCGGGCACGTGGAGTACTTCACCTATCTCTCCGAGCGGCTGGCCGAGGCAGGAGCCGGACACGTCCGGGTCTTCGGCGGTGGCGGCGGCGTGATCGTGCCCGACGAGATCGCCCGGTTGCGTGAGGGCGGGGTCACGATCTTCTCCCCCGAGGACGGCCAGCGGCTGGGGCTGGCGGCGATGGTCAACACGATGGTCGAGGCCTGCGACGTCGACCTGTGGGAGCAGGGCGCGGTCACGGCCGAGCAGGTGCTCTCCGGCGACCGGGCCGCGCTGGCGCGGGCGATCACGGGCGCCGAGCTCGGCCGGCTCGACGACGCCTTCCTCGACGACGTACGCCGTGCCGCAGCGGCGCGGCAGGTGCCGGTGCTCGGCCTGACCGGCACCGGCGGCTCCGGCAAGTCGTCGCTGACCGACGAGCTGGTCCGCCGCTTCCGCACCGACCAGCAGGACAAGCTCCGCATCGGCGTGATCGCGATCGACCCGACCCGCCGCAAGGGCGGCGGCGCGCTGCTGGGCGACCGGATCCGGATGAACTCCCTCGACGGCGACCGCGCGCTCTTCCGTAGCCTGGCCACGCGTGGCGCCCACGAGCTGCCGGCCTGCCTCGACGACGTGATCGCGCTGCTGAAGGCCGCGGGCCACGACCTGGTGGTCGTCGAGACCCCCGGCATCGGCCAGGGCGACGCCGCGATCGTGCCGCACGTCGACGTCAGCCTCTATGTCATGACGCCGGAGTACGGCGCCGCCTCGCAGCTGGAGAAGATCGACATGCTCGACTTCGCCGACGTGGTCGCGATCAACAAGTTCGAGCGGCGCGGCGCCGCCGACGCGATGCGCGACGTCGGCCGCCAGCTGGTCCGCAACCGCGAGGCGTTCGGCAAGGCTCCTGCGGACATGCCCGTGTTCGGCACCTCCGCGGCGACGTTCAACGACGACGGCGTCACCGCGCTCTACCAGCACCTGCGCGGGCTGCTCGGCGGGCACGGGCTGGCCGCCGACGAGGGCGTGCTCCCCCACGTCGATGTCCGGCACTCCTCCGGCATCACCGAGGTCGTGCCGCCCACCCGGGTCCGCTACCTCGCCGAGATCTCCGAGACGGTCCGCGGCTACCACGCCGACACCGCACGCCTGGCCGAGGAGGCGCGGCGGGTGCAGCGGCTCGACGCGGTCGCCGCGGAGCTGCGCGAGGGCGACGCCGGTGACGTGCCGGCGCTGCTCGAGCAGGCCCGAGCCGACCTCGACCCCGACACGGCCGCCCTGCTCGAGCGGTGGCCGGCCGTGGTGGAGTCCTACTCCGGCGACGAGCAGGTCGTCACCGTCCGTGGCCGCGAGATCCACACGCCGCTGACTCGCGAGACGCTGTCGGGCAACACCGTCCCGCGCGTCGCGCTGCCAGCGTACGCCGACCACGGCGAGCTGGTCTCCTTCCTCCGCCGGGAGAACCTGCCCGGCCACTTCCCCTTCACCGCCGGCGTCTTCGCGTTCAAGCGCGACACCGAGGACCCCGCCCGGATGTTCGCCGGCGAGGGCGACCCGTTCCGCACCAACCGGCGCTTCAAGCTCCTCTCCGAGCACTCCGAGGCGAAGCGTCTCTCGACGGCGTTCGACTCGGTCACGCTCTACGGCCGCGACCCCGACCCGCGGCCCGACATCTACGGCAAGGTCGGCACCTCCGGCGTCTCCGTCGCGACGCTCGACGACATGAAGGCGCTCTACGACGGCTTCGACCTCGTCTCGCCGTCGACCTCGGTGTCGATGACCATCAACGGCCCCGCCCCGACCGTGCTGGCGTTCTTCCTCAACACGGCCATCGACCAGCAGGTCGACGCGTTCCGCGAGCGCGAGGGCCGCGAGCCCACCGACGAGGAGCGGGCCGAGGTGACGTCGTACGCTCTCCGGTCCGTGCGCGGCACCGTGCAGGCCGACATCCTCAAGGAGGACCAGGGCCAGAACACCTGCCTGTTCTCCACGGACTTCTCCCTGAAGATGATGGGCGACATCCAGGAGTGGTTCATCGAGCAGGGGGTGCGCAACTTCTACTCCGTGTCGATCTCCGGCTACCACATCGCCGAGGCCGGGGCGAACCCCATCAGCCAGCTCGCGTTCACCCTCGCCAACGGGTTCACCTACGTCGAGTCCTACCTCGCGCGCGGCATGGACATCGACGACTTCGCCCCCAACCTGTCCTTCTTCTTCTCCAACGGCATGGACCCGGAGTACTCCGTGATCGGCCGCGTGGCCCGGCGGATCTGGGCAGTCGCGATGCGCGACAAGTACGGCGCCTCCGAGCGGTCGCAGAAGCTGAAGTACCACGTCCAGACCTCGGGCCGGTCGCTGCACGCCCAGGAGATGGACTTCAACGACATCCGCACCACCCTGCAGGCACTGATCGCGATCTACGACAACGCCAACTCCCTGCACACCAACGCCTTCGACGAGGCCGTGACCACGCCGTCAGCGGAGTCGGTGCGCCGGGCGCTGGCGATCCAGCTGATCATCAACCGCGAGTGGGGTCTGGCGATGAACGAGAACCCGCTCCAGGGGTCGTTCGTCATCGACCAGCTCACCGACCTCGTCGAGGAGGCGGTGCTCGCGGAGTTCGACCGGATCACCGAGCGCGGCGGCGTGCTCGGCGCGATGGAGACCGGCTACCAGCGCGGCCGGATCCAGGACGAGTCGATGCTCTATGAGCAGCGCAAGCACGACGGCTCGCTGCCGATCATCGGCGTCAACACCTTCCTCGCCGAGGGCCGCGAGGCGCCGCCGGTCGTCGAGCTCGCCCGGGCCACCGAGGAGGAGAAGGCCTCCCAGCTGGCCCGCGTGCGCGCCTTCCGGGAGACGCACCGGTCGGAGGCCGAGGCCGCGCTCGCGCGGCTGAAGGACGCCGCCGTCGCGGGCGACAACGTCTTCGCCGTCCTCATGGACGCCGCCCGCGTCTGCTCGCTGGGCCAGGTCACCGAGGCGTTCTTCGAGGTCGGCGGGGCCTACCGGCGCAACGTCTGAGGCTTGCGTCATTTCCTGTTGTTTGGGTCCAAACAGCAACAATCCGGCCCCGTGGGCTGTCGTTTCTGCCCATTCGGGACCGCGCGGGGGCCGCCCGTCGACGCGCCCGCGGACCTCGACAGCCTCAGGAGACCGGCTCGGCCTCCGGGGCGGACACGGCCTCCGCCGGGGAGGTACGCCGGCGCGGCCGGACCACGATGCCGATGAGCGCGGCGATCACCCAGACGTACTCCGCGAGCACCCGCACCAGGGCCGGCGAGACCGGGATCCACGGGATCATCAGCAGGCCACGGTCCACGGCCCCGGCCAGCGCGGCCACGCCGATCAGCAGCGTCAGCACCGCGGTCTTGCGCGACAGCCCACGCCACAGGGACGCCCCGGCCACCAGCCACCCCACGCCGGCGAGGGCCAGGCCCACCGCATCCACCCACGGCGAGGTGAGCCAGGCGCCCACGACGATGACGCCCATCCCGAGCCCCACCAGCGCGACGGGCAGCAGCCGCGGGCCGCGGCCGCGCCGCAGCAGGAGACCGGCCAGCAGCACGGTCAGCACCAGGCCCTCGCCGATCGCCCAGCGGACCTCGACCCGCTCGAAGCCGGTCGCCCCGTAGGCGCCCCACCAGTCGCAGGTGGCCGGCATCGAGCCGCCCTGCAGGCTGTAGCCCGAGCAGACGTACATCTTCAGTGTCGCCGCCGGCTCGCCGACGTAGCGGCGCGCGGCGGTGGCCGCGGGCAGGTCGTCCCCACCACACGCGGGCAGCGACACCGCGATGTTCGACGACACCTCGACGCTGTCGTCGGCCGTCGTCCAGCAGCTCGCGACGCCTTGGCCGTCCCACCAGTAGTCGACGCCGTTCGGCGCGGCCTCGCCGTTCTCGCTGACCCCCATGTGGTTGCCGAGGTAGCGGTTGTGGTGGGAGGTGTCGAACTGCTCGGCGAGCCCGGTCTCCGCGCGCACGAAGCCCGGCACCCAGCTGGTGACGAAGCCGGCGAGCTCGTTGCCATAGACGTGGTTGTCGCGCCAGACGTTGTAGTTGCCGCCGGGGTTGATCACGCCCGCCCCCACCGGCACGCCCACCACGGGACAGACGACGCCGTCCTCGTAGCCGCGCTCGGCGTAGGGCTTCTGGCAGGTGCCGTCGACGAAGTACTGGTAGTAGTCCTCGTTGTTGTCGGCGATGACGTTGTTCTCGAACAGCGCGTGGTTCTGCGGCATCCCCGGATGGTCGGGGAAGGCGCTGTCGGTGGAGACGCCCGTGGAGTTGTTGGTGAAGACGCTGTCGTGCACCCACACCGAGTCACCGGCGGTGCCGGAGTAGCCCAGCATGTTGTGGTGGCCGTAGCTGTTGCGGATCTCCACGGCGTAGCGCGGGACGTCGTACCCGCGCTCGGCGTTGATGTTCGAGGCGGCGCCGGGATAGAACGCCGAGTCGCCGTTGCCGTAGCCCTCGGCCTCGGTGTAGAGCCCGTGGTCGACGGCGAAGGTGAGGAAGCCGTACTCGTCGTTCCACCGACCGACGGACCTCTCGATGACGAACCCGTCGGTCTCCATGATGTAGACGGCGTTGAACTGGCTGCGCTGCACCGTGATGTTGCGGAGGTAGAACCCGTCGGCGTTGTCGGCGCGGAGCACGTTGAGCTTCTCGAACTGTCCGTCGAGCACGACGTCGCCCGGCTCGGCGCCGGTGCCCTCGATCTGCAGGCCGTCGATGTTGAAGATGCCGACGAGGTTCTGGTTGTGCGGGCACTGGATCTGCTGCTCGAGGGTGAGCACCTCGTACTGGTACAGCTCGGAGGTGCGCAGCCCGACCAGGTCGGCGCACTCGCCGGTGGCCGGCTCGAGGCTCGGCAGCTCCTGGTAGAGCCCGGGCAGCATCTTGATCGTCTGGCCGGCGCCGGTCACCGCGTCGACCGCGGCCTGCAGGTCGCGGTAGCCGTCGTCCTGGCACTCCCGGAAGAGCCGCAGGTTCTCGGCCTTGAGGTCGCTCGGGAACGCCGCGATCCGCTCGGCGAAGTCCGCCCGGTCGGTCTTGCAGACCAGCAGCGCGTCGTCGGTCTCGCGGTACGCCGGCACCGAGCCGCTCCCGTCGAGCTCGCGGGTCGGCCGCTCGTCGTGGGCGGCCGCGGGGCCGGACGCGCCGACCACGAGGACACCGGTGACGACCCCGGTCAGGACGGCGGCGGCCGCGGCGCGCCAACCGACGCCTCGCTGAGTGCTCACAGCCGCACCCTAGTGACGAACCGCTCGGGGCGGAACGAACGCGCCGCGGCGCTCAGGGGCGTCGCGGGAACTGCGAGAAGTCCGGCTTCCGCTTGGCCTTGAACGCCTCGCGGCCCTCCTGCGCCTCCGCCTGACCGTAGAACAGCAGGTTGGCGTCGTGGGCGAGCTGCTGGATGCCGGCGTAGCCGTCCTCGTGGGCGTGGAACGACAGCTTCGACAGTCGCAGCGCCCACGGCGACAGCGCGAGCATCTCGCGGCACCACCGCAGGGTCTCGGCCTCCAGGTCGGCCAGCGGTACGACGGTGTTCACGAGCCCCATCGACAGCGCCTCCTGGGCGTCGTACTGCCGGCAGAGCATCCAGATCTCCTTGGCCTTCTTGGGCCCCACGAGGTCGGAGAGGATCGAGGCGCCGTAGCCGCCGTCGAACGAGCCGACCTTGGGCCCGACCTGGCCGAAGCGGGCGTTGTCGGCGGCGATCGTGAGGTCGCACACCAGGTGCAGCACGTGGCCGCCGCCGATCGCCCAGCCCGCGACCATCGCGATGATCGGCTTGGGGCAGCGCCGCATCGCGACGTGCAGGTCGGTGACGTGGAAGCGGCCGGTGGCCGCCTCGTCGGTCTTGTAGCCCGAGTCGCCGCGCACCCGCTGGTCGCCGCCGGAGCAGAAGGCCTTCTCCCCCGCGCCCGTCAGGATGATCACGCCGACCGACTCGTCCTCCCGGGCGGTCATCAGCGCGTCGGACACCTCGATCAGCGTCTGCGGCCGGAAGGCGTTGTGCACCTCGGGGCGGTTGATGGTGATCTTGGCGATGCCGTCGGACGTCGTCTCGTAGACGATGTCGGTGTAGTCGCCGGAGGCCTGCCAGTCGGTCGCGGGGTCGGTCATGGGGCCATTGTGCCGGGGTGCCGCCAGCCGCTGCCCGCGTGGTGCCGGCCCCGTGCGTCGGTCACTCCAGGCGAGTCTCCTCCAGAGCGGCCACCTGCGTCACCAGCCGTTCCGTGTCCTCGGGCGTCCACCCCGGCGGCGGCAGGATGACCGCCCAGGCGCGGGCCGGCTCCTGGCCGAACTGGTGTCCCTCACCGGCGGGCACCGCGTTGGCGACGGCCTGGTCGGCGGCGAGCTGCAGCATCGTGACCACCGGCACCCAGCGCGTCGCATCGCTGACCCCGCGCCCTCGCGGCTCGGAGAGCCAATCGGGCTTCTCGAGCGCCAGCGACCAGTCCCACCAGGTGATGGGGTCGTTGGGGTGCTGGAGGTAGCCCACCCGAGGCGCCTCCCAGGCACCCTGCGCGCCCCAGTCGTCGGGCCGGTCGGCGAACCGGATGGTCTGGCCGCCCTCGTAGACCGGGAGCACCTCCGGCGTCCCCGGGTCGCGTTCGGCGGTGAAGCGCGTCCACAGCCGGTTGTTGTTCGGCGGGCCCACGAAGAGGGCGCCGTCGGTGCGGTTGGCAAGGTCCTGGGCGCCGCTGAAGGCCGCCTCGCCACCGAACGTCCCGAGGCTCTCCCCGCTGACCACGAGGAGGGGCCGTTCCTCGGGTGACAGCGCGCTCCAGCGCGCATAGACCGCGTCGAAGAGCAGGCGACCCGCGTCCTGGGCCCGGTCGCCGTCGACGAGGAACGACATCCAGCTGGGGAGATAGGAGTACTGCATGCTCACCGTCGCCGTGTCGCCGGACCAGAGGTACTCCAGCGCCTGCGCCTGGTTCTCGTTGACCCACCCGCGCCCGGTGCCGGTGACGACGTTGAGCACCGCGCGGTCGAAGCCGCCGGTGCGGTCGAGCTCGTCGACCGCCCGCTCCGCCTGCGCGGCCAGGTCGTCCACGTCGAGACCGGTCGACGCGCCGACGTAGGCCCGCACCGGCTGACGGGCCTCCCTGCCGGTGAAGGCGGCGATGTCGTCGGCGGTCGGGGTGTTGGCGACGAAGACCCGGCCCTGTCGCCCCAGGGACGCCCAGCTCACCGCCGACGCCGGTCCGGCGGAGACCGCGTCGCTCGTGGGTGGAGCGGTGTCGGCGGCGTACTCGTCGTTCACCGCCAGGAACGCCGCATCCAGCGCCCCGACGGCCCGCGAGCTGAGCGGTCCGGTGACCACCGCCCAGACCAGCCACGTCACCAGCAGGCCTCCGGCAACCAGGGCGACCCGCTCCGGAAGCACCCGGCCGATCTGACGCGCGGCCCAGCGTCCCGCCGCCTTGAGAGCGCGCGCCGCCAGCACCAGCAGGACGAAGACCACCGTCGTGAGGACCACCATCAGCAGGTCTGCGCCGAGACCGTCGCGGTCGACCCCGACCGCGTCCCGCAGCGCGTCGTCCCACCGGTGCGACAGGATCAGCATCACGGCGGTGCCGACCACCCCGACCGCTCCGACGACCTGCCACGTACGCCGTCGCGCCGGACCGACGAGCCGGACGCCGCTGCTCCGCAGCATCCAGCCCGCGAGCGCACCGGCCGCGTAGCCGAGCGCCGCCGAGACCGCCGACACCAGCGCCTGGAAGACCGGCCCCAGCGGCAGCAGCGACGGCGTGAGCGACGCCCACAGCATCAGGAAGGCCCCGACCGTCGGCGCCAGAGGAGCCCGGAGCTGGCGGGCCGGCCACCCGCGCGGACGATGCCCGACCGCAGCGCGCGACGACTCAGCCACGACGCCGATTCTCGCACCGTGGGTGGCGACGTCCGGGACCCGGTAGGTTGCGGCCATGAGTGCCGCGCCACCCCGTCGGTGGTTCAGCTTCCGCCCCGGGGACGTCCTGCGCGCCGTGCTGGGTCTGGTCGGCGCCGCGCTGGGCCTGCTGGTCGCGTCGTGGCTGGTGCCGAGCTTCGTCATCGACGGCCCCGTGCAGGCCTTCGTGGTCGCGGTCAACGTCGCGGTCTGGGGCTTCCTCCTGCGCCCGGTGCTGGTGCGGCTGTCGGTCTTCTTCGGCTGGGCCGGCGCGGCGTTCGTCGGTCTGTTCGGGCAGGCCACCATCATCTGGCTCGCGACCCTCGACGTCGAGGACACCCGCGTCTCGAGCATTCTCGGTGCGGTCCTGGCCTCCTGGATCGTGGCCGCGGTCAGCATGGCCTTCTCGTGGATCGCGACCGCCGGCACCGAGGACGCCGCGACCGCCAAGCTGCTTCGTCAGGCGCGCCGCCGCCCGGCCACCGTGGCGGACCCCGACGTCCCGGGGATCGTGTTCGTCCAGATGGACGGCGTGCCGTTCCCGGTGCTCGACTGGAGCGTCCGCGCCGGCAACCTGCCGACGCTCTGCCGCTGGATCCGCGACGGGAGCCACCACATGGCGGAGTGGCGGCCGAAGCTCCCGGCCACCACGCCCGCCAGCCAGATGGGCATCCTGCACGGATCCATCGAGGGCATCCCGGCGTTCCGCTGGGTCGACCGGGCCGAGGGCAAGGTCTACGTCGCCAACAAGCCGGCCGACGCGGCCCTCATCGAGGCCGCCCACTCCGACGGCACGGGGCTGCTCGCCGACGACGGCGTCTCCGTCAGCAACCTGTTCACCGGCGACGCCCCCACGGCGTACGCCACCATGAGCGCGGTCCAGCGCACCCAGGAGACGAAGGAGACCCGGCTCACCCTGGCCAGCTTCCTGGCCAGTCCCAACGGCCTCGCCCGGGCGATCCCCCGGATGACGGGCGAGGTGGTGCGCGAGCGGTTCCAGTCGCGGCGGGCGATCCGCCGCGACGTCCGTCCCCGCGTGCACCGCGGCTGGGGCTTCGTCGGCGAGCGCGCCGCGCTCACCGGAGTGCTGCGCGACCTCAACACCAACCTGGTCGCCTCGGCCATGCTCAAGGGTCGCCGCTCGATCTACGTCGACTACGTCGACTACGACGCCATCGCCCACCACGCCGGGATGCTCCGCCCCGAGTCGCTGGAGGCGCTCGTCGCGATCGACGAGGTCCTGGCGCGGCTGGAGAAGGTCGCCGAGGTGAGCCCCCGCCCCTACCACCTGGTGGTGCTGAGCGACCACGGTCAGTCGCAGGGGGCGATCTTCGCCGAGAGGTACGGCGAGGACCTGGCCGCGGTCGTGTCGCGGCTGGCCGCCGCCGACGCCGTCGACGCGAGCCTCAACGCCGAGGGCGCGGGGGCGCTGCACTCGGTCCTGGCCTCGTCCAGCAGCGGCGACACGGTCCTCGGCCGCGCCCTCGCCCGCACGACCGACACCATGGCTGAGCACACGTTCGCCGACAGCGACCAGGCCGCCGCGACGGAGGAGTCCGCCCGCGGCGAGGGGGACGACGAGCGCTTCCTCGTCTTCGGTTCCGGCAACCTCGGGCTGGTCTACGTCGCCGGCGAGTCCCACCGTCTCGTGCTCCAGGAGCTGAGCGACCGCTTCCCGGAGCTGGTTCCCGGCCTGGTGGCGCATCCCGGCGTGGGCTTCGTGGTGGTGGACACCGAGGAGCACGGGCCGGTCGTGCTGGGCAGGGGCGGTGAGCACCGGGTCCGCGACGGCGTGGTCACCGGCGAGGATCCGCTGGCGCCGTACGGCGACCACGCGGCCGAGTTCGTGCTCCGGGCCGCCACCATGCCCGAGGCCCCGGACATCTACGTCAACAGCATCATCGACGAGATGGGCGAGGTGGCGGCGTTCGAGGGCCTGGTCAGCTGCCACGGCGGGCTGGGCGGGTGGCAGGACCGGGCGATGATCGTCTGGCCGGACGCCCTGCCGGGGCCGGCCGAGATGGTCGTGGGCGCCGACGCGCTGCACCACCTCCTGGTCGACTGGCTGGAGCACCTCGGCCATCGCCAGGACCTGGCCCGGCGCGGCCGGGCACCGGTCGCCGAGCCGCAGCCCTGAGACGACGAAGGGCGGGCCCAGCGGGGCCCGCCCTTCGCTCGCGTGGCAGGTGAAGGATTCGAACCTTCGAAGGCAAAGCCGACGGATTTACAGTCCGCTCCCATTGGCCGCTCGGGCAACCTGCCTCGCGCCTCCCCGGGTTTGAGCCCAGGGGAGCAAGAAGAAAGAATAGCGGAGCCCGCTCGCCTGACGAAAACCGCAGGCAGCCCCGCAGCACCCGCACCACGGCATCCAGGAAGGCGCCCATCATGGCCGACTCGTCGTTCGACATCGTCAGCAAGATCGACCGTCAGGAGGTCGACAACGCCCTCGGACAGACCGCCCGTGAGGTGGCCACCCGCTTCGACTTCAAGGGCACCGGCGCCTCCATCGAGTGGCAGGGCGAGCAGGCCATCGAGATCACGGCCTCGGCCGACGACCGCGCCCGCGCGGTTCTCGACGTCTTCCAGCAGAAGCTCATCAAGCGCGGCCAGAGCCTGAAGATCCTGGACGCCGGCGAGCCGCGCCAGTCCGGCCAGCAGTCCAAGATCGGCATCGCCCTCAAGGAGGGCATCAGCTCCGAGAACGCGAAGAAGATCTCCAAGCTGATCCGCGACGAGGGCCCCAAGGGCGTGAAGGCCCAGATCCAGGGCGACGAGCTGCGCGTGTCGAGCAAGAAGCGCGACGACCTGCAGGCCGTGATCGCTCTGGTCAAGGCCCAGGACTACGACTTCGCGGTGCAGTTCACCAACTACCGCTGACTCGCTGCGTTCGCGCAGGTCATGGCGTTCGCCGCACCAAGGGCGACCGCGTGTAGCACGACCGCGTGTAGCACGTCAGGGCAGCTGCCGCTCAGGGTCGCGCGCGTGGTGCAGAACGCGGAGCACGATCACCGCCTCGTCCGTGTCCCGATAGAACACGCCGTAGGGGAACCGTCTGATACGGGCGCGGCGGAGCCCTGGGAACCCGTCGACCGGGGGTGCGCCATGCGGGAAGATCCTGATCCGCTCCACGACCACATCGAAGGCAGCTGCGAAGTCGTCGCTCAGCGTGGGGTCGATCGCCGAGTAGTGGTCGCGTGCTCGGCGCAGGTCATCGACCGCGTGCTCGCCGAGCACGATCCTCACGCCGTCGGCCACAGCTCACTGCGGACGTCCGTCCACTCGCGCAGTGCGCCCGGGTGCTCGTCGACTGCTTCAAGAGCTTCGATGAGGCGTCGCCGCTCGTCCTCGGTCGGGGTGTAGACCGCCTCGCCGAAGTGGGTGCGCAGCGCCTCCTGGATCACCTCCGAGCGGGAGCGGTGCTCCACCGCCCGCGCGCGCTCGACCAGCTCGTACAACTCCTCCGGGAGCGTCACCGCGACCTTCCGAACGGCCATACCAACCTCCTCGGGTATGAGGGAATCATACCGCGGGTCAGCGTGCCAGCGGGTGCGGGACGGCTCCGGTCGGCGGTGCTCAGTCCGACCCGCCGACGGCCCGCGCCGAGGCGGGAGCCGTGGCGGCCCCGACGTCGAGCCGGGCACCGTCCGAGACCGCGCGCGACCGGCGCACCCCCTTGCTCGCCTCGATGGTGAGCGGGAGCAGCAGCGCGAGCGCGATGGACGCCAGCCACTGGGCACCGGTGAGCGAGACGGTGAAGAGCGCCTCCTGGAGCAGGGGCAGCTGGGTGGCCAGGACCAGGATGCCGACCGGGACCAGCCCGATCGCCACGGCCTTGAGCACAGGAGCGGCGAGACCGGTGGTGGGGTCACGCCGGTTGGTCAGCGCGTTGAAGACGGTGCCCAGGCCCATCACCACGAAGGTCATCGTCATCGCGGCGCTGGGGGTCTCCGTGCTGGGCTCGTCGGGTCCGGCGACCAGCGGGACCAGTGAGGCGGCGAAGAGCACGGCGGCGTACAGCAGCCAGGAGAGGATGGCGCCGCGGTTGGTGATCGGCACCTGTGGGTCGCGCGGCGGCCGCTCCATGATCTGCGGGTCCCCCGGGTCGACCGCGATGATCACGACCCCTGCCGCCGTGAAGAAGAAGAGCAGGAACAGGACCATCGACGGGGTCAGCGCGATGCCGTCGTTGATGTCGAACACCGTGGCGGTGACGAACAGGAGGACCAGCGAGAGCAGCTGGGTCATCTGGTAGCGCACGTAGGCGACGACCTTGTCATAGACCCGCCGGCCGAGCTCGACAGCGTGCACGAGCGTCCCGAAGTTGTCGTCGGTGAGGATCATCCGGCCGGCCTGCTTGGTGACCTCGCTCCCGCTGCCCATCGCGACCCCGATGTCGGCCTGCTTGAGGGCCGCGGCGTCGTTGACCGCGTCACCGGTCATCGCCACCACCAGGCCCGTCTCCTGCATCACGCGTGCGAGGCGCAGCTTGTCCTCGGGGGTCACCCGGCCGAAGACGTGCAGCTGGGGAAGCCGCTCCCGGAGCTCCTCGTCGGTGAGCGCGACGAGCTCGGTGCCGCTGATCGCGCCCGGCCCGAGCCCGAGGTCGGCGCCGATCGCTTTGGCCGTGACCGCGTGGTCGCCGGTGATCATCCGGACGTCGATGCCGGCACGATGGGCGATCCGCACGGCCTCCTTCGACGACGGGCGCAACGGGTCGATGATGCCGACCATGCCCACGAAGACCAGCTCGTCGGTCAGCGACATCGGGTCCTCGGCCATCTGCTCGAGGTGCTGCTCGTCGAGGACGCGGTAGGCGAAGGCGAGCACCCGCAGCCCGCGCTCACCCATCTCCGCGTTGGCGGCCTCGACGTCGGCCCGGACGTCCTCCATCGGCACCGGCTCGGCACGCAGCGGACCGCCGGAGCGGGAGCAGCGGGCGAGCACGACGTCCGGCCCGCCCTTGACCAGCTCGATGACCCGCTCGACGCCGTCGAGCTCGATCCGGTGGAAGGTCGCCATGAACTTGTACTCGGAGTCGAACGGCACCTCGGCGAGCCGAGGGTATGCGCGGCGGGTCTCCTCGGCGCTCACGCCGAGCTTGGCCGCCAAGACCACCAGCGCCGCCTCGGTGGGGTCCCCGATGACCGAGCCGTCGTCGCCGACGGTCGCGTCGCTGTCGAGCACCAGACCGAGGGCCAACCGCGAGAAGTCGGGCACCGCGGCGCCCGCCACGCCGAGGATCGCCCCGCTCTTGCGGTAGCCCTCCCCCTCGACCTCGAACCACGACCCGTTCGTGTAGACGGTCGACACCATCATCTCGTTGAGGGTCAGCGTGCCGGTCTTGTCGGAGTTGATGGCGCTCGTGGCACCGAGGGTCTCGACGTCGGTGAGGTTCTTGACCACCGCCTTCGCCTCGGCGAGCTGCTTGGCACCCATCGACAGCAGCCCGGAGACGAACGCCGGCAGGCCGGTGGGGATCGCGGAGATCGCCATGGCCGTGCCGAGCAGGAGCAAGTCCTTCGCGTCCGTGCCGCGCGCATAGCCCACGACGACGATCAGCGCGACCGCTCCCCAGGCGATGATGCCGAGCACCTTGGTCAGGCCGTCGAGCTCTCGCTGCAGCGGGGACCTGCTCCGCGTCACCTGGGTGAGCATGGTGGCGATCCGGCCCATCTGGGTCGCCATGCCCGTCTCCGTGACGACCACGGTGGCCGTGCCCCGGGTGACCGAGGTGTTCTGAAACAGCATGTTGGAGCGGTCGCCGAGCGCGACGTCGCCCTCGGGGAGGGCACCCGCGTCCTTGGCGACCGGCGCGCTCTCGCCGGTGAGCGCCGCCTCCTGGGTCTCCACCGTGGCCGACCGCACGATCCGGCCGTCGGCGGGGACGATGTCGCCCGCCTCGAGCATCACGACATCACCGGGGACCAGGTCCGCGGCGGGGATGAGCGACACGGTCCCCTCACGCAGCACCCTGGCCTGGGGGACCTGCATGCTCGACAGCGCGTCGACGCTCTCGCGGGCCTTGAGCTCCTGCCGCGAGCCCAGGAAGACGTTGAAGGCGACGAGAAGCCCCACGATGATCCCGGTCGACACCTCGCCGATCAGCAGGCTGACCACGGTGACGGCGATCAGCATGAGGTTCATCGGGTCGCGGAGCTGCGCGGCGGCCACCGCCCACACCGACGGCGGCTTCTCGCTGGTGATCTCGTTGGGCCCGTAGCGCTCCCGGCGCTGTCCGGCCTCCTGGGCGCTCAGCCCGTGCGAGAGGTCGGAGGACAGGGCCGCGACCACGGCCTCCGCCGGCCGCGAGTACCACTCCTCGCCGGACTCGGGCGGGCTGGCGGGCATCGCCTGGATGTTGTCGCTCATCGGGCGTCCTTCCTCGTGGGCCATGCCGGGATGCTGCGGGCCGGGGGCCGCTGGCCACAACGCCGCCGACCCCCTCCTTGGCCTACCACGTCACCGGGTCGACGGTCACCTGTCGACGCCGGCCGCGAGACGGCCCTCTCCCGTTGACATCGCGAATATCGTCGAGAGGTCGCGAGTCGACGGACGGCTCGCCGGGCGGCGGAGCGGCAGATGCACGGTGGGGACCCACGGTGACGGGCGAGGCGGCCCTCGAGCCGACGGGCGCAGCGCGGCTGCTGCCGCTCGTCACGCAGCTCCGCTCCTACGACCGTTCGTGGCTTCGCGGAGACCTGGTCGCCGGCGTCGTCGTCGCGGCGCTGATCATCCCCAAGAACCTCGGGTACGCCGGCATCGCCGGCGTACCGCTGGAGAACGGTCTGTACGCCGCCGCGGCCGGCGCGGTCCTGTACGCCCTCTTCGGCAGCTGCCGGCAGATCTCGATGGGTCCCAGCTCCGGGCTGGCCGCCGTCGCCGGAGCCGCGGTGCTGGCCGCCGGCGTCTCCGGTGGTGACGCCGCCACGTTCGTCGCCGGTGTCACCCTCGCCACGGGTCTGGTGTTCCTGGTCCTCGCCGTGCTCAAGATGGGGTGGCTGTCGCAGTTCCTGTCTCGCGCCGTCGTCACCGGGTTCCTGTTCGGTGCGGCGATCGATGTCGTCATCGGCGAGCTCCCGAAGCTCACGGGGACGAGCGCGGAGGGCACCAACTCGCTGAGGGAGCTGGCGTCCTGGCTGACCACCGTGGGCCAGGCACACGCGCCGAGCCTGGTGGTCGGCCTGGTGGCCCTCGTCCTCGTGTTCGGGCTGAAGCTGGTGGCGCCACGGGTCCCCGGGTCGCTGGCGCTGCTCGTGGGCGGCCTGGTGGCGACGCCGCTGTTCGACCTGGAGGCCCACGACGTCGCCCTGGTCGGCGACATCCCTCGAGGGCTGCCGCAGCTCGAGGTGCCCGACCTCGCCCTCCTGCTCGACCAGGTCGGGACCGTGCTGGTCGCCGCCTTCGCCCTCGTCATGATCGGTTTCTCCCAGACCGCCGGCGACGCCCGGGCCTTCGCCGCGAAGCATCGCTACCAGGTCGACATCAACCAGGAGTCGGTCGCCCAGGCGGCGGCGAACATCGGGGCGGGGCTGCTCAAGGGGATGCCGGTGTCCACGAGCCTCTCGGCGAGCTCGCTCAACGACCGCACGGGGGCCAGGAGCGGGCTCGCCTCGCTCACGTCCGGGGTCACCGTGCTCCTGGCGCTGCTCGTCCTGGCACCGCTGTTCTCGGCGCTGCCCAAGCCGGTGCTGGCCGCCCTCATCATCGAGGCGGTCGTCATGGGCATGATGAACGTCCCCGAGATGCGGCGCCTGCGCCGCGTTTCGCGGGTGGACTTCTGGGTCGCGGTCGCGGCGATCGTCGGGACGTTGGTGTTCGGCATCCTCACGGGGGTGGTCATCGGGATCGCCCTCTCCCTGCTGTGGCTGGTCTACGTCGCGACGCACCCGGAGATGCCGACTCTCGGCCGGGAGCGCGGGACGCAGGTCTTCCGCGACCTGCGGCAGCACCCGGACGACGAGACCTTCCCGGGCCTCGTGGTCGTCCGCATGGACGGAGGGATCTTCTTCGCGACGGCGGACGCCCTCGAGGACCGGGTTCGGGGCGAGATGCTCGCGCCCGACGTCACCGGGGTGGTGCTGCACTTCGCCGGCGTCAACTACGTCGACTCGCAGGGCACCGCGACGGTGGCCGAGATCGTCCGCCTCGCGGACGAGGCCGGCGTCGACCTCCGGCTGGCGAGCGTCCGGCCGGTCGTCCGCGCGATGCTGGCGCGGGACGGCGTCATCGAGCAGGTCGGCGCCGACCGGGTCCACGGCAACGTCTACCGCGCCGTCGCGGCGCACCTGTCCGGCCGCGAGGACGTCGACGGGCACCGGGAGGAGATCCGCGAGCCGGACGACGACTGACCCACGAGGCGCGACCGCAACGCGGTCGTCGCCGTTCCCCAGGAGGCGAGCATCATGACGGCAGGCGAGCCGGAGAAGGCCATCACTCCCGCGGTCGACCCACGGTGGGAGTGGCGAGCGTGGGGAGGTCTCGACAACACCGGCGACACCCTCGCCCCGCTGCGGGCGGGCGAGGTGCACACCAGCGACGAGACCTACGTCCTGTCCCTGCACGGCGACGCGTCGGTCAAGGTGCGCGACGGGCTGCTCGACGTCAAGACCCTGCAGCACGTCGACGGCACCGGTCTCCAGCAGTGGGTCCCGGTACTGAAGGCCGCCTTCCCGGTGGACGCAGACGTCCTCACGACGATGTTCACCGCACTCGGCGCCCCTCACTCCGAACCGACCCGCGCCCGCTACACGCGGGAGCAGCTCGAAAGGGAGATCATCGTCCCCCGCGACGACCTGCTTCTCGTCGCGGTCCACAAGGTGCGTCGGCGGTCGACCCTGGGCGGCTGCATGGTCGAGATCACGGACCTGACCGTCGACGGCACCACCACGACCTCGGTCGCGGCCGAGTCCACCGACCCTCGCCTGGTCCGCGAGACCGTCGGTCGACTCGGGCTCGCGGATCGCCGCAACACCAGCGTCCCCCGCGGGCTGAAGTCGGTGCTCCGCTGGGGACCCGCACGCGCTGCGGTGATCGACGTCGGCACCAACTCCGTGAAGCTCCATCCGGCCGAGGCTCGGGGCGGCGTCCTGCATGCCCTCGGCGACCGGGTCGTGGTCACCCGGCTGGGCGAGGGCATGACCGAGACAGGGGAGCTGAGCCCCTCGGCGATGAGCCGGACGGCCGACGTCGTCGCCGAGATGGTCGACGAGGCGCGGGAGGCCGGCCCGGCCGACATCGTCTGCGTCGGCACCGCGGCCTTGCGACAGGCGCCCAACCGTGACGCCTTCGTCGACGACGTGTTCGCCCGCACCGGCGTGACGGTCGAGGTCATCTCGGGGCGTGAGGAGGCCCGGCTGGCCTACCTGGCCGCCGTGTCCGCCCTGCCGCCGACCGACCAACGGCTCCTGGTCTTCGACTCGGGCGGAGGGAGCAGCCAGTTCACGTTCGGCACGCGGAGCCGTCCCGAGGAGCAGTTCAGCCTCGACGTCGGCGCCGTCCGGGTCACCGAGCGCTACGGACTGGCCGGTGTCGTCTCCCGGGCCACCGTCGACGAGGCGCTGGCCGGGATCGCCGACGACCTCGCGCCGCTCGGCGACCATCAGCAGCCCGACGCGGTGGTCGCGATCGGTGGCACCTCGACGAACCTCGCCGCAGTGCGGCACGGGCTGGCCGACTACGACCCGGAGGTCGTCCAGGGCACCGTGCTCGACCTGGCCGAGGTGGACCGCCAGATCGAGAGGTACCGACAGCTCGACGCGGAGGGGCGGCGTGGGATCGACGGACTCCAGCCGGCGCGAGCCGAGGTCATCCTCGGAGGCGCCTGCATCGTCCGCACCATCCTCACCCTCACCGGGCAGCGGGCGGCGACCGTCAGCGACCGCGGGTTGCGTCATGGCGTCCTCGCGGAGCGGTTCGGCCCTCAGGAGGCATCGTCCATCGACGCGAAGTAGGCCAGGGCCGTCTTGGTCTTCGTGGCCTGCGGTGCACCGAGGTCGACACCCCGCGACGCAAGGAACTCCCGCGCCTCGGCCGCGACCGGGAACGCCTCGTCGGGCAGGCACTTGGTGGACAGCTCGAGGACCTGAGCGCCGTCGGGATAGAACCACAGCTCGGCCACCATGCCGCGCGAGAAGCCGGCGGGGCTGAACTTCAGCTTCATGATGTTGATCGGCCCGAGCACGGCGAGGTCGTCGAGGCCCACCTCGCCGGCAGCTCGGTCGTCGAACATCGCCCGCTGTGACTGTGTGAAAGCCTTCCGGATCGGCTTCGCACCCGCGAACACCTGGCGCAGACGCTTGTCCTGCACCGGCGCCTTCATCCGCGCCGAGCATACGAAGCCCCCCGGCAGGGCGTCGACCTCGACGCCGAACCCTCGGCTCCGCCGCAGCGAGTCGCTCAGCTCCGACGGAACGGCGGGCCGCACCTTGATCACGCTGTCCCCCGGCTTGCGCTGGATCCGGCGGGCCCTCAGCACGAGCCCTTGCGCGTCGAGCCGCAGGTCCGGCGTGTCGAAGAAGACCACCTGCCGGATCTCCGCCCGCATGACGTCCAGCCCGAGCCGCCCGATCACCGACCTCCGGTCGGCGTTCGGGACCGTCACCTTGAGCTCGACGGAGTCGGAGCCCCGGAGGAGGGGCAGCACCTCGGCAAGCTGCTCGGGGCTGAGCGTCGGAGCGGTCCCGGTCCCGGTGCCGCCTGGGGTCTCGCGCGGGGTGCTCGCGGTCATGAGGCTTCTCCCTTCCTCGTCGCCCCAGCCTGGCCCGCCGACGGGTGACTCGGGTCCACCCGTCGCGGGGTGGGACTGCAGTCAGTGCAGGCCCGCCTTGAGCGCCGCGGCGACCAGCCCCAGGCCACAGCCCGCGGCGGCGCACACGACGCTGTCACGGATGCCGAGGCCCCCGCGCCGTCCGGCGAGGTAGCTGTAGAAGGCGAGCAGTGCGACGGTGGCCCACAGCGCGATCCAGGACGCGGTCCCGAGGCCCGCGCCGAGGGCCGCGGCGAGGAGGAGGACCGCGAGCGGCAGGAGGGACGCGGCCGCGACCGTCCACGTGTGCGACAGCGAGGCCCGGAGCGTCGCCATCGGGTGCATGTGATGCCGCACCGCCTCCCCGATGGTGGCCGCGTGGAGGTGGGCCAGCCAGTAGACGAGGGTCGTTGCACCGATCGCGAGAGCGAGCTGGGCCGTCGAGTCCACGTGTCCGGCCGTCGCCGCGATGACGGCCGCCGACACGACGGTGCCCATCATCAGGCCCTCGCCGCTCCTGAACAGTCCCCACCGCTCAGCCGCGGCGGTGGCGTCGCGGGTGTCAGGGCTCATCGTGTCGGTCTCCTGTCGGCTCGGTGACGGCTACACCCTCGCCCGCGCGCAGGTCGACGTCGCGCGTCTCGGGTCCGAGAGTGGCACCGACGTGCACGAGCACGCCGGCGACCACGAGGAGGACGCTCGGCGCGAGATGGCTCGGCAGCACCTGCGCCAGACCGGCCAGATAGAGGCCGTAGAAGCCCGGCACGACCAGTCCGAGGCTGTAGCCCACGCCCCAGCCGGACGACCTCACCTCGGTCGGGAACCGTTCGGCCAGGTAGGCCGCGATCGGCCCGTAGGTGCCGATCGCGGCGAGTCCGACCACCACGGCCAGCAGGGCCGCGACCGGGAGGCCGGGCCGCGCCTCCAGGAGGACGGCGTAGGCCCCCGCCCCGACGAGCACCATCACCACGCCGTACCACCGATAGAACGTGCGCCTCCCGACGAGCTGGGACAGCTGCCCGTACGCCGGGAAGGAGGCCGCGGCAGCGAGCGCCACGAGCGTCATCACCGCAGCGACCTCGACGGCCGTCAGGCCGACGCGCGGGCCGAGGACGCTGGGCAGCACCGCGAGGGTCAGGTTGGCCGCCAGCGACACCCCCGACACCATCACCAGGACCTGCAGCAGCGCAGCGCGGTGCGCCCCCACGGTGATCTCGTGCAGCGGCGACCTCCGGCGCGCTCCGGTCACGGGCGTCGACTCGGCGACCGACCGCCGGTAGCGCAGCAGCGCGAGGAAGGCCAGGGCGGCGCCGATCAGGAACGGGATGCGCCAGCCCCACCGGGCGTACGCCGACCCGACCCCGGGGTCCGGCAGGAGCTCGTGCAACCCGATGGCCATCAGCCCCAGGCTGGCGTAGGCGACCGGCGACACGGCCAGCAGGAGCCCGCCGGAGTAGCCTCGCCGCGACGCGGGGACCCGCTCCATCACCAGGGGGATCGAGGCCGTGTAGGCGCCACCGATGCAGACCCCGCTCACGGACCGCAGCGCGATCAGGCCGACGATCGACCAGACCCCGACCCGCGCGCTGCCCGGCAGCAGCGCGATCAGCAGCGTGGCGGCGCCGAAGCCCAGCACGGCCAGCTCGGTGGCCCGCTTGCGGCCCGCGGTGTCGGCGAGATGACCGAACACCATGGCCCCGATCGGCCTGGTGATCAGGGCCGAGGCAAAGACGAAGGCCGTCAGCACCGCGGCCGTGTCGGCGTCGACGCTGGCCGGCTGGAAGTAGGCACCGACCGACGCGAGCACGATCACGGGGAGGAACACGTCGAACTGGTCGGCGAAGAACACCAGCAGGCCGGCGCGGAGCTCGGACCGCTCTCGACGTCCCGCTCGACGACCTGAGCCCGGGGCGACGTCCACCGTGGCGGGACGCCGCATCCCCGGAGAGAGCGTCGTCTCTCTCGACCTCCGCATCGTCGGCTCCGTCCCGGCGGCCTCCGCCCGTCCCGGGCGAGCAGGGCGGTCGCGTCCTGCGGACTCGATCATTCGGGATCCGCGTGAGAAACGCCAGGCTTGGGGCGAGGGCGAGGCTCAGGCGCCCAGCAGCTGCGCCTTGGCCGCGGCGAACTCGGCGTCGGTCAGCACCCCCTGGGTGTGGAGCTCGGCGAGCTTCTGCAGCCGCGTCGTGAGGTCCTCTGCGGGCGCCGCCTGCGGAGGAGGAGCGGCCGGCGCGGCCTGGTAGTGGTCCGTCGGCGCGGCGTACTGGACCGGTGGGGCCGGCTGCTCGGCCATCGCCTGCTGGTTCCACCGCGCCGCCTGGCGCCGGGACACGCGGTTGGACACCGCCGTGGCCGTCCCGGCGATGGCTGCGGTGCGGGCGACCCCGCGGATGAGGCCCGGCATCTCAGGTCACCACTTCCGTGCCGCGCAGGGACGCGACCAGCTCCGCACCCACCCGCGCCTGGTCGACCAGCTCGCCACCGGCGTCACGCACGGCGTCGACGAAGGGCACGAGCCAGAGGTTCTCCACCGCCAGCAGTGCGATCGAGCTGCCAGCCGGGAGCTGCGGTGCAACCTCCTCCGCGTCATCGCGGTCCAGCCAGCCGCCCGGGATGTCGGCCAGCAGCTCGCCGACGTCGGACTCCAGGTCCTGGGCGAGGTCCCGGAGGTCGGCCACGCCGAGGTTCCCCTCCTCGTCCTTGATGACGAACAGGAGGTCCAGGACGCGGATCAGGTCGCGGCCCACCAGATCGCGGAGGGCGGGCAGGATGCGGCCGTGGAAGCGGTTCCCGGGGAACCGCAGGAAGACGATGTCGACGGGGCCGGTGTTGATGGCATGCATGTCGGGTCCTCTCGGCGGTGAGGTGGGTGGACCCGTCCAGCGTCATCGCAGCGAGGGTAGGCGGGAGTCACCCCTCACGGGGTGGTACGTCGACCGGCCTCGGCCCGGTCGGCCTCAGCCCTCCCCACCGCCCCGACCCGGGACATCGCCCGCGCCGCGCTGGCCGCTTCGGCGCGGGTGCTGCAGCCCAGCTTGCGGTAGATCACCTTCAGGTGGAACTTGACCGTGTTCCTCGACAGGTGGAGCTCGTCTGCGATCTCACCCACGGTGAGCCGGCTGGGCAGCATCCGCAGGATGTCGCGCTCCCGGACCGTGAGGTCCTGGAGACCTCCGGGCGCCGCCCCGTCGACGGCGACCCCACTGTTCACCGAGACCTGCCGCACCCGGTCGAGCCACGACTCCGGCACCAGGTCGGCGGCGCGCTCGAGCAGCTCGAGAACCCCCGCGCCGGCGCCGCACTCCGCCGCGACGCTCTGGGTGATCCCGTGCCGTGCCGCCAGGTCGGCAGCTCGGCGCACGCCCTCGAGCGCCTCCCCCGGTGAGGACGCGGCGCGCGCTCCCAGCAGGTCCAGCAGGACGCTGTGCCGCACCGAGCGCGGCCGCGCCCGCTGCAGCGCCTGGCTCGCCCCCGCCACATCCTGCTGGGCGAGGCGGACGCGAGCGAGGGCGATCGGTCCCCAGGCCTCGTCGTCGATCCGTAGCGCCACGGCCTCCGCCCGGGCGAGGTCGCCGCCGGCAACGGCGACGCACGTCTCCACCGTGTCGGCCCAGGTGCGCGGACCCGGTCCGGAGAAGTCGTGCGCCAGCAACGACCGGACGGCGGCCAGGCTCTCGACGGCCTCCTCGAGACGTCCGGTTCCGAGGTGGCACTCCGTCAGCTCGAGCAGCGCCCTGAACGGGACGTACGGCAGAGGGGTCATCGGCCGTTGTGCCAGTGCCTCCAGCTCGGACCGGGCTTGGTCGCGGTCGCCCAACTCACGCCGGGCGACGCCCGTGGCCAGCGCCAGCTCCAGCGACAGGATGCTCCGGCTCGCGACGTTCCCGCCGTCCGCCGCGGCCTGGGCCACCCTCAGCACCTCGCTAGGGCGACCGGCGAGCGCGAGCCCGAGCGCGCGCGTCCCCTCGAAGCCCGCGCGGCGACCGGGGTCAGCGTGGGCACCGTGGGCGGCACGGACGACGGCCGGAGAGTCCTCGGCCCACCGTTCGGTCAGCGCCAGGTGGCGCGCGACGAGGTTCCAGGCGAAGCGCCCCAGGTGGTCGTGCGGTGCCACCGGCCCGAGGTGGGCCAGCCCCTCCTGAGCGAGTGTCCCGGTGTCGTCCCACTGCCCCCGGTCGAGCGAGGCCACCGACCGCAGCATCGACAACCGCCCCCGGGTCGCCGCGTCGAGGTCGTTGCCGGACGTCTGCTCCAGCAGCCGGTCGACGACGTCGAGGAGCACCCGCCGGTCGACCAGAAGGTGGGCCCAGGCGTAGTCGAGGGCCGCCGACACGTCCGTGATCGCGACCTCCGCGGACAGCTGCGCCACGGCCTGCCTGACGACGGCATCCCGCCCCGCGTCGTACAACGCACCGTTGTTGACCGCGACTGCTCGCAGCGCCTCCCGCGGCTGCGCCGCGGCCAGCCAGTGCTTCACTGCCAGCTCCGCGTCGCCGGCCGCTTCGTACCAGCAGGCGGCGCGGGCATGCATCTCGGCCAGCCCACCCGGGTCCTTCCTCTGCAGGTCCTCGCGCAGCAGCTGGCGGACGACGGAGTGCAGCTCGAACCAGCCGGGCTCCCAGAGCCGGGACAGGAACAATCCGTGGTCGCAGGCCTGCTCGACCAGGTGAGCGGCGTCGGCGTGACCCGACACGGCGCGGGCGAGGTCGCCGTTGACCCGCTCGACCAGGGCGGCGGCGTTGAGCACGTCGATCACGGCCGGCGCCTCCTCCGCCAGGACCTCCCGCCACAGGTAGTCGTCGGTCTGCCGGTCGGCGTTCCCGGGGTCCGAGGACCGCGGCTGCGCCCGCGCGACCCGGGCGGCCAACCCGCTGAACTGGAGGCTCGCAGCCCAGCCGGCGGCTCGGTCGGTCGTCGCGACCAGATCACGCTGCGAGAGGTCCGGGACGAGCCGGCGCAGCATCGCGGCGGCCTCGTCCGGGGAGAACCGCAGCTCCTCGAAAGAGACCTCGCGCAAGCGTCCCTGAGCCCGCAGCCGGTCCACCGGCAGATGCGGCCGCCGTCGTCCGCTGAGGACGAGGTGGAGGCCCTCGGGGAGGTAGATCAGCAGCTGCGTGAGTGACTGCACCGTCTCGGGGTCGTCGTCGACGACATGGACGTCGTCGACGACGATGACCGCGTCGGGGAGCGCCGCCGCCTCGAGCGCGTCGAGCAGCGTCGCGACCACCTTCTCGAAGGAGCCGCCCTGGGTCAGCAGCGCCTCGGCCTCAGCGGCGACGCCCGGCACCAACGAGTCCATCGCGGCCAGGATCCCGGTCCACATCCGCACCGGGTCGCGGTCCCACTCGTCCAGGGACAGCCACGCCAGGGGCCTGGTCGTCTCCGCCACCCAGCTGGCCAGCAGCGAGGTCTTGCCCGACCCTGCGGGCGCCGAGAGGAGGACGACGGGCGCCGCGCCCACGTCGTCGAGCAGGGCCAGCAGCCGGTCCCGCCGGACCAGCGCGCCGGCGGAGGGCGGGCGCAGCTTGGCCAGGAAGACCGGCGACGTCCCCGGGAAGGGACCCACCGACTGACCGAGGCGCGGGTCGGAGTCCGGCTCCGCTCGCTGCTCCATCTCTTCCTGCCTCGGGTCGGGTGTGCGCGTCAGAGCCACCCACACCCCCAGCGGGTGGTCAGAACCGGGCTGGAGACAGCCCGGCGCGCCCAGCCTAGTGACGGGGGCACCCCCAGGCCTAGTGCTGTCCGCCGCACGCGACGCAGGGGGCCACCCCCGGGCGTCCCGGGCGGTGACCCCTGGCGTCGTCAGCGCCCGCCCGTCAGCCGAGCGCCTTCGCCTTGAGGGTGTCGAACTCCGCCTGGGTGATCGCGCCCGAGTCGAGCAGGCTCTTGGCGCTGGCGATCTGCTCGGCGGCTCCCTGACCGGAGCCGGCGACCTGCCGGATGTACTTCTCCTGCTGCGCCTGCATCTGCGCGGCGGCTGCCATCTGCCGCTCTCCCATGCTGCGGCCCCGAGCGATGAGGTAGATGAGCGCACCCAGCCACGGCACGAAGATCAGGAGGACCACCCAGCCGGCCTTGCCCCAGCCGCTGAGCTCCTGGTCGCCGAAGAGGTCCCACAGGCAGCGGAACCACACCATCAGCGCGGCGATCCAGATGAAGAACCAGAAGCTCCACAACAGGACGTCCCAGAAGTCGGTCGTCATCGAGTCCATGTGCACTCCTTTCGCATGGACGACGTCGTCCGTCGTCCGGCGGCGCACCGTCGCGACACGCGCGAGGGGCTGGCCCTTCGGAGGCCTGCAGCTCCACTCTCGCGACCGACCGGGTGGAGGGGGGCCACCCTCGGGCGGGTGGGAGCTGGCCGCAGCCGACTCGAGCGACGCGCTGGCGCCTCGCCACCGCCGAGCGGCCACGAGGCCCCGCCAACCGACCGGGCCCGGCGTCCACCCACCCCGGGGTGGACCTCACCCACCCACCTGGGCACCACGATCCAGCTGACGGCATCCGATGAGGTCGTGACGTGGAGGTGACACCGTGGTGGATGTGGACGGCCGGCTCCCGACCGCTCCGATGGTGGATCGGGAGAGACTGCTCGCGACCTTCCTGGCCCTGGTGGCCGTCGACAGCCCCACCGGTCACGAGGAGGCCATCGGCGCGGAGCTCGAGGCACGCTTCGGCGAGCTCGGCTGCGACATCCGGAGGGACGAGATCGGCAACCTCGTTGCGGTCTACCCGGGGACCGTCGAGGGGACCATCCTGGTCTCGACCCACATGGACACCGCCGGGACCGACCGGGGCATCCGCCCGATCATCGGGGACGACGGCATCATCCGGACCGACGGCAGCACCATCCTGGGAGCCGACGACAAGTCCGGCATCGCCGGCTGCCTCGAGCTGTTGACCCTGCTGCGCGAGCATCCCGAGACCTGGCACCCGACGATCGAGTTCGTCGTCTCCGTGGGCGAGGAGAGCGGCCTGGTCGGCTCTCGTCACCTCGACATGAACGGGCTCTCGGCCACGCACGGGTTCGTGCTCGACACCGCGGGAGCGATGGGCTCGATCACCTACTGGTCGCCGACCTCGGTGTACCTCACGATCACGTTGCACGGGCGGAAGGCGCACGCCGGAGTCGAGCCCGAGAAGGGCATCAGCGCAGTCCAGGTCGCGGCTGACGCGATCGCGGCGATGCCGCTGGGCCGGATCGACGAGGAGACCGTGGCCAACGTCGGCATCGTGAGCGGCGGGGAGGCCCGGAACATCATCCCGGACCGCGTGGTCCTGCAGGGCATGGCCCGCAGCCACGACCAGGCCAAGCTCGACGCCCAGCTCGCGCTGATGCGGCGAGCCTGCGAGCAGGCAGCCGCCGCGCGCGGAGCCTCCGTCGAGTTCGAGGCGGAGGAGATCTACCGCACCTACAAGATCGCCGAGGACGCCCTCCCCTACCGGGAGGCAGCCTCGGCCATCCGCTCCCTGGGCCTGGAGGTGATCCCCCGCAAGTCGGGCGGGGGCACGGACGGCAACCACTTCAACGCCCAAGGGATCCCCTGCGTCGCGCTCTCGACCGGGATGGTCGACGAGCATGCGACCACGGAGCACATCGCCATCGACGACCTGGTGCTGGCGGCCCGGACCCTGGTCGCGATCGTCACGTTGCCTCCGGAGGGGCACCCATGACCCAGCCCTTGCGTCGGCTCGTCCCGCTGCTGACCGTCCTCGCCCTCGCTGCCGGGTGCGGTCAGGCGCCCGCGCCCCAGAGCGCCTGCGACCGCTATGCGGACCTCCAGGCATCGAGCCAAGAGCTCCGCGACGAGGTCGCCGGCGCCGAAGGCGTCGACGAGCTGCGCAGCGCGGCGAAGCAGCTGGACCAGAGGCTGGCAGAGATCTCCGCCTTCCTGGACCAGATCCAGGCAGCGTCGGACGGCCGTTTCGACCAGGCGATCACGGAGGCCAGCGCGCGGCTCGACGAGCAGCGGGCCGCGCTCGTGTCCGCGCGCTACCAGGCCGCCGAGACCCTCGGGCCGCAGCTCGAGCAGATCCGTGAGGACGTGCGATCCGCCCTGGGGCCGGTGAAGTACCTCCTCGACTCACAGTGCGCCGCCGGGTGACCGGGGCCCCACCAGGAAGGACACGTCATGAGCATCACCTTCGTGCTCGAGGCCCTCGTGGTGCTCGGCTCGATCGTCATGGGCACTCGGGCCGGAGGCGTGGGAGTCGGTCTCTGGGGCGGGGTGGGGACGTTCGTCCTCATCTTCATCTTCGGCGAGGCGCCTGGGGCTCCGCCGGCGTCGGCGCTGGCCATCATCCTGGCGGTCGTCACGTCGGCGGCGCTGATGCAGGCCGCCGGCGGGATCGACTGGATGGTCGCCGTGGCGGCCCGGGTCATCGAGAAACGTCCGAAGCAGATCACCTTCATCGCGCCCCTGACGGCGTTCCTGTTCTCCATCGGGGCCGGGACGAGCAACATCATCTACCCGCTGCTGCCGGTGATCTACGACGTGTCCTACAAGAACAAGATCAGGCCGGCGCGCCCGATGACGGTGACCGTGGTCCAGTCCGGCACCGCGCTCGCGGCGTCCCCGGTGTCGGCGGCGATGGCGGCGATGCTCACCCTGACCGATGTCGCGCCCTACAACCTCGGGCTGGGCCAGATCCTTGCCATCACCTTCCCCGCCTGCGTCGTCGGCATCCTGGTCACCTCCATGGTCGTCAACCGGATGTGGAAGGACGTCGACGACGACCCTGAGATCCAGGCGAGGATCAGCTCCGGTGAGATCCCCCCGCCCACCGTGGCCACGGGCGGGGAGTCGGCCGCGTCCAAGCTCACCTTCACCAAGGAGGGCCGCAACTCCGCGATCGTGTTCCTGCTGGGCGTGGTCGCGATCGTGGTGTTCGGGATCTTCCCGGACCTGCGCCCGACGTTCGAGGTCGAGGGCGAGATGCTGTCGGTCGACATGACGACGACGATCGTGCTGATCATGTTCGTCATCGGCTCGCTGATCCTCTTCATCGGCCGCCCCGACGTGAGCGAGGTCCCGAGCCAGTCCGTGTTCAAGGCCGGCATGATCTCGGCCATCGCGCTGTTTGGGATCGCCTGGCTGACCGCCACCTTCATCGCGGCGCACGAGACCTACATCGTCGAGACGATCGGCAGCTGGGTCACCGACTGGAAGTTCATCTTCGCAATCGCGGTCTTCCTCGTGGCGGCCTTGACGACGAGCCAGTCGACGGCCACCCGGACGATCGTCCCGGTGGGCCTCGCGGCCGGCCTGCCCGTCGGCGTCGTGACCGGCATGTGGGCCGGCGGGCTCGGCGGTGTCTACACCCTGCCTGCGAACGGCACCCAGATCGCCGCGGCGAACTTCGACCTCACGGGTTCGACGAAGCTGGGCTCCAAGCTGCTCGACCACAGCTTCTTCATCCCGATGCTGGTCCTCTCCGTGACGACCATCGCGGTCGGCGCGATCATCGGCGCGTTCTTCTGAGCCGCGCCTCGGCACCCCCACCACGGTCGCACCAAGGAAGGCGGCACATCATGCAGGCACACGAGATCTCCGCGAAGGCCAAGGCCCTGATGCCCGGTGTCCTCGCCGACCTCGAGGAGCTCATCGCGATCCCCTCGGTCGCGTTCCCCGGATACCCCGAGGAGCCCGTGCACCGGATGGCGGAGCGCACGCTGGCGCTCTTCCGCGAGGCCGGCTTCGAAGACGCCCGGCTGATGGACGTCCCCACGGGCTACCCGCCGATCTACGGCGAGCTCGCCGGCCCGGAGGGGTCGCCGACGGTCGTCCTCTACGCCCACTACGACGTCCAGCCCGCCCCACCGGAACAGGGGTGGACGAGCGACCCCTGGACGCCCACCAGGCGCGACGACGGCCGGATCTACGGGCGGGGGGCTGCCGATGACATCGGCGGGCTCGTCTCGCACCTGGGGATGCTGCGGGTCTTCGACGGTCGCCCGCCGTGCACGGTCCGGCTGATCCTCGAGGGCATGGAGGAGACGGAGAGCAACCTCGAGGCCTTCGTCGAGGCCCACCCCGAGCTGTTCGAGTGCGACGTGTTCGTCATCGGCGACATGGGGAACCTCAAGGTCGGGGAGCCTGTCCTCACCACTGCCTTGCGCGGCGACGTGGCGTGCGTGGTGACCGTCCGGACGCTGGAGCACCCGCTGCACTCCGGCGTGTTCGGCGGCCCGGCGCCGGACGCGATGATGGCGTTGGCCCGACTGCTGTCGACGCTGCACGACGACGAGGGCAACGTCGCGGTCGAGGGCGTCTCCACGGCACCTTGGGAGGGCGCCGACCTCTCTGTGGAGGACTTCCGCAGCAGTGCAGACGTCCTCGAGGGCGTCCAGCTCACGGGGTCCGGACCCATCGGCGACAGGCTCTGGGGGAAGCCCTCGATCAACGCGATCGGGGTGGACATGACGAGCATCGCGGGGTCGTCCAACGTGCTCATCCCCGAGGCCAGCGCCAAGATCTCGATGCGGATCGTGCCCGGCTCCGAGCCGGCCCGCGAGCTCGACGCCCTGGTGGCCCACCTCGAGGCGCACGCACCGTGGGGAGCCCAGGTCGAGGTCCGGCGGACCAAGGAGGCTCCGCCGTTCCTCTGCGCCACCGGGGGCCCCGGTGTGGACGCCGCTCGCGAGGCGCTGGCGGAGGCCTTCGGTCGGCCGGCCGGCGAGGCAGGGTGCGGCGGATCCATCCCGCTGCTGCGCACCCTGCAGACGGCCGCCCCGGAGGCCGAGTTCGTCCTGTGGGGCCCGGAGGATGTCGCCGCCTCACGCATCCACGCCTCGGATGAGAGTGTGGACCCGGACGAGATCGAGCGGATGATCGTGGCACAGGCCCTGCTCCTCGAGCGCCTGGCGTCGCGCGTCCCGGTCTCCTGAGCTCACGACGGCGAGGACGCGCATGACGGCGACATCGACAGCGGCCAAGACCGGCGGCGTACTCGCGGCGACCTGCCTGTCCACGCTGGTGGTCAATGCGAACACCTCGGCCGTCAGCATCCTCCTGCCGGCGATCAGCCAGGACACGGGGACGTCGGTGAACACGCTGCAATGGGCGGTCACCGGCTACTCCCTCATCGGCGCGGCCGTGATCGTGACCTCGGGCTCGCTGGGCGACGTCTTCGGCAGGCGGCGGATGTTCCAGCTCGGGCTGCTGCTCTTCGTCGTCTCCTGCGTGCTGATCGGACTGTCCACCTCGGGTGCCGGTGTGATCGCCGGCCGGTTCATCCAAGGTGCCGCCGGCTCCACCATCCTCGCCTGTGGGCTGAGCCTGCTCACGGTGGCGAACTCCGGGGACGAGCAGCTGCGGGCCGTGTCGCTGTGGGGTGCGGCCGCGGCCGTCGGCGCGGCTGCAGGTCCTCTGATCGGTGGCGTCCTCGTCGACATCACCGGCTGGCAGGGCCTGTTCTGGATCGACGCAGGCGTCGGACTGGTCTGCATGGCGATCACTTGGCGCACGGTCGAGGAGTCCAACGACCCGTCACGCCCCCGGTCCATCGACTACGGCGGCACGGTGCTGGTGGCACTCACCCTCGGCCCGCTCATCCTCGCGCTCAGCCAGGGCAGCGTCTGGGGCTGGACCTCTCTGGCGACGTTCTCCTGCCTGCTCCTCACCGTCGCGGCCGGGGTCGGCTTCGTCGCCGTCGAGCAGCGCGTCGCGGTGCCCCTGCTCGACCTGGCGCTCCTCCGCAACCGGGTCCTGGTGGCCTCCACCGTCGCGATCCTCATCGGCGCGGGGACGATCAACGCCCTGATGTACGTGCTCAGCCTCTGGTTCCAGGACCCCAGCTCGCTGGGCTTCACCCCGCTCCAGGCCGGTCTCGCGACCCTTCCCGCGACCGCGGGCCTGGTCGTGGTCGCGCCGCTCGTCCCGAGGTTCGCCGCCCGGATCGGCGGCCGCCAGGTCGTCGGCCTCGGCTTCGCGATCACGGCTGCCGGGTTCGCCGTGGTGGGCCTGGTCGATGCCGACTGGCGCTACGGCATCTTCGTGCTGCCCCTCATCGCCATCGCCGTCGGGATGGGGATGTCCAACGGCCCCGCGTCGTCGGCTTCCACGGCGTGCGTCCCCGCCCACCAGGTGGGGTCGGCGTCCGGGGTCTCCAACATGGCCCGCTACGTCGGCGCGGCGGTCGCCACGGCCCTCGCGGCAACGATCTACAGCTCGGTGACGGCCAACCGCGTCGATGAGGGCATCGCCCAGGGCGAGGCCCTCGCCGCCGGCCTGGCCGCCACGGCGTGGGTGATGGCCGTCTTCTCCGTCGCCGGCGTCGCGATGGCGGTCGTGATGGGGCGCCGCTACCGCGCAGCGCAGGGCACGCTCGAGGACTCCGCGGCCGCTGCCTCGGCTCACATGCACACGCTGCCGACGTCCGCGACCGGTGGGGGAGCCCGATGACGTTCACCGACAGGTACGGCTCGTCGCCCAAGGCCGTCCCCGGCGAGAGTGCTGTCGGCTCGGCCTGAGGGAGCCGACCGGCCATCGCGCGGGCCGTGACGGGAGTCACGCCACGCCGAACGTCCAC
>JAUILS010000215.1 GCA_030432975.1 Actinomycetes bacterium
TGACCCCCGCGCCGTTGACCTGGTCTTCTGGCCACACCAGCACTTCGACCGCGAGCCGACCGCTGCCAAGATCGTGGACCGAGCCCTCAGCTACCGGCCCACTGAGCTCTGACACCGGACGCCCACGGCGTGAATGCGCGGAGGGGTCAGGCGTCAGCCACCTCTGAGAACGCCCAGTCCTCGAGCTCCGAGAGGAGGTCCATGGCGCTGTCGAAGCGCTGGGCCTCCGCCTGGTCGACGATGACCTCGTCGCCGAATCGTGCCCAGATGTCTCGGCTCGTGCCCACCTCCCATGCAGCCTCCAGACGCGCGGGCAGGACCTCTCTCCGGAGCGAGTCTTCGACTGCCCCGACCGACCTGCTCAACATGAGAAGTCCACGCTGGACCAGCTCCGGCTCGTGGGGCCAGTTGGCAACCAAGGCGTGGGCCCGCGTGCGGACTGCGGCGACCACCCGGTCGGCATGACTGCCGTTCCCCTCAGCAAGGGCGCACAGCATGCAGAGGGCGTCGCGCCGGTCCGGGAACTCGCGCCAGCCGGCAAGGTCGGCCATCACGTCGACCGTCGGGACCGTTGCCTCATAGACCGTTCCTTGGTGGTGGACAGTCCCCCAGAGCTCGGTCCATGCTGCTCGCCGCATGGCGTAGTCCCGAGCGTCAAGGCCCCGAGTTCGCCTGGGACGTCGCTCGCAGGTCCGTAGGCGTGGTTCAGCTGGTCCCACTCCACGCTGTGAAGGCGGTCGAGGATCGACGCAGCGGTCTGGTCGTCCGCGACCCCGCCTCTGAGCTGCTGCTCCGGCTGGCCTGCTCCCGACCGGGTGGGCCAGCGTGGGAAACCCATGGTCGAACCCTACGGCGGCCCCGCGTCTGGCCGTGGCTGCTCCTGCCGCTGGGAGCGACCGATCGTCGGCAGGTCACCGGTGGTTTCGAGACGGTCGCTGGGCGACCTCCTCAACCACCGGTGGCAGCGCAGGGGCCGCTCCGGCGCCGGCGATTCCGCCGACACCCGGCGGCCCGTCATACTCGACAGGCCATGACCACCGCCGCGAAGCCGCCGACCGCGCACCCGACCGACGACCGCCGGACGGTGGCGATGGTGACGCTCGGCTGCGCGCGCAACGAGGTCGACTCCGAGGAGCTGGCGGGGCGGCTGGCGGCCGAGGGCTTCGAGCTCGTCGCCGACGCCGACCGGGCAGAGACCGTGGTGGTCAACACCTGCGGCTTCGTCGAGAGCGCCAAGAAGGACTCCGTCGACGTGCTGCTCCAGGCAGCCGACCTCAAGGGCGAGGGTCGCACCCGCGCCGTGGTGGCGGTGGGCTGCCTGGCCGAGCGGTACGGCGGCGAGCTCGCCGACTCGCTGCCGGAGGCCGACGCGGTGCTCGGCTTCGACGACTACCCCGACATCGCGGCCCGGCTGCGGTCGGTGCTGGCGGGCGACCGGCCGACGGCGCCCACGCCGCAGGATCGGCGGCTGCTGCTGCCGCTCTCGCCCGTCGACCGGCAGGACACCGACGCGGTGGTGCCCGGCCACGGGCTGGCCGACCGGGTGCGGCTCGACTCCGGCCCGACCGCGGCGCTCAAGCTGGCCAGCGGCTGCGACCGGCGGTGCTCGTTCTGCGCGATCCCACGCTTCCGGGGCTCCTTCGTGAGCAGGCGCCCGTCCGACGTGCTCGCGGAGGCGCGCTGGCTGGCCGAGCAGGGCGCCCGGGAGCTGTTCCTGGTCAGCGAGAACTCCACGTCCTACGGCAAGGACCTCGGCGACCTCCGCCTGCTGGAGACGCTGCTGCCCGAGCTGGCGGCCGTCGACGGCGTCGAGCGGGTGCGCGTCTCCTACCTCCAGCCGGCGGAGATGCGGCCCTCGCTGGTCGAGGCGATCGGCGCGACGCCCGGCGTGGCGGCGTACTTCGACCTGTCCTTCCAGCACGCCGCCGCCGGCGTGCTGCGCCGGATGCGCCGCTTCGGCGACCCCGACGCCTTCCTGGGCCTGCTCGAGCGGGTGCGGGAGACCGCGCCGCTCGCCGGCGTCCGGTCCAACGTCATCGTCGGCTTCCCCGGCGAGACCGACGAGGACCTGCAGACCCTGTGCGACTTCCTCGTCGCGGCGCGCCTCGACGTGACCGGCGTCTTCGGCTACTCCGACGAGGACGGCACCGAGGCCGCGGCGTACGACGGCAAGCTCGACGACGACGAGATCGCTGCCCGCGTGGCTCACGTGACCGACCTCGTCGAGGAGCTCACCTCCCAGCGAGCGGCGGAGCGGGTCGGCGAGGAGGTGCGGGTGCTGGTTGAATCGGCCGGGGACGGGGACGCCGATCCCGAAGGACGGGCCGCGCACCAGGGCCCCGAGGTCGACGGCGTCACCACCCTGACCGGCGGCTCGACCGAGCGCCGGTCGCCCGGCGGCCTGGTGGTCGCCCGGGTGGTGGCGAGCGACGGGGCCGACCTGGTGGCGGTCCCGCTGCCGCCGGAGGACAGGGGTGAGGGTGATGAGTGAGCCGACCACGCAGGTCAGCAACCTCAACCTGCCCAACGTGCTGACCACGCTGCGGATCGTGATGGTGCCCTTCTTCGGGTGGGCGCTGCTCCAGGACGGCGGCGACTCGGTGCTGTGGCGGTGTGTCGCGTTCGCGATCTTCGTGGCCGCGATGATCACCGACAAGATCGACGGCGACATCGCCCGCGCCCGCAACCTGGTCACCAACTTCGGCAAGATCGCCGACCCGATCGCCGACAAGGCGATCACCGGCATGGCCTTCATCGGGCTGTCGATCGTCGGCGACATCTGGTGGTGGGTGACGATCGTGGTGCTGGTGCGGGAGTGGTCCGTGACCCTGCTGCGGCTGTCGATCCTCAAGCACGTGGTGCTGCCCGCCAACCAGAGCGGCAAGATCAAGACCACGCTCCAGGGCGTGGCGCTGGCCGTCCTCTGTCTGCCGCTGCCGCACGGCGACGCCCACGGCGGCGCCTTCGACCAGTTCGGCGCCGCCGGCGCGGGTCTCTTCTACCTCGCCCAGGTGCTGCTCGCAGGGGCGGTCGCGATGACCCTGTGGTCGGGCTACGAGTTCTTCCGCGACGTGTGGCGGCAGCGTCACTCTCTGCGGGGTACGCCGGCCTGAGCCGCAGGTCTTTCGGCTCCCGGCCACCTGCCCGCCACCGAGAATTTCCCCCTCAGGGGGTAGCGCCACCCCGGCGGCGGGTGGCTAAGGTGTGGCGCGCAGCCCACCGCCGTCGCCGATCTCGGGAGGTCCCGTGCCTGTCCGCTCCGCGCTGTCCCCGCGCCCCCACGCCCGTCTCCGCCGGGCCGCCGCCCCGCTCGCGGCCGGCGCGCTGGCCGTGTCCGGTCTGACGGTCGCCGTGGCGCCCGCGGCCGTGGCCAACCCGGCCGGCACCGGCCTGGTGATCAGCGAGGTCTACGGCGCCGGCGGCAACAACGGCGCGGTGCTCAACGCCGACTTCATCGAGCTCTACAACCCGACCGGCGCGGCGATCGACCTCAACGGGCTCTCCGTGCACTACCGGTCGGCCGGAGGCGGGAGCGGCGGCAGCCCCTACGCGCTGTCCGGGTCGGTGCCCGCCGACAGCCACTTCCTGGTCCAGATGGGCTCCGCCGGCGCCAACGGTGCCGCGCTGCCCACCCCCGACGCCACGGCGCTCCCGGCGTTCAGCATGGCCGCGGCGGGGGGCCAGGTCTACCTCCTCAACGGCACCACGGCGGTCACCGACACCGGTGACCTGGCGGGTCGCAGCGACATCGTCGACATGGTCGGCCTCGCCACGGCCAGCTCCTACGAGACGGCGCCCGGCCCGGGCGCCGGCACCACCCAGTCGGCGCAGCGCTCCGCGACCGGAGCCGACACCGACAACAACGCTGCCGACTTCTCGCTGGCCGCGCCGACGCCCACCGCCGGTGGCGACGGGCCGCCGCCGCCCCCGCCCAGCGACGTGACCATCGCGGAGATCCAGGGCACCGACGCGGCGGTGAGCCCGCTGCTCGGCCAGACGGTCACCACCCGCGGCGTCGTCACGGCGGCCTACCCGACGGGCGGCTTCAATGGATTCGTGATGCAGACCGAGGGCACCGGCGGCGGCACCGACGACACGCCTGGTGCCTCGGACGCGATCTACGTCTTCGGCTCCGCCAGCATGGCCGTCGGGCCGGAGATCGGCGACCTCGTCGAGGTCACCGCCCAGGTGGCGGAGTTCGGCGGCCTCACTGAGCTCGTGCCGGCCAGCGGCGGCGTGGTCAAGCTGACCGACACTCCCGAGCCGGTGACGCCCCTCGCGGCGGCGTACCCCACGACGGAGGCGGACCGCGAGGCCCACGAGAGCGAGCTGCTCGCGCCGACCGACGCGTTCACGGTGACCAACAACTACACCACCAACCAGTACGCCGAGGTGTGGCTGGCCACCGGCGACACCCCGCTGTGGCAGCCCACCGACATCGCGCCCGTGGGCACGCCCGAGTACGACGCCGTCGTCGCCGACAACGACGCACGCAAGGTGGTGCTCGACGACGGCGCGAGCATCAACTTCTTCTCCAGCAGCAACCAGTCGATCCCGCTGCCGTGGCTGAGCCTGGCCAACACCGTGCGGGTGGGCGCCACCGCCACCCTGCAGGCGCCGGTCATCCTCGACTTCCGCAACGGCGCCTGGAAGTTCCAGCCGACCCAGCAGGTGACCGACGAGGGCGCCGACGTGGTGACCTTCTCCGACACGCGGACGCCGGCCCCCGAGCCGGTCGGCGGCGACCTCACGCTGGCGACGTTCAACGTCCTCAACTACTTCAACACCACCGGCGAGGACTTCGTGGCGGCCGGCGGCACGTGCACCTACTACACCGACCGCTTCGGCGACCCGGTCGCCAACCGGTCGTGCACCCCCGACGGGCCGCGCGGCGCGGCGCAGGCGGAGGACCTGCAGCGCCAGCAGGACAAGATCGTTGCGGCGATCAGCAGCCTCGGCGCCGACGTCGTGTCGTTGGAGGAGATCGAGAACTCCGTCAAGCTCCTCGGCGAGACCGACCGCGACGACGCGCTCTCGGCGCTGGTCGACGCGCTCAACGCGGCCGCCGGCAGCACCCGGTGGGCCTTCGTGCCGTCGCCGGATGCCGCCGACCTGCCCGACCTGGCCGACCAGGACGTCATCCGCACCGCGTTCATCTACGACCCGAGCACCGTCGAGCCGGTCGGTGGCTCGCGGGTGCTGGTCGGCGACGCCGACTTCAGCAACGCTCGCGAGCCGCTGGCCCAGGTGTTCAAGGCCGTGGGCGGTCTCGACGCCGACGGGTTCGCGGTGGTGGTCAACCACTTCAAGTCCAAGGGCGACAGCGACCCCCCGGCCACCGGCGACAACGCCAACGGCGAGCAGGGCGCCTTCAACGGCGACCGGACCCGGCAGGCGGCGTCGCTGGTCGAGTTCGCCGACGCCTTCGCCGCCGACCGCGGGGTGGCCAAGGTCTTCCTGACCGGCGACTTCAACGCCTACACCCAGGAGGACCCGATGCAGGTCCTCTACGACGCGGGCTACACCAAGGTCGCCTCCGACCAGGCCGGTGACGCGTCGTACAGCTTCGCCGGGCTGTCGGGCTCCCTCGACCACGTGCTGGCCAACGACGCGGCGCTGGCGACGGTGACCGGCGCCGACGTCTGGGAGATCAACGCCAACGAGGCCGTGGCCTTCGAGTACAGCCGCTACAACTACAACGCCACGCTGCTCTACGA
>JAUILS010000216.1 GCA_030432975.1 Actinomycetes bacterium
AGGCCGCGGGCGGTGCTCGCGGGCCGCTGGTCCGCCGGCCTCAGGTGGGCGGCGCGGATGCGGTCGCGCTCGGCCTCGATCGCGGCGAGGTCCGGGGTGGTGTCGCTCATGGGTCCTCCTGGCGGGTGGCGGTTGCCCGATGATGTCGAGGGTAGTTGATCCGTCAACCTTCTCGGCCGGGGTCGCTTGCTCCGCGGCGACGCGAGGGTCAGGCCAGCCGCGCGGGGAACCCGCCCGTGGCGACCGGCCCCCAGCGGGTGGGGGTGATCCGCAGCAGCGACTTGCCCTGGTCGACCATGGCCTGGCGGTACTCCGCCCAGTCGGGGTGCTCCCCCGCGATGCTGCGGAAGTACTCCTCGAAGGCGTCGAGCGCCGGCTCCGACGGTGTGCCGTCGACGACGGCGTCGAGCACCTCGCAGCCGCCGTCGACCTGCACCCAGGGGCCGTCCCACTCGTCGGAGAGCACGACCACGCTGACCTCCGGCCGGAGCCGGGCGTTGCGGGTCTTGGCCCGCTCGGGGTAGGTCGCTACGACGATCCGCCCCTCGCCGTCGACGCCGCCGCTCACCGGCGAGCCCTGCGGGGTGCCGTCGGCGCGGCGGGTGAGCAGCACCATGTGGTGCCGTGGACGGACGAAGGCGAGGACCTCCTCGAGGCCGCCGTAGGTGTTGGTCGCGATCGTGCGTGCCACTCGCTCCTCCTGTGGGTCAGGGTCCGGGGTCGGGTCGGTCGTCGGCGGCCCAGCGACCCCGATGGACCACCGAGCCGAGGTCGCGGCGAGGCCGGGTGCGCGCCGACCCGGTCACCCGCTCGCCGTCGGCGGGGTGCCCGATGGTGATCGCCCCGATCGGGTCGAAGCGGTCGGGGATGCCGAAGGCCTCGCGCACCGCGCCGTCGTACTCCGGCGGGATACCGAAGAAGCAGGCGCCCAGTCCCTCGTCCACCACCGTCTGCAGGATCAGCAACGACGCCATGCCCGCGTCGATGTGCCAGAACGGCACCGGCCAGCGCGCCTCGTCGCGGTCGGCCCAGCCCTTGTCGGGCTCGGCGTAGCGGTCGAGATAGGCCGCCTTGCTGGAGCACGGGATGACGACCACCGGCGCCGTGCGCATCCCGACCAGCCAGGAGTCGGGCCCCTCCGCGGGGTCGGTGGTCGCGTCCCAGAAGCGCGACACGTCGGCGGGGTCGTCGAGGACGAGGAAGCCCCAGCCCTGGCTGAAGCCTGCGCTCGGCGCGCGGGTGGCGTTGTCGAGAGCGCGCGTCACCGCCGCCGGGTCGACCGGCCGGTCGGCGTACGTGCGGACCATCCGGCGACGGCGGACGACCTCCTGGAACTCCATGTGGCCGAGTATCCCGCGACCCCGAACGATCAGCCGACCGCGGTCTCCTGCCGCACCCGCACCTCGCCGTAGAGCGTGGTGCGCTGGCGCAGCGGCCGGCCCGCCTCGCGGGCGATGTCGGCGAGGTCGGCCGGGGTGAGCCCCTGGCCGTGGCTGGCGCCCGCGGCCCGGCTGATGTTCTCGTCCATCAGCGTGCCGCCGAGGTCGTCGACGCCCGCGGCCAGCAGCTGCTGGGCGCCGACCCGGCCGAGCTTGACCCACGAGGCCTGCACATGGTCGATGTCGGCGGCGTAGGCGATCCGGGCCACCGCGTGGACCAGCACGGTCTCGCGCCAGGTCGGGCCGCGGCGGGCCGCGCGCTTGAGATAGACCGGCGACGCCATGTGGACGAAGGGCAGCCCGACGAACTCGGTGAAGCCACCGGTCTCGCGCTGCAGGTCGCGAGTGCGCAGCAGGTGGCGGACCCAGTGGGCCGGCCGCTCGACCGAGCCGAACATCATGGTGACGTTGCTGCGCAGGCCGACGCCGTGGGCGACGCGGTGCACCTCGAGCCACTCGTCGGTGGTGATCTTGTCGGGGCAGAGCACCGCGCGGACCTCGTCGTCGAGGATCTCCGCGGCCGTGCCGGGCAGCGAGCGCAGCCCGGCGTCCTTCAGCCGCAGCAGATAGCTCTCGAGCGGCTCCTGCAGCCGACGCGAGCCCTCCATCACCTCCAGCGCGGTGAAGCCGTGGAGGTGCAGGTCGGGCACCCGCTCGTGGACCGCCTGGGCGACCTCGACATAGAAGTTGCCGTCGAAGCGCGGGTGGATGCCGCCCTGCAGGCAGACCTCGGTCGCGCCGAGCGCCGCGGCCTCCTCGCTGCGGTCGGCGATCTCCTCCAGCGAGAGGAGGTACGGCGCCCCGCGGAGGTTGAGGGACAACGGGCCCTTCGAGAAACCGCAGAACGTGCACTTGTAGGTGCACACGTTGGTGTAGTTGATGTTGCGGTTGACCACGAAGGTGACCTCGTCGCCGACCACCCGGCGCCGGATCTCGTCGGCGGCCTCGGCGACCGCCGCCACCTCGCCGCCGCGGGCGGAGAAGAGCACCTCGAGCTCCTCGGCCCCGGGGTCCTGGCCGGCCCGGACGCCGTCGAGCACCTCGCGGACCCGGCCGCGCACCGGCCCCGCCGCGGGGCGCAGCGGGGTCGGGTCGGTGCCGGCGCCGGAGAACCACGCGGTCGACCGCCGCCCGATCTGCATCACCTCGGCGCCGGTGCCGACGTTGGCGGCGTCCTGGTGGCGCTCGGGCCACAGGGCGCCGGGGTCGTCGCGGCCGAGCAGGTCGGCGTCGGCCCGGTCGAGCACCGGGAAGCGCAACGCCTCGTCGAGCCAGCGGTCGGGCACGCCGGCGTACTCGGGATAGACGGTGAGCCGCGGCGCCAGCTGGTGGCCGGCGGCCTCGGTCGCGGTGCGCAACGCCTCGAGCGAGGGCCACGGCCGCTCGGGGTTGACGTGGTCGGCGGTCACCGGCGAGACACCACCCCAGTCGTCGATGCCCGCAGCAAGGAGGTCACCGAGCTGGTCGGGCTCCGAAAGGTTGGGCGGGGCCTGGACATGCACGTCGTCGGGCAGCACCAGCCGGGCCAGGGCGATCGCGCGGAGGTGGTCGTCGGGCGGGCAGGGCTCGGCGTCGCGCATCGCCGTGCCGGGCTTGGGCAGGAAGTTCTGGACGATCACCTCCTGCACGTGCCCGTGTCGGCGGTGCGCCTCGGCGATCGCCTCCAGCGCCTCGACCCGGTCGGCCTCCGTCTCCCCGATGCCGACCAGGATCCCGGTGGTGAACGGGATCGCGAGCCGCCCGGCGGCGTCGAGCGTGGCCAGCCGTCGCTCGGGCGTCTTGTCGGGCGCGCCGCGATGGGCGGCCAGGTCGGGGCGCAGGCTCTCGACCATCATCCCCTGCGAGGCGGACACGGGCCGGAGGGTGGACAGCTCGTCGGCGGAGAGGGCCCCCGCGTTGGCGTGCGGCAGCAGCCCGGTCTCCTCCAGCACCAGCGCGGCCATCTCGGCGAGGTAGCCGACCGTCGACGCGTGCCCGCGCTCGGCCAGCCAGGCCGCCGCCTCGGGGTAGCGATGCTCGGGCGCCTCGCCCAGGGTGAACAACGCCTCGTGACAGCCCGCCGCCGCACCCTGCTCGGCGATGGCCAGCACCTCCTCGGGCGAGAGGTACGGCGCCCGCGCGGTCCGCGGCGACTCCGCGAACGTGCAGTAGCCGCACCGGTCACGACACAGCGTGGTGAGCGGGATGAACACCTTCGGCGAGTAGGTCACCCGGGTCCCGAACAGGTCGTCGCGTCGCTTGGCGGCGCGCTCGAGGAGTGCCGCGGTGGGCAGCCCGGTCAGCGCCGTCATCCGGCGGGAGCCTCGGTGGGGAGTCGCACGAGTCCCAGCATGTCAGGCGCCCCCATCCGCGCGCGGCGGGCGCCCCTCGCCGGCACGCCACCGCCCCTAGGACATGATCGGGCCATGACCTCGCCCTCCCCCCGCCTCAAGGTCGGCTACAAGGCCTCGGCCGAGCAGTTCGGACCCCGAGACCTCGTCGAGCTCGGCGTGCGCGCGGAGGAGGTCGGGCTCGACAGCGTGATGGTCAGCGACCACCTCCAGCCGTGGCGGCACGAGGGCGGCCACGGGCCGTTCGCCTTGGCCGCCCTGGCCGCGATCGGTGAGCGCACCCAGCGGGTCGCGCTCGGCACCAGCGTGCTGACGCCGACGTTCCGCTACAACCCGGCCGTGCTCGCCCAGCACCTCGCGACGCTCGCCCTGCTGAGCCCGGGACGGGTCATCCTCGGCGTCGGCAGCGGCGAGGCGCTCAACGAGATCGCGGTCGGGCTCCCGGAGTGGCCGGAGTTCAAGGAGCGCTGGGCGCGGCTGCGCGAGTCGGTGCGGCTGATGCGCGCCCTGTGGGCCGGCGAGCGGGTGACCTTCGACGGCGACTACTACACGACGGTCGACGCCACCATCTACGACCGACCCGAAGGCGGGGTCCCGATCTATGTCGCCGCGGGGGGACCGCAGATGGCGAAGTACGCCGGCCGGGTCGGCGACGGCTTCATCTGCACCAGCGGCAAGGGGATGGAGCTCTACACCGACGCGCTGCTCCCCGCCGTGGCCGAGGGTCTGCAGGCCGCCGGCCGGGCTCCCGACGACATCGTCCGGATGATCGAGATCAAGCTGTCCTACGCCCCCACCCGCGACCAGGCGCTGGAGAACACCCGCTTCTGGGCGCCCTTGTCGCTCAGCGCCGAGGAGAAGCACCGGCTCTCGGACCCGCAGGAGATGGAGGCCGCGGCCGACGCGCTGCCGATCGAGCGGGTGGCCTCACGATGGATCGTCGCGACGACACCCGACGAGGTGGTCGCCGCCGTGCGCCCCTATGTCGACGCCGGCTTCGACCACCTGGTCTTCCACGCGCCGGGGCACGATCAAGAGGCGTTCCTGTCGTCGTTCGGCGCCGACGTGGCGCCGCTGCTGCGGGACGTCTGAGCCGGAGCCGGCCGGTCAGGTCGACGAGGCGGCGTAGATCGCGTCGATCGAGGCGTCCAGAGCCGCGTCGAACTGCACGTCGGTCATCTGCACGGTCAGGCCCTCGGTGAGCGCCCGGGAGAAGCTGGCGATGACGCCGGGGTTCCTGCTCAGCCGCGCGTCGGCCTCCTCGCGGGTGTAGCCGCCGGAGAGCGCGGCCACGCGCAGCACCCGGGGGTGCTCCACCAGCTCGCGGTGGTCGCCGTCCTGCTCGGGCAGGGTCAGCTTGAGCATCACGTCCTGCCCGTCGTCGAGCTCGTCGAGGTGGTGGAGCAGCGCCTCCTTGAGGAGCTTCTCGGCACCCGCCTTGTCCGGACTGTGGATGTCGACCTCGGGCTCGATGATCGGCACCAGTCCGGCCGCCAGGATCCGCCGGGCGACGGCGAACTGCTGGTCGACCACGGCCCCGACGCCGGTCGCGTCGGAGGTCAGGACCACCGAGCGCATCTTGGTGCCGAACACACCGTGCCGCAAGGCGCGCTCGAGCGTCTCGTCGAGAGCGGGGATCGGCTTCATCAGGCGCGCCCCGTCGGCCTCCGCCTCGAGGCCCTTGTCGACCTTGAGGAAGGGGACGATGCGCTTCTGGGTCCAGACGTACTCCGCCGAGCCCATGCCGCCGATCTGCCGGTTCATGGTCTGCTCGAACAGGATGGTCGCGAGGATGCGCTCCCCGGTGAACACCGGACTGGTGATGATCCGGGTCCGCATGGCGTGGATCAGGTCGAACATCTCCGCCTCGTCGGCGTACGCCGACTCGTCGATGCCGTAGAGCCGCAGCGCTCTGGGGGTGCTGCCGCCGCTCTGGTCCAGGG
>JAUILS010000217.1 GCA_030432975.1 Actinomycetes bacterium
TGGAGGCCCTTGGAGCCGCTGGTGACCGGACGGCCGGCGAGCGAGCGCTCGGCGAGCTTGTCGCGCACCAGCAGCGCCACCTGGCAGCACTCCGAGAGCCCCGCGGGCTCGCCGGGGTCGAGGTCGACGACCAACCGGTCGGGGTTGCGCGGCCGGCCGTTCCTGCCCACCTTCCACTGGTGCACGTGCAGCTCCAGCGCCGCCAGGTTGGCCAGCCAGGTGAGCGTCGCGAGGTCGTCGCAGACCGGGAACTCCAGGTGGTCGCCGTTGCGCGACGGGGCACGGCTGCCCGTGGTGGGCACCTTCGCGATCCGCACCCACGACGGCGTGCCGGCGGGGGCGTTCTTCTCGAAGAAGCTCTGCTGCTCCACGCCGTTGGGCCAGCGGATCCGGGTCACCGCCCGGTCGCGCAGGTGCGGCAGCAGCACCGGCGCCACCTGCGCGTAGTAGTGCAGCACCTCCCCCTTGGTGGTGCCGGTGCGCGGGTAGAGCACCTTCTCGAGGTTGGACAGCCGCAGCGTGCGGCCCTCCACCTCGACATGGACCTCGCTGCCCTCCGGGCTCATCGCGCGTCGTCCCGCGGGCTCACCGATGGCACCCCGACGACGGCATCAGCGCCCGATCGCGATCACCGGCGCCTTGGCCGGGTCGAGCTTGCGCATCGTGCGGACGATGAAGGGCCGCGGGGCGCTCACGCAGCCGGCGGTGGCGCCGCGGCCGTTGACGTGCAGGAAGATCCCCGAGCCGCGGTGGCGGACCTGGCGGCGGTTGAAGCCGGTGACGATGCTCAGCTCGTACTGCTTCGGGTAGTCGGTCAGGCGTTCCGAGGAGTTGGGGTCGCTGCTCGGAAGCCGCCACCGGAAGCCACCCTGGCGGCGGTTGCGGTAGCGGTTGTAGTACGCCGACCCGTTGTCCTGCACCCAGTAGTCGCCCTTGCGGATCTTGCGGTAGCGGATCTTCCAGGCGTCGTCGCGGGACCGGGTGCCGAACGCGAACGGCAGCCCGAAGGTGCCCAGCGGGGTCGCGCCGGTGCCCTGCTTGCGCTTCTTGGCCGGCACCAGGCCGCCGTAGCCGATCCGGCCGCCGTCGGTCGCCATCCGCCGCTTCCACCCGGCGTCGGTGCGGGCCCAGAAGACGACGCGGGCGCGGTAGCCCTTGCTGCGGTTGACCGTGACCACCTGCTGGGTGGCGTCGGTGACGCGCACGTCGACGCCGCCGAGCCGGACGGACTCGGCGTGCGCCGGCGCGGCCAGCAGGCCGTCGAGCGCGAGCAGCGCGAGGAGGAGGGCGGGGATCCCGAGGAGTCGTGAACGCGACATGGTCACCACCCTGCCAGGTCCGTGGGGGTGAGGTCGTCCGGCGTCAGGTCCGCTCGGACGCCGACGTACGCCGGCTGGCGCAGCCGCTCCTGCGAGGAGAGCCCGAGGGCCTCCACGTCGACGACGAGCACCGGCTCGACCCAGTGGGTGCCCTGCGCGTCGACCCGCGGCACCTCGTCGGCGAACGGGCTGGTGTCCCGGGCGAACGGCGCCAACGCCTCCCGCAGCATCGGGCCGACCTTGCCGGCGATGCCGCTGCCCACCCGGCCGCGGTAGATCAGCCCGTCGCGGGTCGGCACCCCCACCAGCACCGCGCCCAACCGGGTGGTCGAGTCGGTCTCGTGGCGCCAGCCGCCGACGACGAACGAGCCTCGGCGCCGGTGCGGGAACTTCAGCCAGTGGGGGCTGCGGACCCCGGGCTGGTAGCGAGATCCGCGTCGCTTGCTGACGATGCCTTCCAGGCCCTGCTGCCGGGTCGCCTCGAACAGCATCGCGCCGTCGTCGTACGCCGGGGGCACCTGCCAGTGGACGCCGGCCAGGCCCAGCCCCTCGAGCAGCGCGCGGCGGCGTTCGAGCGGCTCGCGCAACAGGTCGCGGCCATCGAGGCGGAGCAGGTCGAAGACCAGGTAGGTGACGGGGAGCCGCTCGGCCAGCCGCGCGGCGCGGTCGGCCCTGCCGACGTGCATCCGCTCCGCGAGCGCACCGAACGACGGGGCGCCGTCGACCAGTGCCACCACCTCGCCGTCGAGGAGCAGGTCGTCGCCGGGCAGGTCGTGCAGCTCGGGGAAGGAGACCGTCGCGTCCTTCTCGGTGCGGCTGGTGAGCCGGATCCGCCGCTCACGGGACGCGTCGAGGTCGGCGAGCACGCGCATGCCGTCCCACTTCACCTCGTGCAGCCAGTCGGCACCGGTGGGCACGTGGTCGCCCTTGGTGGCGAGCATCGGACGCATGCGGCCACCCTAGGTGCCCCGGACGGGCGCGGCCGGCACATGCCGGGCCGGGGCTGGGGTACGTCGACCAGGTGCGCAGAACGCGGCTGTCCCTGATACTGATGTGACGGCAGTGCCACCTGCGCCGTCGACCGCGATCCGTCTCGGCTGTTGCGAAAGGTCTTCCCCATGCGCGCGATCTGGAAGGGCTCGGTGTCCTTCGGGCTGGTCAACGTGCCCGTCAAGCTCTACGCCGCCACCGAGTCCCACGACGTGTCGTTCCGGCAGGTGCACGCCAAGGACGGCGGCCGGATCCGCTACCAGCGGGTCTGCGCGATCGACGGCGAGGAGGTGGCCTACGCCGACATCGCCAAGGGCTACGAGACCGAGGACGGCGAGATGGTCATCCTCACCGACGACGACATGGCCGAGCTGCCGATCAGCTCCTCCCGCGAGATCGCCGTCGAGAAGTTCGTGCCGACCGAGCAGATCGACCCGATGCTGTTCGAGAAGTCCTACTACCTCGAGCCCGAGAAGACCGGCGCCAAGCCCTACGCCCTGCTCCGGCAGGCGTTGCTCGATGCCGACCGGATGGCTGTGGTGACAGTGGCGATCCGGCAGCGCACCTCGGTGGCGGTGCTGCGGGTGCGCGACGACGTGATCGTGATGCAGACGATGATGTGGCCCGACGAGGTCCGCCAGCCCGACTTCTCCGTCGAGCCCGGCGAGGTCAAGGACGCCGAGGTCAAGATGGCCCACCTCCTCGTCGAGACGCTGGCCGGCGACTTCGACGCCGACGAGTTCGACGACGACTACGCCGAGGCCGTCGAGGCGCTGGTGAAGGCCAAGATCGAGGGCGGCGAGGTCAAGAAGACCGCCAAGGCCGCCAAGAGCTCCGGCGAGGTCGTCGACCTGCTCGCCGCGCTGCAGCGCTCCGTCGACGCCGCCAAGAAGTCGCGCGGCGAGACCGACGAGGACGACGCCGACGAGGCGCCCGCCAAGCCGGCCAAGAAGGCGGCGACGAAGAAGACCGCCAAGAAGGCGCCCGCGAAGAAGGCCGCGGCCAAGAAGACGCCGGCGAAGAAGAAGGCCAGCTGAGGCTCTCGCCGCGCTTGTCCGGTGTCGGGTGCCCGCCCCGGCGGCTGGACCTACTGGTGTGTACGACGCGCCTGGTGCACCGTACGCACCAGTAGATGTCCTCCCCCGCCGGCCCGCCAGCGCGACGTTGACCCCCCAGCCAGGCCTCAGCCGGCCTGCAGCAGCCCCCGCACCACCCGCAGCCCGACCGACATCCGGGCCAGGTCGGCGCTGTCGTCGGCGCAGATCTCGGCCAGCGTCTCGGCGGCGCGCTCGACGCGGACGCCGTGGCTCTCCTCCCAGGCGCCGATCCGGGCCTCGAGGGCGTCGTCGTTCGACGTCTCGTCGATCACCTGGGCAGTGAGCTGCGCGTGGACGGCGTAGAGGTCGTCACGCAGGGCTGCCCGTGCCATCGTCTGCCAGCGGTCGTCGCGCGGCAGCTGCAGGATCCGCCCGACCAGCGACGGGACGCCGAGCCGCTCCCCGAGGGCGAAGTGGATCCGCGCGGCGTCGGCGGGTTCCATCTCGTGCCGGTCGGCGATCTCGGTGATGTTGAGCAGCTGGTACGCCGGGTGCAGCACCGCCACCTTGGTCGCGAGCTCCTCGGGCACGCCGGCCGACGTCAGCGCGTCGCGCCGCCGCTCGAAGTGCCCGAGCTCGGCGCCCACCAGGATCTCGGGCAGCTCGGCCATCAGCCGCTGCACGCGCACGGTGAAGAACTCCGCCACCGCGTCGCTGTCGAGCGGCGGCCGGCGGTTGTTGACCAGCCACCGCGACGCGCGCTCGACCAGGGTGCGCATCTCGATCCGCATCCTGGTCTGCACCGACGCGTCCAGCTGGTTGTCGAACGACTTGATCTCCTCGCGCAGACCGAGCGACCCGAAGATCTCCCGCGCCACGAAGTTGGCGTTGGTCAGCTCGGCGGCGCTGGTGCCGGTCTCGCCGGACAGCCGCGGCCAGAACGTGATGCCCGCGCCGTTGACCAGGTCGTTGACGATCTGGGTCACGATGATCTCGCGGCGCAGCGGGTGGTCGAGCATCTGCGGACGGTAGGTCTGCCGCATCTTGCTCGGGAAGTACTCGAACAGGTCGGTGTGGAGGAACGGGTCGTCGGGCAGCTCGGAGGCGAGCAGCTCCTCGGCGAGGACGATCTTGGTCCACGACATCAGCACCGACAGCTCGGGCGTGGTCAGCCCGTCGCCGCGCTCGAGCCGCGCGGCGACGTCCTTGCGCGACGGCAGCCCCTCGAGCTCGCGGTTGATCGTGCCGTCGCGCTCGAGCTTGCGGATCCACTCCTCGTGGACGTGCAGCAGCGACGGCGCGTGGGCGGCGGCGTTGGCGAGCGCGAGGTTCTGCTCGTAGTTGTCCTCCAGCACCAGCCGCCCGACCTCGTCGGTCATCTCGGCGAGCAGCGAGTTGCGCTGCTTGCCGGTCAGGTCTCCTGCGTCCACCACCCGGTCGAGCAGGATCTTGATGTTGACCTCGTGGTCGGAGGTGTCGACGCCGGCCGAGTTGTCGATGAAGTCGGTGTTGATCCGGCCTCCGGCCAGGGCGTACTCCACCCGGCCGAGCTGGGTCAGCCCGAGATTGCCGCCCTCGCCGACGCACTTGGCGCGCAGCTCGCTCCCGTCGACGCGGATCGCGTCGTTGGCCTTGTCGCCCGCGTCGGCGTTGCTCTCGGTGGACGCCTTGACGTAGGTGCCGATGCCGCCATTCCAGATCAGGTCGACCGGCGCCAGCAGGATCGCCCGCATCAGCTGCGCCGGCGTCATCGAGGCCACGTCGTCCTCGATCCCGAGGGAGCGGCGGATGGCGTCGTTGAGCTTGATCGACTTCAGCTTGCGCGAGAAGACACCGCCGCCCTCGGAGATCAGGGAGGTGTCGTAGTCCTGCCAGCTCGAGCGCGGCAGCTCGAACAGCCGCTGCCGCTCGGCGTACGACGTCGCGGCGTCGGGCGCGGGGTCGAGGAAGATGTCGCGGTGGTCGAAGGCGGCCACGAGCCGGGTGTGCTCCGAGCAGAGCATCCCGTTGCCGAAGACGTCGCCGGACATGTCACCGACGCCGACCGCGGTGAAGTCCTCGGTCTGGCAGTCGATGCCGCGCTCGCGGAAGTGCCGCTGCACCGACACCCAGGCGCCCTTGGCGGTGATCCCCATCGCCTTGTGGTCGTAGCCGACAGAGCCCCCGGAGGCGAAGGCGTCGCCGAGCCAGAAGCCGTAGTCCTGGGCCACGCCGTTGGCGATGTCGGAGAACGTCGCGGTGCCCTTGTCCGCCGCGACCACGAGGTAGGCGTCGTCGCCGTCGTGCC
>JAUILS010000218.1 GCA_030432975.1 Actinomycetes bacterium
CGTCCACTGCTTCTGAACAAGGCCCTCGAGCCGCTGGCGGTAGACGCGCCGGAGGCGGCGGGGCCAGGTCAGCGCACGCTCACGGCGCTGTTGGAAGAGCCAGTCTTTGATGAGGTGCGGGCCACGCGGCGCCTGATGGGGCTCGCGGTGACGCCGGACGACGACGCCGTCGAGGCGGCGATCAAGCGGGCGCAAGGCGGCGTTGGGCGGGTTGAGCCGGGGGATCTGGCGGTAGAGCACGAGCCCGACGCCGACGATCTCGTCGCCCTCGACGAAGCCCAGCGACTCCGCCCGCCACTCCGACTTGACCGCGCCCCACGCCGGGGTCTGCAGGAAGCTCGCCGAGCGACCCGCCTCGCGCCACTGCCGGTCGAGGAACGCCAGATGCTCCGCGGCGGTGATCGGGCGGACTGTCACGGCGGCGCTCGAGGGGGCGCCCGAGGGGGCGGTCGTGGGGGCGGGGCTCACGGAAAGCGAGGCTACCGGGCAGTGCGCGGGTCCCGAGAAAGGCCGAGGGGCCTGACCGGTCCCCCGCACCGGTCAGGCCCCTGGTCGATCCCGGGACCCCCTCAGGAGGGGCCCCGGAATCCGTCGGCACCCCACAAGAGCGGCCCCGGCGGGTCCAGATACCCGGACCGGACATCGATTTCCGGTGTTTTACCCTCGCTATGCCACGGATTCCTGGGCAGAGTGGAGGTCTCGGGGGGAGTCGGATGTATCAGGACCGGCACGCGTCGCTCCTGGGTGCATGTGACGACCGGTGTAGCGGCAGCCCGACGGCGGACCCCCCGAGGGTCGGCCCGCTCGGGGTCGGCCAGGTGTGAGCCAGCGAAGCCGAGGTGGGAGAAGGCGCCTGTGGATCAGGACGCGGACCAGCACGAGCCGGCGGACGACGACCGTCCCAACCGGGTCTGGACCGACGCCGCGGAGGCGTTCGGGCGCTGGCTCGACGGCGACCAGGGCGGCCTCGACGACCTCGTGGCGACGATGACGCCCGTGCTGTGGCACGTCGTCCGGGCCTATCGCCTCTCGCCGGAGTCGGCCGAGGACGTGATCCAGTCGACCTGGCTGGCGTTGGTACGCCGCCGCGACGCGATCGAGGACGCCCTCGCCGTCGGGGGCTGGCTGACCACCACCGCCCGCCGCGAGGCGTGGCGGGTCTGCCAGAAGGCCGGCCGCGACCTCCCGGTCGAGGACGACGAGTTCGACGTCCGGATGCCCAGCCAGCGCTCCGCCGAGAGCGAGGCGGTCGTCCACGACGAGCGCGACCGGCTGTGGGCCGCCGTCCAGACGCTCAACGAGCGCTGCCAGCGGCTGCTGCGGATCGTCGCGTTCGAGCACCGTCCCGACTACTCCCAGGTGGCGGTCGCGCTCGACATGCCCGTGGGGAGCATCGGCCCGACCCGGAGCCGGTGCCTGGCCAAGCTGCGGGTGGTGCTGGAGGACACGTCGTTCCGCGACGACCTCGGCGCCGACCCGCACGACGACACCGCGACCGCATCCGACGAGAGGGGCGCCCGATGAGCCGCGACGAGATCTTCGACCACCTGGAGACCATGTGGTCCGACCGCGACCCGATGCCCGAGGGCCTCGTGGAGCGGATGCAGGCGCTGGTGGCCACGGAGGTCACCATGGCGCTGACCGACCTCGACTACGAGCTGATGATGCTCATCGAGCGGTCCGCCGAGCTCGCCGGCACCCGCGGCGGGGCCGACACCGGCACCGGCACGGCGTACACCCTCCGCTTCGGCACCGGCGACCTCGACCTCCTGGTCCGCGCCGGTGGCCGCAACGGCGACGACAAGGGGGGCGGCACGACCCGGCTCGACGGCTGGGTGGTCCCGCCCGCCGAGCTGACCGTCCGCGCCACCCGGATCGCCGACGCCACCGGCGCCGTGGGCGTCGGCGAGCCCGAGCAGAGCTGGGAGACCTCGGTCGACGCCCAGGGCCGCTTCGAGCTCACCGACCTGCCCGCGGGCCTCTACCGCCTCTGGCTCACCCCCGCCGACCCCGACGCCAAGCCGTTCGGCACGCCGGCCTTCGAGATCTGACAGTCTTCGAGACCTGACCGTCGACAACCCACGAGGAGCGCCGCGATGAACCCCGACGACCGCAAGCGCCAAGAGATGGACCGTCAGCCGGACCTCCCACCGCGGTGGTCCGTGGAGACGATCGACGGTCGCGTGCTCGACCCCTCGACGGCGCTGGTCGTGCAGGGGGTCAAGCCCAAGGCCACCGTCTACGTCGGGCCGCGCCTCCTGATCTCGAAGTCCGTCGACTTCGACGGGGCGATGGAAGTGCTGGAGGCGGTGGCGAGCCGGCTCGGCTGGAAGGTCGAGGAGGAGCCGCAGGGGGAGAACGAGAGCCGTCAGGAGATCGGCGTGCGCCGGGTCACCCTCTCCGTGGCGTCCCCGGACGCCACGCTGCAGCCGGACGCCTGGACGCTGCTGCAGCAGACGCGCGACCAGTTCACCGTGGAGGCGGTCAAGGGCGTGGGGCTCGACCACGTGATGTACTCGCGGCCGGTCGGGTCCGACCCGTTCCACGCGAGCAACCCCTTCCACGCCAGCAACCCGTTCCATGCCAGCAACCCCGCCACCGGCGAGGCGTCCTACCCGGTGGCGACGTACGCCCTGCCGGGCAGCGGAGGGCGCCAGCCCATCGGCTACGTCGGCGCGCCGCCCCTGCGGCGCCGGTCGGTGCGCCCGCGACGACCGGTGGTGGCGGTCCTCGACACCGGCTGCGCCCGTCATCCCTGGCTCAACCGGGCCGTGAAGCGCGCCGAGACCGCACCCGACGGGTCGAGCATCGGCTACGTCACCCCGGGCGACAACCTGGAGAAGTACGGCGACCTGATCGGTCAGCTCGACGGGCTCATCGACCCGCTGGCCGGCCACGGCACCTTCATCGCGGGGTTGATCCACCAGGCCTGCCCGGACGCGGAGATCCTGTCGTGGCGCGCCGTGCCCGCCGACGGCCCGATCGTGGAGTCCGACCTGATCACGATCCTCGGCCAGGTCGCCGACCTGGCGAAGGAACGCCCGATCGACGTGCTCAGCCTGTCGATGGGCTACTACCACGAGACGCCGAAGGACGTGCTCTTCGACGGCACCATGCACGAGGTGCTGCTGGAGCTCACCCGCCGCGGCACCGTGGTGGTCTGCTCCGCCGGCAACGACTCGACGAGCCGCCCCAGCTTCCCCGCGGGGTTCAGCCCCTGGCGCGAGGGCGAGCCTCCGGTGAAGACGCCGGCGGACTCCATTCCCATCGTCTCCGTCGGTGCCCTCAACCCGGACAACAAGACCGACGCGTTGTTCAGCAATGCCGGGCCCTGGGTGCGCTCCTACGCCCCGGGGGCGGCGCTGTTCAGCACGATGCCGAAGTTCCAGGGTGGGCTGCAACCGGTGGCCCGGAGCAAGGCATTCGGACGCCGCCGCGAGTCGATCGACCCGGACAACTTCTCGGGCGGCTTCGGGCTCTGGAGCGGCACGTCGTTCGCGGCTCCGGTGATCGCCGGCCGCATCGCCGCCCACATGCTCGGGAGCATGAGCACCGGCGACGAGCTCGTCGCGCGGATGGAGCGTGCGTGGGAGGCGGTGGAGGCCAACAGCGACCTCACGCGATGATGGGGGCGTGCGGTCGGCCGAGGAGCTCCACCAGGCAGGCGTCGAGGCGATCAACGCCGGTCGTCTCGCCCAGGCACGCCGACTGCTGACGACGGCGCTGGAGCGCGCCGAGTCCGACGAGCTGCGAGCCAAGGCCGAGTCGAGCCTGGCCTACTGCGCGGCCGAGTCGGGTGACCGGTGGGCGGGGCTCGAGCTCTGCGCCACGGCCCTGCAGCGCACCGGACTCACCCGGAACACACGAGGGTCGATCCACGGGCAGCGGGGGCTGCTGTTGATGCTCGAGGGCCGGACCACCGAGTCGCTCGCGGAGTTCGACATCGCGATCGAGACGCTGGAGGACGCCCCGGACTACCTCGGCCGCGCCCTGCTCAACCGCGGTGGGGTCTATCTCCAACAGGAGCGGGTCGAGCTGGCCGAGGGCGACTTCGACCAGGCCGCCGTCCAGCTCCATGCCGCGGACCTCCCGGTCGAGGAGGCCATGGCCCGACACAACCTCGGCTACTGCCGGCTGCTGCGCGGTGACCTGGTGGCCGCCCTGCGCGACATGGACGCCGCCAAGCCCGTGCTGGCCCCGTTGAGCGCCGTCAGCGAGGCGACCTGCGAGTCCGACCGAGCCGCGGTGCTCCTCGCCGCCGGCCTGGTGAGCCAGGGTCGCGACGCGCTACGTCAGGCCGCTGCCATCTACGGTCGGCGACGGCTTCCGCAGCGACGAGGCGAGGCGGAGCTCACCCTGGCGCGCTCCCTGCTGATGAACGAGCCGGAGACCGCCTTGGAGACCGCCCGCTCCGCCCGGAGGATCTTCTCCCGCGGTGACCGGGCCGCATGGCGGGTCCGGGCGGAGGCGGCGGCCATCGCCGCCGAGGTGGAGCTGGGGCGCGCGGCCCCGTCGCTGGTCACCCGGGCCGACGAGGTCGCGACGGCCCTCGACACCCAGGGGCTGACCTTCAATGCGGCGTTGACGCGGCTGCATGCGGCTCGTGTGCTCGCTCGGCGCGGTGACGTCGACGAGGCCTCGCGACGGTTGGGCCCGGATCTCGATGACACCGACGTGCCGCTGATGGTGCGTCTGGTCGACCGGACGGCGCGCGTGGAGCTGGCGCGGACGCAGGGAAGCAGCGCGGAGGCGCTGGGCCACGTGCGTCGCGGCCTGTCCGACCTGCACGCGTGGCAGAGCACCTTCGGGAGCCTGGACCTGCAGACCTCGGTGGTCGGCCGCGGTCAGCGTCTCGCCCTGAGCGGACTCGAGCTGGCGGTGCTCGACGGCTCACCTCCGGTCCTCTTCGAGTGGTCCGAGCGCGCCCGCATGCTGGCCAGCCGGGTGAGCCCGGTGCGCCCACCTGTCGACGAGGCGCTCGCCGAGTCCCTGGCGGAGCTCCGCCAGCTGCAGACGACCGACGACGGCCTGAGTGTGTCGGACCTCGCCCGGGCCGAGGCCCTGCGCCGACAGGTGCGGGAGCGGGCCCTGCTGGTGCAGGGTTCCGGCGAGGTCGCCGACCCGGCGACGCTGCCGGCGGTGCAGGAGGCGCTGGGGGCGGACCAGGCACTGGTGGCCTTCGTCGCGGCGGCGGACCGGGTGGTGGCGCTGGTGGTCACCGACGCCGACGCGACCGTGCGCGACCTCGGGTCGGGCGACGCGCTGCGGGCGGTGCTCGGCGGGCTGCACGCGGACCTCGACATGGCGGGGTCCGACCTGCCCGACGCGTTCGCGGCGCCGGTGCGCCGCCAGCTCGCCTCGAGACTGGCGCAGCTGGATGCGGTGCTGGTCGCGCCGGTGGCCGACCTGCTGGGCGACCGGCGCCTGGTGCTGACGCCCTCGGGCGTCCTCGCCGGGGTGCCGTGGGGGCTGCTGCCGGGGATGCACGGCCGGCCCGTGACGGTGACCCGGTCGGCAACCTCGTGGCTGTCGCGGCAGGCGACGCCGCTGCGGCTCGGGTCGGCGGGATTCGTGGCCGGGCCCCGGGTGCCGCGGGCGGCGGCGGAGGTG
>JAUILS010000219.1 GCA_030432975.1 Actinomycetes bacterium
TGCGGCGCTGGCTCGCCGCCGAGGAGCTGCCGACCGGGCTCGAGCTCGACCTCGACCTGCGCTGGGCGGTCCTGGAGCGGCTGGCGCAGCTCGGCGCGGTCGACCGCGACGAGCTCCAGCGGCAGCTCGAGCGCGAGGTCACCACGGTCGCCACGATCGCCCACCTGCGGGCGACCACCTCCCTGCCCGACGCCGAGGCCAAGGAGCTCGCCTGGGCCCACTTCACCGGCGACCGCGACGCGTCCAACTACGCGCTCGAGGCGGCAGGGATAGGCATGTGGCAGGTGGGCCAGGAGGCGCTCACGGCGCCCTACGTCCCCCGCTACTTCGCCGAGCTGCCCGGCACCACCGCCGTCCGCGAGGGGTGGCTGCTCAGCGACGCGGCGAGGGTCTTCTTCCCGATCACCGCGCTGCACGACGACACCCTCGCGGCGGCGAAGGCGCTCATCTCCGTCGACGGCCTCGACCCCGCGCTCCACCGCGCGGTCGTCGACGCCACCGACGAGCTCGAGCGCCGGCTCGCCGTCCGCGACCGGTACGCCAGGTGAGCGGGGCTCCCCGATGACCGTCCGCCGGCCCGGCCCCACCGTCCGCGTGCGGGTCACCGAGCTCCGCGGCGACGGCGAGCGCACCCGCGAGGACCGGCTGGCGACGGAGGAGCCGCTCGAGATCCGGCTCGCCTGGCCCGGGGCCGCCGCGCGCCGCGTGTGGGTGACCATGCGGACGCCGGGACACGACTTCGAGCTGGCCGCGGGGTACGCCGTCCACGACGGCCTGGCCGACCGCGACCTGCTGCGCGGCGTGGCCTACTGCACCGACGAGGATCTCACCCCCCGCCAGGAGCTCAACGTCGTCACCGTCACCCTCGGCGGGCGGCCGCTGCAGGACCCCGGGGAGCGGCACGGCAGGTTCGGCGCCGGGTCCGCGTGCGGGGTCTGCGGCAAGGACAGCATCGAGGAGGTGCTCGCGCTGCCCCGGGCCGCGCCCTGGGCCGACCGGCTGCCCGCGGACGACGTCGTACGCCTGCTCCCGGAGCGGCTGCGCGCCGCGCAGACGGTCTTCGCCCGCACCGGCGGGGTGCACGCGGCCGGGCTGTTCGACGCCGAGGGCGCGCCGCTGGTGGTGCGCGAGGACGTCGGTCGCCACAACGCGGTCGACAAGGCGTCCGGCGCCCGGCTCCTGGCCGGCCACGACCCCGCCGCGGCCTGCCTCGTCGTGAGTGGGCGCGCCGGGTTCGAGCTCGTGCAGAAGGCCGTGGCCGTCGGGCACGGCTGCCTCGTGGCCGTGGGCGCGCCCTCCAGCCTGGCCGTCGACCTGGCCCGCGACGCCGGGCTCGGGCTCTACGGCTTCACCAGCGAGGAGCGGGTGGTCCGCTACGCCTGACGTGGTCGCGCGGCGCCACGAGACGGCCGGCCCGGCGTGGGAGCGCCGGAGTGTCGGTGCCGCTTCCTAGGTTGGGGGCGTGCGGATCCTCCACACCTCCGACTGGCACCTGGGGCGGTCCTTCCACCGGGAGGGCATGCTCGCCCACCAGGCTGCCTTCGTCGACCACCTGGTCGAGGTCGTGGCGGCCGAGCAGGTCGACCTGGTCGTGCTGTCCGGAGACGTCTACGACCGGGCGCTGCCGCACGTCGACGCCGTCCGGCTGGCCGACGAGGCGTTCGCCCGGCTCGCGGCGTCGCGGGCCCGCGTGGTGGTCACCAGCGGCAACCACGACTCGGCGCAGCGGCTGGGGTTCGGGTCGCGGCTGATCGACCACGCCGGCCTCCACCTCCGCACCGACGCCGACGCGGTGGGCGTCCCGGTCGAGCTCGCCGACGAGCACGGTCCCGTGGCGGTCTACGGCATCCCCTACCTCGATCCCGAGGCGCTGCGCGAGCCCTGGGGGCTGCCGGTCCGGTCGCACCAGTCCGCGCTGACGGCCGCGATGGGTCGGATCCGCGCCGATCTCGCCGCCCGCGCGGGAGGCCCGCGGGTGCGCAGCGTGGTGCTCGCCCACGCGTTCGTGGCCGGGGGCGCGGCCAGCGACTCCGAGCGCGACATCAGCGTCGGCGGCATCTCCCGGGTGCCGACCAGCGTGTTCGCCGGGGTCGACTACGTCGCCCTGGGCCACCTCCACGGCGCGCAGCAGCTCACCGACGAGATCCGCTACAGCGGCTCCCCGCTGGCCTACTCGTTCTCCGAGGCCGACCACGTCAAGGGCAGCTGGCTGGTCGACCTCGACGACGCCGGGCTGGCGGCGTCGGAGTTCGTCCCGGCCCCGGTGCCCCGACCGCTGGCCCGCTTGCGCGGCACCCTCGACGCGCTGCTCGCCGACCCGGGTCTCGGCGCCGCCGAGGATGCCTGGGTGCAGGCCACGCTCACCGACGACCTGCGGCCACAGCGCGCCATGGAGCAGCTGCGCCGGCGCTTCCCGCACACGCTCGTGGTCGCGTTCGAGCCGTCCCTCGCCCCGGCGCCGAGCGTGCCCGTGGCCCCGGCCGGCGCGCGCACCGACCACGAGCTGGCGCTCGAGTTCGTCGCCGACCTGCGGGGCGTGCCGGCCACCGACGCCGAGAGCGCCCTCCTGCAGACCGCCTGCGACGCCTGCGCCCACGACCCCGAGGCCGACGTGCTGGTCACCGGCGACGGAGCCGGCTGATGCGGCTCCACCACCTCGAGGTGACGGCGTTCGGCCCGTTCGGCGACACCGTCGAGGTCGATGTCGACGCCCTCTCGGCCGCCGGGGTGTTCCTGCTCACCGGACCGACGGGGGCCGGCAAGAGCAGCGTGCTCGACGCCGTCTGCTTCGCGCTCTACGGCGACGTCCCCGGCGACCGCTCGTCGGCCAAGCGGCTCCGCTCCGACCACGCCGCCCCCGGGGTGGCCCCGCGGGTGCGGCTGGAGTGCTCCCTGGGCGGACGACGCTTCCGGATCACCCGGTCGCCGGCCTGGGAGCGCCCCAAGAAGCGCGGCCAGGGCCTCACCCGCCAGCAGCCCAGCGTCTCCCTCAGCGAGCGGGTCGAGGGCGAGTGGCGCCCCGTCACCACCCGGCTCGACGAGGCCGGCCATCTGGTCGCCCACCTGCTCGGCATGAACCTCACCCAGTTCACCCAGGTGGCGCTGCTCCCCCAGGGCCGCTTCCAGTCCTTCCTCCGAGCCCGGTCCGACGACCGGCACCGCCTGCTCCAACAGCTCTTCCGCACCGGTCGCTTCGAGGCCGTCGAGGCCTGGCTCCGGCAGCGCCGCTCCGAGCTGGCCGCCGAGGCGCGCCGTCACCACCACGACCTCGTCGGGCTGGCCAACCGGGTCAGCGAGACCGCGGCCGCACCCCTGCCCGACGCCTGGGTCGAGGCCCGCGCCGACGACGGCGCCGGCGACGAGCTCGCGTCCTGGGCCACCGGTCTCGGCGAGGTCCATCGCGACCGTCTCGCCTCCGTGCGGTCGGAGCTGGCCGACGTGCGTGCGCAAGCCACGGCCACGACCTCGGCGCTCGCCGCCGCCGGTGCGCTCGCCGAGCAGCAGCAGCGCCACGCCGCCGCCCTGGAGGAGCGGGCCGCCCTGCTCGCCCGCGCCGACGAGGTCGCGGCGCTGCGCGCCGCCGTGCAGGCGGCTCGCCGGGCCGCGGTCGTGGTGCCGCTAGAGCGCGCCCGTGCCGACGCCGCGTCCTCCCACGAGGCCGCCGCCCGCCGGTGGGAGGAGCTGCGGGCCGCCCTGACGGAGTGGCGGCTCGACGACGCCACCGCCGACCAGGTGTCCGCGCTGGCCACCGGCCTCACCCGCGACCTCGCCGCCACCGAGGCGCTGCTGCCCGAGCAGCGCCGTCTCGAGCGGGTGCTGACCGACGCCGCCCGGCACGACGAGCAGCGAGCCGCCGCCGACGCCGAGCTCGTCGTCCTCGAGGCCGTCGTCGAGCAGGCGCCCGACCGTCTCGCCGAGGTCGTGCGCGACCGCGACGCCGCGCGAGCCGCACAGGCGGAGCTCACCTTGCTCGAGCCACGCATCGAGGCGGCGCGCCGTCGGGTCGCGGCCGCTCGCGAGGTCGTCGCCCTGCGCGTCGACCTCGGCGAGGCCGAGCTCCGCCGCAGCGAGGCGGTCGACACCGCGCAGACGGCGAAGGAGGCCTGGCTGGCCGTCCAGCAGGAGCGCATCACCGGCATGGCCGCCGAGCTCGCCGGCCGGCTGGCGGTGGGCGACAGCTGCCCGGTCTGCGGCTCGGCCGAGCACCCGTCACCCGCGCAGCCCCACCCGGCCATGCCCGACGAGGCCGACGAGCGCGAGGCCCGGCGCCTCGTCGACGACGCCGAGGGGCTGCGTCACGCCCGTGAGGAGGCCGTCCGCGACCTGCTCACCCGGATCGCCCTCGCCGAGCAGACCAGCGGGGGGCGTGCCGTCGCCGACCTCGAGGAGGAGCTCGCCGCCCTCCGGCGCCGACGCGACGACCTCGCCGCGGCGGCCCACCGGTCGGCGGAGCTCGACGCGCTCCACGAGCGCACCCGCGAGAGTCTCGAGGCAGACCGCCGACGGCTCGCCGAGCTGCGGCAGACCCACGCGACGATCAGCGCGACCCTGTCCGGCCTGGTGACGCAGGGCGAGGAGATCTCCCAGCGCCTCGCCACCGCCCTGGACGGCTCCGGCGACGTGTCCCTCGAGCTGCGCCGCCGCCGCCTCGCCCGCGGGCTGAGCCAGCTGCGCGAGCTGGAGGAGGCCGTGCGGCACACCGGCGAGACCCGCCAGGGCCTCGAGGCGGCGGAGGCCCGGCTCCACGAGGCGGCGACCGAGGCCGGGTTCGCGACCCCCGCGGAGGCGCTGGCCGCGGTGCTGCCGGTGGAGCGGCTGACCGAGGCCGAGACCGCGCTGCTCGCCCACGACACCGGGCTGGCGGCCTGCGAGCGCGCGCTGGCCGACCCCGACCTGGCGCAGGCCGCGGCCACCGCCGCCCCCGACCTGCCCGGGCTCAGGGCCGCAGCGGAGGAGGCGGCCGACCGGCTCGTGGCGGTCGAGGCGGCCGCGGCGACGGCGCAGCAGCGCGCCGACCGGCTGGCCTCCCTGGTGACCGCCCTGCAGGAGGCGCTCGCCGCGGCGGCCCCGCTGCGCGAGGAGCTGGCCCTGGTGGGCAGCATGTCGCAGTTCGTCGACGGACGCTCGCCCGACAACCGCCTGCAGATGCGACTCTCTGCCTACGTCCTCGCCGCCCGGCTCGGCCAGGTCGTCGCGGCCGCCAACGAGCGCCTCGCCACGATGAGCGACCGCCGCTACGCCCTCGAGCACACCGGCCGGCGAGGCGCCGGCGAGACCCGCGGTGGGCTCAGCCTCCTGGTCCGCGACGACTGGACCGGCGAGACCCGCGACCCGGCGACCCTGTCGGGCGGTGAGACGTTCGTGGTCTCCCTCGCTCTCGCGCTGGGCCTCGCCGACGTCGTCACCCGCGAGGCCGGCGGCGCCGACCTCGACACGCTGTTCGTCGACGAGGGCTTCGGCGCGCTCGACGCCGACACGCTCGACGACGTCCTCGACACCCTCGACACGCTCCGTG
>JAUILS010000220.1 GCA_030432975.1 Actinomycetes bacterium
CACGGAGAACTACGGCATCGGCCTGGAGAAGGGCAACACCGACCTCTGCGAGCAGGTCACCGACGCGATCAACAGCATGATCGAGGACGGCACCTGGGAGACGATCGTCAGCGACAACCTGGGTGCGGCGAACTACACCCCCAACGCCGACACGAACCCGCCGACGCCCGACGCGTGCTCGTGAGGTGAGCGGGCCGCTCCTCGGGGAGCGGCCCGGCAGGCAGTGACCGCGCGGGTGGGTACGCCGCATCGCGGCGTACCCACCCCGGCTCGACGGAGATGAGGCGATGGGCGACATCCTCAGGGACTACGACATCCTGGGCGCCTTCTGGGTGACCATCCAGCTGGCCGCGCTGTCGGCCATCGGGTCGCTGCTGATCGGCACGGTGATGGCGATCTTCCGGGTCTCGCCCGTGCGCACCCTGCGGCTGATCGGCGCGGGCTACGTCAACATCGTCCGCAACACCCCGCTGACGGTGCTGATGGTGATGAGCATCCTCGGGTTCAGCATCATCCTGGGCCTCCAGATCAGCTCCGACCAAGCCCGCGACTCCTACTGGTGGGCCGTGATCATGCTGTCGGTCTACCACGCGGCGTTCGTCTGCGAGGCGCTCCGCAGCGGCGTCAACACGATCCCGCTGGGGCAGGCCGAGGCGGCTCGCTCGATCGGGCTCACCTTCGCCCAGTCGCTGCGCGAGGTGCTGCTGCCGCAGGCCTTCCGCGGCGCCATCGCCCCGCTCGGCTCGACGCTCATCGCGCTGGTCAAGAACACCACGGTGGCCGCGGTCATCCTCGGCACCTCGGCCACCCCCGAGGCGGCCGGCATGCTCGCGCAGATCACCGAGAACGAGGGCGGCAGCCTGGGGGTCTTCATGATCTTCGCGATCGGTTTCGTGATCCTCACCCTGCCGGTCGGGGTGGGCGCGACCTCCCTGTCGCGACGTCTGGCGGTGAAGCGATGACCGCCGCCCACGACGTCCTCTTCGACGCGCCGGGCCCCCGGGCCCGCCGCCGGCACGCGGTGATGACCGTGGTCGGCGTCGTCCTGATGGTCGCCGGCATCTGGGTGGTGCTGCGCCGGATGGCCGACGCCAACCAGCTCGAGGCCTACCAGTGGAAGGGCTTCGTCACCGAGCCGGTCTGGTGGACGTCGTACCTCCTGCCCGGGCTCTGGGGCACCATCAAGGCCGCGGCGCTGTCGGTGGTGTTCGCCGGCATCTTCGGCGTCGTGTTCGGCATGGGGAGGCTGTCCCACGTCCCGGCCATCCGGTGGGTCTGCGGCGTGGTCGTCGAGTTTTTCCGTGCCGTGCCGGTGCTGATGATGATGCTCTTCCTCTACTTCGGCTACTTCGCCACCAGTGGCGTGGTGTCGCCGTCCACGGCACCGCTGGTCTCCGTCGTGATCGCGCTGACCCTCTACAACGGGTCGGTCATCGCCGAGCTGGTGCGCTCCGGCGTGCACGGCCTGCCCAAGGGGCAGAGCGAGGCGGGTCTGTCGATCGGGCTGACACCCGGGCAGACGCTCCGCAGCATCCAGCTGCCGCAGGCGCTGACCGCGATGCTGCCCGCGCTGGTGGGCCAGCTGGTCGTGGTCCTCAAGGACAGCGCCCTGGGCTACGTCATCACCTACCCCGAGCTGCTGAGCGCAGCCAAGACGCTGGGGTCGGCCTACTCCAACACGCTGCCGGCCTACATCGTCGCGGCGCTGCTCTTCATCGTGCTCAACTACCTGCTCACGCGGCTGGCGGGCTACGTCGAGGGGTGGCTGAAGCGGCGCGGCACCGGCGGCGGGCGGATCGTCACCGAGGCGCCCGCGCAGGGAGAGGCCGAGGCCGCGACCACCTGACGCCGTGCGTGCGGCCGCCGCCGGCTCAGTCGGCGAGCAGCCGACGCTCCGCCTCGTCCGAGGTGAGCTCGAGCCGGAGCGGCCAGACCACCTCGTGGGGGACGCCCAGCCGGGTGAGCGTGACCTGCACCTGGGGGAGCAGCCAGACCTGGCCGGAGAGCGCCTGACGCTGCGCCTCGCTGCGGGTGCGCAGCCAGACGACCGGGTGGCCGTCGCGGTCGGGCAGCCAGTGGCCGTCGACCACGCCCCACGAGCCGAGGGACGCGACGATCGGCAGCAGTGCCTGGTCGACCGCGCGACCCACCCGTTCGCTGTCCATGCCCTCGACGGTAGCCGCGTGCCGGTGAGCCCGCGCCACCCGTCGTGGGCTGCGGATCGGCGGTCGTGCTGCGCGCTACTGTGCTGCCACGGCGAGGGAAGGGCGGCATGACGGAGACCCCGCGCGAGGAGATGCGTGACGAGCTGTCGCGTCTCGGCGCGACCGAGCAGCAGCTGGCGATGCTGGACCGGCTGCCCGAGGGGCTGGTGTCGACGCTGCTCTGGCAGATGCAGCACTGGCCGGGCCGGGTCGCCGTCCGCGTGGCCACCGGGCTGCGGCGGATCCAGGTCTTCGACCGGGCGATGACCATCGCCGCCCAGCTGTTCACCTCGGTGTTCCCGATCATCATCATGGGCGCCGCGATCGTGGGGGCCGACCAGGTGACCTCGGCGATCTCCTCGGTGGGGTCGCTGCCGCCCGACACGCAGGAGCTCCTCGACGACGTGGCCGCGGGCAGCGACAGCGCGACGTTCGGCCTGCTCGGGGTGCTGGTGGTGCTGGTGTCGGCGACCAGCCTGTCCCGGGCGATGATCCGGGCCTACGACGCCGTCTGGCGGCTGGGCCGCACCCGCACCCGGCTGAGCCAGGCCTGGCGCTGGTTCGTCGCCGTGATCGGGCTGGCCCTCGCGATCGCCGTCACCCAGCGGCTGGTGGCCGCGCTCGAGCCCCTGCCGCCGCGGGACTGGTGGGACAACGTGCTGGTGGCCGCGGTCAATGTCGGCGTCGCCACGTTGGTGCCCTGGCTCCTGCTCGCGGGCCGGGTGCCGATGCGCTGGCTGGCGCCCGGCGCGGCCCTCTTCGCGGCGGGGATGCTGCTGGCGCACCCCGTCGCGAACCGCTATCTGTCGACCGCCATCGAGGTCAGCGCCACGCGCTTCGGCGCCATCGGCGTCGCGTTCACCTACCTCACCTATCTGTACGCCGTGGCGTGGTGGCTGCTGGCCACGGCCGTCGTGGGGCAGGTCGTCGTCACCGACGAAGGGCCGGTGGGCGGAGCCCTGCGGGGCCGGCCCCGCGAGGGCACGCCGGAGCTGCCGCCCCCCACCCTGGGGGTCACCGTCGACGACCCCTGACCGCCGCCGCCGCCGATCGAGCGCGGCGTGAGCGACCAGACACGCCGTGCCGTTGCCGGGCCGGCGTGAGGGGAGAAGACTGGAGGTGATGGGGAAGACCTCCGAAGGAGGTTGCCATGAACACGTCCACCCTCCCCAGGCACTCTCATCTCGCGCACTCCGAGGACGTGGTGTCCGCACTGGAGGCGCAGGGCCTGCTCGACCCGGCCCGTCACGAGGAGGCGGCCGGAGTCCTCGACGCGATGGCCGCGGGGGAGTCGCCGCGTGCCGTGACCCTGCGCCGGGTGCTGGCCGAGGTGGCGGGCTACGTCGGCGCCGCCTTCGTGGTCGCCGCCGTCGCCGTCTTCGTGGCGCCCCGCTGGCTCGACATGACCCTCGGCACCCGCCTCGGCCTGCTGGTCGGCACGATGGTCGTGCTGACGGCCGCCGGTCTGACACTGGTCGCGAGCGGCGGAGGCCCGCGGCGCCTGCGCGCGCCGGAGGGTGCCCTCCGCCGACGCCTGGCCAGCGTGCTGCTGACCGGGGCCTCGGTGGCCGGTGCCGCCGCGGTCGTGGTGTGGCTGACCGACTGGGCCGAGCAGGGTCCGTCCTCGCGTGACCCCTGGATCGGGCTCGGGGGCTTCCTCACCCTGGCCGTCCTCGCCGCCGTCGGCTACGCCGTGGCTCCCACCCTGGTGGGCCAGGCCGCCGTCGCGGTCGGCGCCACGCTGGGGGCGATCTCCGTCTGGGAGGTCGTCGGCGACGCCACCGCCCTGGAGATCGGGGTCAGCGTGCTGCTTCTCGGAGCCGCCTGGCTGGTGATGGCCGAGACCCGGGTCTGGCGCGAGCTGCTGCCGGCCCGCCTGTTCGGCGCCGTGCTGACGCTGGGCGGCGCCCAGGCGCTGCTGCCCGACCACCCGTCGTGGGCCTACGTCACGACGGCCGCCGTGGGCGTCGCGGGGTTCGTGCTGTACGCCGCGCTGCGCGCCTGGCCGTACCTCGCGCTGGGCGTGGTCGCGGTGACCGTCGCGGTGTCCGAGGCCCTGCTCGACTGGGCCACCGGGTCCCTCGGGACCGCGGCCGCCCTGCTCGGCGCGGGGGTGACGCTGCTCGTCACCTCGCTCGTCGGCCTCCGGCTGCGGCGTACTCCTGGGCCGGCGGAGCCGGCCGCCCGGCACGGCGGCTGACCCTTCTCCGGCACCCAGGGAAGTCGGGGCTCCCGACCCCTTCCCATCTGGCTATATGTGAGTAAAGTCAGCGGGCGACGGGGGAGACCTCCGGGCTCGCGTCCGAGCCCCGACCCCGAGGAGAGACCGCCATGACCGCCACCCCTGACATCGTCGTGCTCGTGCACGGCCTCTGGATGACGCCCCGCTCCTGGGAGGGCTGGGTCGACCACCTCACCGCGAAGGGCCTGAAGGTGCTGACCCCGGCCTACCCGGGCTTCGAGATCGAGGTCGAGGCGCTGCGGGAGAACCCCGACGTGATCGCCCGGCTCACCGTCCCCGAGACCGTCGACCACCTGGCGGCGGTCGTGGAGTCCGTGGAGAGCCCGCCGATCATCATCGGGCACTCCTTCGGGGGCACGTTGACCCAGCTCCTCCTGGCGCGCGGGCTGGGAGCGGCCGGCGTGGTGATCGACTCCGCGCCCACCGAGGGTGTCCGGGTCAACCCGCTGTCGCAGGTGCGGTCGTTGTTCCCGGCGCTGAAGAACCCGGCGAGCCGGCACCGGGCGGTGGGCTTCACACCCGAGGAGTTTCACTACGCCTTCACCAACACGCTGTCCGCCGAGGAGTCGCGGGCGGTGTGGGAGCGCTACGCCATCGCGGCTCCCGGCAGCTGGGTGTGGGCCTACGGGCTGATCGCGAACTTCAAGCCCGGCCACCAGGAGACCTGGGTCGACTACTCCGCCGACCGGGCGCCGCTGCTGTTCATCGCGGGCGGACAGGACCACATCATGCCGGCGGCGGTGAACCGCTCGAACGCCAAGCACTACCGGAAGTCCCCGGCGGTGACGGACATCCACGAGTTCCCCGACCGGGACCACTGGACCTGCGCCGCCCCCGGATGGGAGGCCGTCGCGGACTACGCCCTCGAGTGGGCGCTGAGCCACGCCGTCGGCACACCGGCGGAGGCGTCGCCGCAGCCCTGACCGC
>JAUILS010000221.1 GCA_030432975.1 Actinomycetes bacterium
TGTAATCAAGTAAGCACTTCGAGAGGAACCCCATCATGAAGCACCACCACAGCAGCCGCCGCGGACGACGCGGCGGCTGGCAGACCGCGGACCTGCCGCCGGCCGACGACGCCGCCGCCTGGTTCGACGGTCGGCTCCCGGACGGCTGGTTCAGCGAGGTCGAGGTGACCGTCGACCGTGAGGAGATCACCGTCGTCGGCACCCTTGCCGAGGAGCCGCCCGCCGACCCCGCGGCCGCGGAGGGAAGGATCGGCCGCTTCCGCGCCGAGACCCGCGACGAGCGGATCGGGATCGCCCAGGAGGCCGAGGCCCGCTACGCCCGCAAGGTGGCCTGGGGGGTGCGGCACGGCGAGACCACCGCGCTGTTCACCCACCTGGCCGTTCCGGTGATGACCCGGCTGCGGCAGCCCGAGCGGCAGGTCCTGGACACCCTGGTCGACGCCGGCGTCGCACGCTCGCGCGCCGATGCCCTCGCCTGGGCGGTGCGCCTGGTCGGCGAGCACACCGAGGACTGGCTGACCCAGCTGCGCGAGGCGATGAGCCAGGTGGACGACCTGCGCGCCCAGGGCCCGGCGGTCTAGCCGCTCACGCCCACCGAGGCCTCGCGGCGGGCGTCGCCGGCCGCCTCGAGCACCCCACCCCGCCGGAGGTACGCCGCCCCGACGCCGCCGAAGTACATGTGCGGCTCGGGGTACTCGTCGCTGGGCAGCCCCGAGGCCGCCACCGCGGCCTGGATGCCGGGGTCGCGCTCGTACTCCACCCGCGGCTCGGCACCGCCGACGCGGACGTGCAGCCGCGGGGCGGCGATGGCGTGGCGGAGGTCGGCGTCGTGCAGGCAGCCCTGGCCCAGCACCAGCATCAGAGCCGTGGTGATCCGGTCGGCTCCGGGGGAGCCGACGGCCAGCACCCGCCCGTCGCCGGTGCGCCCCGTGGTGGGGGCCATGTTGGACGCCAGCCGGGTGCCCGGGGGAGCGGCATGCAGACCACGGCCGTTGAGCTCGACCTCGCCGAGGGTGTTGTTGAGCAGGATGCCGGTGCCCGGGATGCACATCCCCGCGCCGTAGCCGCTGGACATCGTGACGGCGCAGGCGTTGCCGTCGGCGTCGACCGCCGAGATGTGCGCCGTGGAGCTCGACCCGCGCAGGGCGCCGAGGCCGCCCGCGGTCACCCGGTCGAGCAGCGCGCGCCCGTCGGCCTCGAGGTCGTCCGACCGGTCGTGCACCTCACGGCGGTAGCCCAGCACCGCGTGCTGGATCTCGACGGCGTCGGCCCAGGTCCAGTTCCCCCTGCGGGCCAGCTCCCCGAGCATCACGGCCAGCATCGGCCCGCCGACCGCGGGCGGCGGGTTCGTCGCGATCCGCCACGCACCGACCTCGAGCAGGTGGGCGGCCCGCACCTCCGCGCGGTACGCCGTCAGGTCTGCCTCGCCGATCAGCCCGCCCTGGGCCGCCATGTCGGCGACGAGCGACCGCCCGACGTCCCCGGTGGTGAACAGCGACGCACCCTCGGCCGCCAGCTGGTCGAGGACGTCCGCGAGCAGGAGGTTGCGCGTGGTCTCGCCGCCGGCCAGCAGCCCTCCGTCGGCCCGGGTGACGAGCGCGTGCGCCTCCGGGTCCAGCCCGAACAGCGACTCCGCGACGAAGCCGAGGTAGCGCGAGGCCGCCGGGCTCATCGGGTAGCCCTCGCGGGCCGCCGTCGTCGCCGGCGCGAGCAGCCGCCCCCAGGAGAGGCGGGCGAACCGGTCGTGCGCGAGCGAGAAGGCCGGGACCACGCCGGGCGTGGCGACCGAGCCGTGGCCGGCGTACATCGTGACCCCGCCGCCGTAGGTGGTGACCACCTCTCTCAGACCGGTGCCGAAGCGCTCGGCCGGGGCCTCGGCACCCGGCATCGCCACCGTGCCGTCGACCACCACCGGCTCCCCGCCGGCGGGCCACACGGCCACGAACGCTCCACCCCCGAGGCTGACCATGCCGGGCTCGGTCGAGAGGGCGACGAAGGCGGCCGCCAGGGCGGCGTCGACGGCGTTGCCGCCGTCGCGCGCGACCCCCAGGCCGGCGGCGAGCGCCTGGTCGCCGGTGGCGGCCACGGCGACGCGGGTGGTGGTCACCGCACCATCATCGCGCAGGGCCCCCGGAAGTTCGCGGCGCGTCAGGTTCCCATACTCACGCGGCAACCATTCGTCGTGCCTTAGCGTCCTACCCGACAACGGGGGAATCAGCCGCCGTGGACCGTTTGAATGGAGAGTGAGTTCACATGGCAACACCAACTCGGGGGACCCGGTCCCTCCTCGCGCTGGCCGCGCTGTCGGCCACCGCAATCGCAGGGATCGTCTCGGCCCCGACACCGGCTCAGTCGGTGGTCGCCGGGGACTGCGCGCAGCCCTTCCCGGTGGCAGATCTGGTCGCCGACCAGGCGGTGAACGGTCTGACCGTGAGCCGCGGCACCACGCCCGACGCCTTCACGGGCACCGTCCTCGGCGTGCTCAAGGACGGCATCAACCCGGGCGTCGACATGATCATGATGCGCCTCACCAACCCCGAGATCGACCGCGTCGGCGGCATCTGGTCGGGGATGTCGGGCTCGCCGGTCTACGCCGAGGACGGCCGCCTCATCGGCGCCGTGGCCTACGGCCTCTCGTTCGGCCCCTCGACGGTCGCCGGCGTGACGCCGTTCGAGGCGATGGACGACTACCTCGCCCCGGCCCCACCCGTCGTCGAGATCGGCCCCGGCGTGGCCCGGACGATCGCCCGGGAGTCCGGCGTCACGGCCGCCCAGGCCTCCGAGGGCTTCACCCAGCTGCGGATGCCTCTCGCGGTGGCCGGTGCCGGCAAGAAGCTGGACGGCGGCAAGAACCGGCCCTACGCCAAGCGCGCCACCGCCAGCGGAGGGTCGGTCGGCGCCGCGGTCGCCGGGCCCGAGGACATCGTGGCCGGCGGCAACCTGTCGCTGACCGCCTCGACTGGAGACATCACGCTCGCCGGCACCGGCACGGCCACGTCGGTGTGCGACGACAAGGTCGTCGGCTTCGGCCACCCCGCGACGTTCCGCGGCAGGATCCAGGCGGGCATGAACCCCGCCGACGCGATCTACGTGCAGGAAGACCCGGTGTTCGGCCCCTACAAGGTCGCCAACATCGGCCCCACCGTCGGCACGATCACCGACGACCACCTCACCGGGATCACCGGCACCTTCGGCGCGGCCCCGACCGGCATGGACGTGAGCTCGACGGTGACCTACGGCAGCCGGTCGCGCAGCGGTGCCAGCGAGGTGCTGCTCGAGGACTACCAGCCGGACGTCGTGTTCTACCAGCTGCTGGCCAACCACGACACCGTGCTCGACGGCCGGATCCCGGGCACCGCCGAGAACACCTGGGTGATCGAGGGGCACAAGCCCGACGGCACGCCGTTCACGATCGACCTCGGCAACCGCTACACCGACAGCGACGTGGTGCTCTACTCCTCGATCTGGGACATCCCGGACATGGTCTGGCTGCTGGGCCGGATGGACGGCGTCACCCTCGACTCGGTCTCGGCGACCAGCGACGTCACCGACGACACGGGGACCTGGAAGGTGAAGTCGGCGGAGTACAAGAAGGGCTCCACCTGGGTGCCGCTGAAGGGGCTCCGGAGCAGGATCCAGGTCAAGGCCGGCTCCACGCTCAAGGTGCGCGTGCTGATCAAGAACGGCGCGGGCGTCACCGTCAAGGTGCCCACCACCGTGGCGATCCCGAAGTCGGCGAAGAACACCAGGGGCCACCTGCACGTCTCCGGCGGCGCAGGCATCGGCAACCGGCTGTGGGGGACCCGCAACATCGACCAGTTCCTGAAGCGGGTGGACAGCTACATCCGCAACGACCAGGTCGTGGCCTACATCCACGGCAGCGGTCGCGGGAAGTTCTACGAGCGGACGGAGGCCTCGGCGCCTGCCGACCAGGTGATCCAGGGGCAGAAGACCTTCACGCTGATCGTGAAGTGATGCTCCCGCAGCGCTGACACAGCGGGACGTCCCCGGTGCCGCTCGGCACCGGGGACGTTCCCTGTCCGGCGGGGACGCCCCGTCCCGCCTTGGCTATCGTCCTCCCGTGGACGAGGAGCTGCGGGTACGCCGCCTGCCGGAGTACCAGTCCGAGGACCGCGCCGACCTGGACGCGATCCTCGACGAGGCCCTGGTGGCGCATCTGGGGGTGGTGCGCGACGGGCGACCGGTCGTGCTGCCCTTCGCGTGCGCGCGCGACGGCGACTCCCTCCTGCTGCACGGGTCCACCGGGGCGGGCGTGCTGCGGCAGGCTGCCGGGGTGGAGGTGTGCGTGACCGTGACGCACCTGGACGGGCTGGTGTTCGCCCGGTCGCTCTTCGAGAGCTCCGTCCACTACCGCTGCGCCGTCGTGCTCGGGGTCGCGGAGGTGCTCGAGGGCGAGGCGAAGGAGCGGGCGCTCGAGACGCTCTCCGACCACCTGCTGCCCGGCCGGCCCACGGAGCTGCGCACGAACACCCGCAAGGAGCTCGCAGCCACGCTGGTGCTGCGCCTGCCGCTGGAGCGGTGGAGCGTCAAGATCGGCCGCAGTGACGCCCACGACCCCGAGGACGACGAGCCGCGCGAGGTGTGGGCCGGGGTGGTTCCCCTGCGGCTCGCCGCGGGCGCCCCGGAGCCGGCCCCCGACGTCCCCGACGGCGTGGCCGTGCCGGCCTCCGCGCGCCGCGCCGCCGCGCGCGGTGGCAGGCTGGCCCCATGACGACTCCAGACGACCACCGCTCGGTCCGGCTGCACAAGATCGGCGAGGGACGCTACCTCGCGACCAACCGGCGAGGCGGGGTGCTGCCGATCGGCTCCGGCGGCGACCCCGACTTCACGCCGACGGAGCTGCTGCTGGCCGCGCTCGCCGGGTGCACGTCGATCGACCTCGACCTGATCACCCGCAAGCGCGCGTCGGCCGTCGTGTTCGAGGCCGAGGCGACCGGCGAGAAGATCCGCGACGACCAGGGCAACCGGCTGACCGACCTCCGCCTGGTCTTCGACCTGCGCTTCCCGGAGGGCGAGGAGGGCGATGCGGCGCGGGCGGTCCTCCCGCGGGCGCTCGCCCAGTCGCGGGAGCGGCTGTGCACCGTGGGGCGCACCGTCGCCGCGGGTGAGCCGGCGGCCTACGAGCTCGGAGAGCTTGCGCCCCGCGAGGAGGCCTGAGCGTGGCTTCGCGGGCGTCGCGGCGCTGGCGATGGCGCTCGCGATGCGGCGGGCGATGACGGGCGACCTGGCGCGGCTCAAGGAGCTGCTGGAGGCCCGCCCGGTCAGTCCTCGCTGACGCCGGTGATCTGGACCTCGGTGTTGGGCGCGCCG
>JAUILS010000011.1 GCA_030432975.1 Actinomycetes bacterium
ACGACCATCACGGGGCAGGCGATCCGGTCGTAGCCCTCCTGGGTGCCGCCGAGCCGCACCGACCCGTGGTCCCAGTAGGCGGAGTGCCGGTGCTCGCGCAGCCAGGTGAGCACCCACGGCTCGTGGGTCTCCAGCCGGCGCCGCCACTCGGCCTCCCAGCCCTCGCCCCAGACCGCCGGGACGGGCGGCAGCACGTTCATCGCGGTCATGTAGTGGCAGTAGTCCACGAGGTCCACCAGCCGCAGCGCGCCGCCGCGCCAGTGCACGTCGTCGGTCCAACGGTCGTCGGTGGCATAGATCGCGCAGATCGCCCGCAGCGCGGGTGGTCGCTCCACCGCCAGCTGCAGGGAGTTGAACCCGGAGTAGGAGGTGCCCCACATGCCGACGACGCCGTTGCACCACTCCTGCTCGGCCAGCCAGGCGATCACGGTGGCCAGGTCGGTGCGCTCGACGAGCGGGTACTCGTCGGTGGCGTCGCCGCCGGACGACCCGGTGCCCCGCAGGTCGACGCGGCACACGGCGTACGCGTGCCGGTCGCGGAGCGCGAGGTAGGACTCGGTGTAGGACGACGTGAGGTCGTCCTTGCGGTAGGGCAGCGCCTCCAGCAGGCACGGCTGGGGCCCCAGCGCCGGGTCGGGGAGATAGAGCGTGAGTGCGAGCTCCACGCCGTCGGCCATCGGCAGCCGGACCTCGCGCTCGGTGCCGGCACCCCCGCCGGAGGTGCCGCTCACGACCGCACCCCGTCGAGCAGCGCCAGCACCTCGGGGGAGTGCAGGGTCTCGCTGGCGTTGCCGCCGCGACCCGTCACGGTCGGCGCGGCGAACATCGAGTTGAGCACCGCCTCCTCGGACGCCTCGACGACGGCGGCGAACAACGGGTCGAGCGCCCGGCCGGAGGCGAGCGCCGGGCCGTCGGGCCGGCCGTCGCGGTCCAGCCGCAGTCCGGTGCCGAACGCCATGAAGATCTCGCCGCTGCCGTGGTGGGCGACCGAGCCGGCGCGGGCCAGGCCGAGCCCGACCCGACGCGCCAGCCGCGCACACGAGGCGCCGTCGACGGGAGCGTCGGTGACCACCACGCCGATGCACGACCCGGCGGGGGCGTGCGGCCCGGAGCTCGACGGCGGCAGCAGCCGACCGACCGGCACTCCGGCGACGACGCACTCGGCCCGCACCCCGAAGTTCGTCATCAGCAGCACCCCGACGGTCCAGCCCTCCGGCGTGACCCGCGAGGCGGTGCCGATGCCGCCCTTGAAGTCGAAGCACGACATCCCGGTGCCCGAGCCCACCGCTCCCTCGTCCGGCGGGGTGGACGAGCCGACCGACGCGAGGGCGGCGGTGTGTGCGGCCACGACATCGGCGTGCTCGACCTGCATCCGGCGGGCGTCGTTGAGGAAGGAGTCGTCGCACTCCGCGACCACCGGGATGATGAAGTCCTCGGCGACCTGCGGAGTGCGCTCGAGCTCGATCCGGCAGGCGGAGTCGTAGACCCGGCCCAGCTGCAGGGTCGAGGTGAGGTAGACCGGCGTCTCGGCCGACCCCCACTCGGCCGCGGTGATGAAGCCGGTGCACTCGCCCGCCCCGTTGAGCACGGCACCGCCCGCCGGGAGCGGCCGGTGGAAGGCGTCCTCGGCGAGGACCAGGCAGGTGACGCCGGTGCGGGCGACGCCGCGGCCCTCGGGCGGGTCGGGCTCGTCCCGCCAGACGGTGGCGTGCCCGAGACCCACGCCGGCGACATCGAGGACGGAGTTGGTGGGGCCCGTCGGGAGCGACCCGACCGCGATCCCCAGGTCTCGCGCACGCGGCATGCGGCTCATCCTGCCGCATCGGCTGCGGGTGGTTCCGGAGGCCGGTCACGGCCGTCGCGAAACCGCCCTGACATGCTGTGCGCCATGACGTTCTCCACGCCGGTCGTGTGGTCGCCGGTGACGCGCCGCCACGAGCCGAAGCACGAGGTGTGGGTGGGGGTCCAGACGGTGGGGAGCGAGGTGCCCGACCGGGTCGACGCGATCCTCGGCGCGATGGGCGAGCGGGAGCCGTTCGCGGCGCACCCCTACGACGACGCCCTGCTCGAGCGGGTCCACGACCGGGACTTCCTCGCCTATCTGCGTCGCGCCCACGCCACCTGGATGGAGGGTCCCTACGCCGACGTCGTCGGGCAGGACCGGGTGGTGCCCTACTTCTTCCCGACCCATGCGCTGGCCCAGGGGATGCCGCTGCACCGGCCCGCGGCCGCGCACGCCCTGGCCGGGGGCTACTGCTACGACACGATGACCGTGATCGGCGACGGCACCTGGGAGGCGGCCCGCTCCGCCGTCGACGTGGCGCTGACCGCCGTCGAGATCGTCGCCGAGACCGGCCGGTCGGCGTACGCCCTCTGCCGGCCGCCGGGCCACCACGCCACCCGCAGCGGCTTCGGCGGCTCCTGCTATCTCAACAACGCGGCCGTGGCGGCGGAGGGGCTGCTGGCCGCCGGGCACCGACGGGTGGGGGTCCTCGACCTCGACGCCCACCACGGCAACGGCACCCAGTCGATCTTCTGGGAGCGCGAGGACGTGCTCTACGCCTCGCTCCACGTCGACCCCGGCGCCGGCTGGTTCCCGCACGTGCTCGGGTACGCCGACGAGCGGGGCGCCGGCGCGGGGGAGGGCTGGACGCGCAACGTGCCGCTCGCCCCGGGCACCGGCGACGCCGCGTGGACCGCGGCCGTGATCGAGCTGACCACCTGGCTGCACGGCTCCGGCTGCACGGCCCTGGTCGTGAGCCTGGGCGTCGACGCGGCCGCCGAGGACCCGGAGAGCCCGCTGCAGGTCACCCGCGACGGCTTCCACACCGCCGGGGGCGTCATCGCGGCCAGCCTGCGGCCCACGGTGATCGTCCAGGAGGGCGGCTACCACCTGGAGACGCTGGGCGGCCTGGTCGACGCGTTCCTCGCGGGGCACGAGGCATGACGCCGAGCGTCCGGGCGGCCACCGTCGAGGACCGGGACGCCATCGCCGCGGTGCACCTGACCGCCTTCGACGACGAGGGTCCGGCGATCGTCGACGTGCTGCGAGCGCTGCGCGACTCCGAGGCCGTCCGCGCCGAGCTGGTCGCCGAGGTCGACCGCGGCGGCGGGCCCGAGATCGTCGGGCACGTGCTCCTCAGCCGGGGCTGGGTCGACGCCGAGCGCGCCCTGGTGGAGGTCGACGTGCTGGGCCCGCTGGGCGTCCACCCCTCCGCGCAGGGGCGGGGCGTCGGCGCCGCCCTGGTGGCGGCCGCGCTGGACTCGGCCCGGGCCCGCGGCGTCCCGGCGGTGTTCCTGGAGGGCGACCCCGCCTACTACGCGAGGCGGGGCTTCGTCGCCGCGCGGGAGCTCGGCTTCGACCGGCCGTCGAACCGGATCCCCTGGGCGGCCTTCCAGGTGGCGCCGCTGGCGGCCCACGAGCCGTGGATGACCGGGCGGCTGGTCTATCCCGAGGCGCACTGGCGGGCCGACACGGTGGGGCTGCGGGGCGAGGTGCTGGCCGAGGTCCGGGAACGACTGGGAGACTAGAACACCTGTTCGAATCTGTCCTATGATCCGGGCATGACCTTCCTCCCGCCGCCGCGCGAGACGCCCGACCGGCTGAAGCCGGTCCCGCGTCCCGACCGGGCCGTCGCGCCTCCCGGCTGGCCGGTCGAGGTGCGGCCGCCGGACGCCCCGGGGTGGGAGCACAGCGCGGCCGCGTGGCTGCTCGACCAGTGCCCGGCCGACTACCGCGGCTATCCGGGGCTGCGGCGCCACGTCGTCGTGCTGGCCCGCTTCGCGGTGTTGCACGTCGAGGCCAACCAGGCCGCGTGCCGGCGCGGGCTGAGCGAGGCCCGCGGCGAGCTGCGCGAGGTCGCCACGCCCGACGAGGTGGAGGCGGCGGTCGAGACGTTCCAGCGCGAGGACGCCCGCCTGGCCGGCGTACGCCGTGCGGTCGGGCTGGTCGAGGAGGCGCTGCGCGGCCGCCGCTACGCCCCCCGCCTCTGACCCCGCCTGTGACCCGGGCCGTCGACCCGCCCTGTCCGTCCGCCCGCGGGTGCGACACCATGGGGGCCATGAGCGCCTCGATCAGCGTGATCCCGATCCCGGCGGACGGCGCCGAGGACGTCGTCGTCGCCACCAGCGGCCCCGACGAGGGGTGCGTCTTCACCGGCACCGAGGACGGCAGCATCTGGCGGGTCGCCCACGACGGCGCGAGCATCGACCGCGTGGCCCACACGGGTGGCCGCCCGCTGGGCCTCGAGATCGACCCCGACGGGCGGATCCTGGTCTGCGACGCGCGCCGGGGCGTCCTTCGGGTCGACCCCCGCACCGGCCGCAGCGAGGCGGTCGTGGAGCAGGTGTTCGGCCGGCCGATGCGGTTCACCAACAACGCCGCGATCCACTCCGGCGGCGACGTCTACTTCTCCGACTCCTCCCTGCACTTCGGCATCGACCACTGGAAGGACGACTTCGTCCAGGACACCTGCTCCGGCCGGCTGCTCCGCCTCAAGGCCGGCGGGGGAGTCTCGGTGGTGCTGGAGGGGCTGGCGTTCGCCAACGGCGTCGCCCTGGCCGGCGACGAGTCCTACGTCGCCGTCGCCGAGACGGCCGGCCGCAGCGTGTGTCGGCTGTGGCTGGACGGTCCGCACGCCGGCGAGATCGACTTCCTCTGCGAGGACCTGCCGGGCTACCCCGACAACATCGCCCGCGGCAGCGACGGGCTGATCTGGGTGACCATCGCCTCGCCCCTCGACCCGGTCGTCGAGCTGCTGCACCGCGCGCCGCTGCTGGTGCGCAAGCAGGTCACGAAGATCCCCGAGCGGCTGCAGCCGGCGCCCCAGCGGACCGTGCGGGTGCAGGCCTACGACGACGCCGGCACGCTGGTCCACGACCTCGCGGTCGACACCCCCGACTTCCACATGGTCACCGGCGTGCGCGAGCACGACGGGCGGGTCTGGGTGGGCTCCCTGCACGAGCCGGCGATCGCCGTGCTGGACCGCTGACTGGCTACAGTGGAGCGGTTGCCTCCCGGCCGGCCGGCCGGCGCCTGACGGACGGAGGACCATGGCCCTGCTGGAGTCGATCGCGACCCCGCGCGACCTGCGCGACCTCACCGACGACCAGCTGACCGCGCTGGCCAGCGAGATCCGCGACCTGATGGTCGCGACCTGCGCCCGCACCGGCGGCCACCTCGGTCCCAACCTCGGCGTGGTCGAGCTCACCATGGCGATCCACCGGGTGTTCGACAGCCCGCACGACCGGGTGGTCTTCGACACCGGCCACCAGGCCTACGTCCACAAGCTGCTCACCGGCCGGGCCGCCGGCTTCGACGGGCTCCGCCAGGAGGGCGGGCTGTCGGGCTACCCCAGCCAGGGGGAGTCCGACCACGACATCGTGGAGAACTCCCACGCCTCGACCGCGCTGTCCTATGCCGACGGGATGGCCAAGGCCTACGCCCTGCGCGACGAGGACCGTCACGTCGTCGCCGTGATCGGCGACGGGGCGCTCACCGGAGGGATGGCCTGGGAGGCCCTCAACAACATCGCGATCGCCCAGGACAGCCGCCTGGTCATCGTCGTCAACGACAACGGCCGCTCCTACACCCCGACCATCGGCGGGCTGGCCACCGCGCTGACCTCGCTGCGCACCAACCCGCGCTACGAGCAGGTGCTCGACGTCGTCAAGAAGCGCCTCAACGCGGTCAAGGGCGTCGGGCCCGCGGCGTACGACGTGCTGCACGCGGTCAAGAAGGGCATGAAGGACGCCCTCGCCCCGCAGGGCCTCTTCGAGGACCTCGGCCTGAAGTACGTCGGCCCCGTCGACGGCCACGACCGCGCCGCGATGGAGCAGGTGCTGACCCAGGCGAAGCGGTTCGGCGGGCCGGTCATCGTGCATGCGCTGACCCGCAAGGGCTTCGGCTACGCCGCCGCGGAGCGCCACGTCGCCGACCAGTTCCACGCGCCGGGCCCGTTCGACCTCGCGTCGGGGGAGGAAAAGCCGAAGGGCCGGATCTGGACCGACGTCTTCGCCGACGAGATCGTCGCGATCGGCGAGCGCCGGCCCGACGTCGTGGCGATCACCGCGGCGATGATGCACCCGGTCGGCCTCGACGGCTTCCAGCAGCGCTTCCCGGAGCGCACCTTCGACGTCGGCATCGCCGAGCAGCACGCCGCGACCTCGGCGGCCGGGCTGGCGATGGGCGGCTTGCACCCGGTGGTCGCGGTCTACGCCACGTTCCTCAACCGGGCGTTCGACCAGGTGCTGATGGACGTCGCGCTGCACCGCTGCGGCGTCACCTTCGTCCTCGACCGGGCCGGCGTCACCGGCGACGACGGCGCCTCCCACAACGGCATGTGGGACATGTCCGTCCTCCAGGTGGTGCCCGGCCTGCGGCTGGCCGCGCCGCGCGACCCGGCCCGGCTCCGCGAGCTGCTCGGCGAGGCGGTCGAGGTGGCCGACGCGCCGACGGTCGTGCGCTTCCCCAAGGGAGCCCCGCCCGCAGACCTGGAGGCCGTCGGCAGGGCCGGCGGCGCCGACGTGCTGGTCCGCAACGGGACGCACGACGTCCTCGTCGTCGGCGTCGGCTCGATGGCCACGACGGCCGTGGGCGTGGCCGAGCGCCTGGTCGCCCAGGGCATCGGCGTCACCGTGGTCGACCCGCGCTGGGTCAAGCCGGTCGACCCCGCCCTCGTCGACCTCGCCCGCGACCACCGGCTGGTGGTCAGCATCGAGGACAACGGCGTGGTCGGCGGCTGCGGCGCGGTGCTGCTCCAGACGCTCACCGAGGCCGGGGTGACCACCCCGGTGCGGCTGCACGGCATCCCGCAGCAGTTCCTCGACCACGCCAAGCGCGACGCGATCCTGGAGCGGATCGGCCTCACCCCGCAGGCGATCGCGCTGGAGGTCGTCGCGCTGATGTCGCAGGCGTCAGTGGGAGGGGAAGTGCTGGGCGAGCACGAACGCGCGGAACCGCTCGGCCGCGGGGAGCAGTCGTCGGGCCGGTGACCAGGCCAGCCCGATCTCGCGTCCGGCCCCCTCGTCGGTGAGCCGGACCAGCCACGGCGCCCCGGGCATCGGGGCGTCCGGGTTGGCGTCCATGGCGGGCAGGATCGCGACGCCGAGGCCGGCCGCGACGAAGGCCTGCACCGTGGACAGGTCGTCGCTCTCGAAGACCACCTCCGGGGTGAACCCGGCGGCCCGGCAGAGGTCGTCGGAGAGGGAGCGCAGCTGCCACTCCGGGCGCATCATCACGAAGTCCTGACCGGTGGCCTCGCCGAGCGACACCTCCTCGAGCTGTGCCAGCCGGTGCCCGGGAGGGACCGCCAGGAACAGCCGCTCGCTGAACAGCGGCTGCCAGGTCACGTCGGTCTCGGAGGCCCGCCGCGAGGTGAGCTCCATGTCCACCCGCCCGCGGGCCACCAGGGAGGAGCCCAGGGCGTCCTGCGCCTGCAGCAGCCGGAACCGCACGTGCGGGTGGTCGAGCCGGAACCGTCGGACGACGTGGGGGACCAGCCAGGTGCCGAGCGAGAGCTGGAAGGAGACCGTGACCGTGCCCTGGTCGGGGTCGAGCAGCTGGTCGACCGCGGCCAGCCCGTCGTCGAGCTCGTGCATCGCGGTGTCGACGTGCCGCTTGAAGGCCGCGCCGGCCTGGGTGAGGCGCAGCCCGCGCCCGGAGCGCTGCAGCAGCGGCGTGCCGACCTCGTCCTCCAGCCGGGCCAGCGCCCGGGAGACGGCGGGCTGGCTGAGCATGGCCAGGTCGGCGACCTCGGTCACGGTGACGCCGTCGGCCACCTGCTGGAACCACCTCAGCACCTCGGAGTCCATGACACATGACGATAGTGCATGAATAGGCCAGCATGTTGGTTATTGGACGTATACCAGCAGGTCAGCGCAGAATAGAGCCATGAACATGAACGCTCCTCTTGCCTCCCGTCCCGCTCGCGCCACCCGCGCTCGCGAGGCCGGTCTGTGGACCACCTTCCGCACCGAGGCGCGCGCCCACCGGGCCGCCCGTGCGGAGCACAAGAAGCTGCAGGCCGAGCTCGCCGCCTACGACACCCCGAGCGCCATCAACGACCTGCTCGCGATGGTGGACCGGGCCGACGAGCCCGCCGCCGAGGTGCGGGCCATCCTGACCCACAACCTCGTCGAGTACCAGCGCCACCACGGCGGGCGCGTCGCGTGCTGACGCGTCGGGCCTTCGGCCCGGGCCCCGTGCTGGCCTGGCTCGAGCACCGGCGCGCGCAGCTCCCGGGCGGCTCCGCCGGCTCGACGCCCGCCCCGGCTCCCCGAGCCGGGACCGGCGGCCCGCAGCCCCGCTGAGGGCACGGCGTACGCCGCAGCACACCGCCACACACCACACAGCCGGCGGCGGGACACCTCGGTGTCCCGCCGCCGGCTGTTTCTCGTGGTGTCGCCGCGGGCCGACCCGTGGGGGGATGGGGGGCGGCCGGCCCGCGGCGCTACCGGGGTCTACCGGTCAGCGCAGCGTGCGCCGTCAGCAGATCCTGGCCGAACCGGGAAGCCTCTCCCGGAACACGTCGCGACGGAGGTCGTCGGTGAGCCGCCAGTCGGCCACGGAGTTGCGGGACGAGTCGAAGTACGACAGCGCCGCGCCCCCGAGCTCCACCATGTCGGTGTAGGCCCGGGTCAGCCACTGCGGGTCGTCCTGGGCGCCCGCCCGGGTGATGCCCGTCTCCGCGATGCCCCAGGCAGTCCCGTGGGCCTTGGCCCACGCGGCCAGCTTGACGTAGTAGGACCGCATGTCGAGGTGCTTGCTGCTCGTGCGGCCGTTGCGGGTTGCGCCGAACGGGTTGTAGGCGTCGACCGCGGTCACGTCGATGTGCTGGTCACCGGGCCACTTGCTGGCGATGGTGTTCTGGTCGTTGGAGAAGGTGTTCCAGCTGCTGTAGATCACCGTGTAGGCGACGTTGTCGGTGCGGCTGTGGATGATCGGTGCCACCCGACGCTGCATGCCGACCCAGAGGTCCAGGTCGCCGTCCTTCTCCGGCTCGTGGTGCACCGCCAGCCAGACGGGCCCCGGCACGGTGGCCAGCCCGTCGGCCAGCTCGCGCGCCCAGGCGTCGCCGGCTCCGGACGACATCTGCGCCCAGGAGTGCGGGGCCTTGAAGCTGATCCACGGGAGCCGGCCGGCCTCGACGTCCTGCTTCGCGACCCGCACCGCGGCAGTGATGCGGTCGGCGGCGTAGTAGGTGCGGTGCACCCGCATCGTCGATCCGACCTGGCCCTCGCGGTCGCGGATGTCACCGTGACCGCTGGACGCGCCGAGGTAGGTCTGGCCGGTGGCGGGGATGCCCATCGGGTTGGTCACGCAGCCGCCCGCCGGCGCCGTCGTCGGCGTCGACGTGGGGGCCGAGGACGACGGGGAGGCCGTGGGCGTCGACGAGGTGGGGGAGGACGTCGGCGTCGGCGTCCGCGTCGGGGAGGACGTCGGCGTCGAGGTCGGCTCCGGGCTCGACGGGGCGGGGGAGGACGGCGCCGGGGTGGACGGCGGCGGCGTGGCCGGGTCGCCGGTCGGGACCATCGACACGTCGTCGACGAGCAGGGTGTCGCCGGCGGCCAGCTTGCGGCCGACGACGTTGAGGTCGACCTTGGCCCCGGTGCTCTGCGAGGTGTAGCTCAGGGTCACCCGGCTCCAGCCGGCGTCGGTGGCCGTGAAGGACTGCTTGCTGGTCGCGCTGGCGGAGCCGCGCGAGACCTCGCGGACCTTGATCTTGCCGCGGACCGGCTCGCCGACCGCACGCACGTAGGCGGAGACCTCATAGCTGAGGCCGGCCGTGGTGCTCGGGATAGTGGGGGCGGCGTCGTTGACCACGACGTTGCCGCCGGTGGTGCTGCGCAGCTTGGCCGACCAGGCGCCGCTGACGGCCTGGTTGCCGCGGGCCAGCTCCTGGGTGGCCGGGCGGTTGACCTTCCAGCCGGTGAGGCTGTCCTCGAAGCTGCCGTTGGTGACCAGCTCACCGGGAGCGACGGCGACCTTGGCCTGAGGGGCGGGCGTGCGCGCGGCGGTGAGACCGCCGCCGATCGCCCAGGCGGCCGGGGGCAGGGCCACGACGCCGGCGACGACGGTGGCGGCCACGGCTCCGCGGCGGGTGGCGCGGGCCGGGGCGGACGGTTCGGTGGGGGCTCTGTGGCGGGGGCGGGACGGGTGGACAGGGGGGGTGGTGTTGCTCATCAGTCCTCCGCGCGCGGCGAGTCCTGGACCGCGCGTGTGTGGTGCTGTCGGGGCGCCCGGACGACGTTGTCTAGACACTTCGGCAAGCCGCGAATGTAACCGAATCGTTACCGTCGGGCAAATCCCCGGCCGCCTGCGTGTCGCCCAGTGAGACAGGCCCCCGGCCGGGCCCCGCGAGGGGCCGGGCCGGGGGCCTGGGCGCGATGGTGCCGGTGCGGGCGCGGACGCTCAGTGGAAGCGCCGGCCGGTGGCCTTCTCGGCGATGCCGGTGCGGTCGAGCAGCATGGTGAGGCCGCCGTTCCAGAAGGAGAACCCGGCGCCGGTGATCATCGCCAGGTCGAGGTCCTCGGGTGCCGAGACGACGCCCTCGTCGAGCATCCGGCGGGCCTCATCGGCCAGCGCCTCGAGCACGCGCGAGCGCACCTCGTCCTGGGTGAGCACCACCGGCTCGGCGGGCGTCTCCTGCAGCGCCTCGACCTCCGGGTCGATGGAGAGGTCGGGGGCGTAGTACGACGTCTTGCCGGCCTCGACCAGCCGCTTCAGCGCGGGAGAGACGTAGAACCGGTCGGGGAAGGCCGCGGCGAGGGTCTCGTTGTTGTGCAGCGCGACCGCCGGCCCGACGAGCGAGAGCAGGAAGAAGGGCGGCATCGGGGCCACGCCGGCGAACGACCCGTCGACGACCGGCACCGGGGTGCCCGCGTCGACGATCCGGCCGACCTCGCCCATGAAGCGGCCGAGGAGCCGGTTGACGATGAACGACGGGCTGTCCTGGACCAGGATCGTGGTCTTCTTCAGCGCCTTGCCGGTCGCGAACGCGGTCGCGAGCGTGGCGTCGTCGGTCTGCTCGCCCTGGACGATCTCCAGCAGCGGCATCACGGCGACCGGGTTGAAGAAGTGGAAGCCGACGACCCGCTCGGGGTGCTCGAGGTCGGCCGCCATCTCGGTGATCGACAGCGACGAGGTGTTGGTCGCCAGCACGCACTCGGCCGACACGGCCTTCTCGACGTCGGCGAAGACGGACTTCTTGACCGACATCTCCTCGAAGACCGCCTCGATCACGAAGTCGGCGTCGGCGAAGACCTCGCTCTTGTCGACGGCACCGGTGACCAGCCCCTTGAGCCGGTTGGCCTTGTCCTGGCCGACCCGGCCCTTCAGCAGCAGCTTGTCGACCTCGTCGTGGACGTAGCCGACGCCCTTGTCGACGCGCTCCTGGTCGAGGTCGGTCAGGACGACCGGGACCTCGAGCCGGCGGACGAACAGCAGCGCCAGCTGGCTGGCCATCAGGCCCGCCCCGACGATGCCCACCTTGGTGACCGGGCGGGCGAGGGACTTGTCGGGCGCCCCGGCCGGCCGCTTGGCGCGCTTCTGCACCAGGTCGAAGGAGTAGAGCGAGGCGAGCAGCTCGGGCGTCGCGGCCATGTCGGCCAGCGCCTGGTCCTCGGCGGCGAAGCCCTCGTCGCGGGTCGCCGTACGGGCGCCCTCGATCAGCTCGATGGCGCGGTAGGCCGCGGGGGAGGCGCCGCCGGTCTTGGAGTCGGCGATGCCGCGCGCCCGGGCCAGCGCGGCGTCCCAGGCCTCGCCGCGGTCGACCTCGGGACGGTCGACGGCCTGCTCACCGGTGAGCACGCGGGAGGCCCACAGCAGCGACTGCTCGAGATAGTCGGCACCCGAGAAGCAGGCGTCGGCGAGCCCGAGGTCGTAGGCCGCCTGGCCGGTGAGCGTCTTGCCCTGGTTGAGCGGGTTCTCGAGGATCAGCGTGACGGCCTTGTCGGCGCCGACCAGGTTGGGCACCAGGTAGGCGCCGCCCCAGCCGGGGATCAGCCCGAGCATCACCTCGGGGAGGCCGACCGCGGCGGCGGAGTCCATCACGGTGCGGTAGTCGCAGTGCAGCGCGACCTCGAGGCCGCCGCCGAGCGCCAGCCCGTTGACGAACCCGAACGACGGCTTGCCGCCGTCGCCGAGCTTGCGGAAGACCGCGTGCCCGAGCTCGGCGATCATCCGGACGCCGTCGACCCCGCCCGCGGCGAGCGACGTCAGGTCGGCGCCGGCGGCCAGGATGAACGGCTTGCCGGTGATGCCGATCGAGCCGATCTCGGCGTCGCCGAGCGCGGCGTCGATCGCGGCGTTGAGCGCCGTGAGGCCCTGGGGGCCGAACGTGTTGGGCCGGGTGTGGTCCTGGCCGTTGTCGAGGGTGATCAGCCCCATCACGCCGGCGCCGCCGGGGAGGGTGACCTTGCGCAGCTGGGCCTGGGTGACGACCTCGGCGTCGGAGGACAGCGCCGCCGCCCGCTCCAGCAGGGTGTCGATCGGGGTGGTGCTCATCAGGCCGCTCCCTCGCTCTTGTCGTTGGCCGACGGGGGGTCCACGGGGGGCTTGCCCCCCGTGTGGTGCGGGTTCTCCCAGATCACGGTGCCGCCCATGCCGATGCCGATGCACATGGTGGTGAGGCCGTAGCGCACCTCGGGGCGCTCCTCGAACTGCCGGGCCAGCTGGTTCATCAGGCGCACGCCGGAGGAGGCGAGCGGGTGGCCCATGGCGATGGCGCCGCCGTAGGGGTTGACCCGCTCGTCGTCGTCGGCGATGCCGTAGTGCTCCAGGAAGGCGAGCACCTGCACGGCGAACGCCTCGTTGATCTCGAACGCCTCGATGTCGTCGATGGTCAGGCCGGCCTTGGCCAGGGCCTTCTCCGTGGCCGGGATCGGGCCGGCGCCCATCACCTCGGGCTCCACGCCCGCGAAGGCGTAGGACACCAGCCGCATCTTGACCGGCAACCCGAGCTCGCGCGCGGTCTGCTCCTCGGCCAGCACGCAGGCGGTCGCGCCGTCGTTGATGCCGGCGGCGTTGCCGGCCGTCACCTTGCCGTGCGCGCGGAACGGCGTCTTGAGCGACGCCAGCGACTCCATCGTCGTCTCGGGCCGCATCGGCTCGTCGTCGACGGCCAGCCCCCAGCCCTCCTCGGCCGAGCGGGTCGCCACCGGCACCAGGTCGGGCTGGATCTTCTCCTCGGCGTAGGCCGCCGCGGTCTTGGCCTGCGACCGGACGGCGTAGGCGTCGGCGCGCTCCTTGGTGATCGTGGGGTAGCGGTCGTGGAGGTTCTCCGCGGTCTTGCCCATCACCAGCGCGTCGGGGTCGACCAGCCGCTCGGATAGGATGCGCGGGTTGGGGTCGACGCCCTCGCCCATCGGGTGCCGGCCCATGTGCTCCACGCCGCCGGCGATGACGAGGTCGTAGGCGCCGAAGGCGATGCCGCCCGCCGTGGTCGTGACCGCGGTCATCGCGCCGGCGCACATCCGGTCGATGGCGAAGCCGGGCACGCTCTGCGGCAGCCCGGAGAGCAGCGCGGCCGTGCGGCCGATGGTCAGGCCCTGGTCGCCGATCTGGGTGGTCGCGGCGATGGCGACGTCGTCGATGCGCTCGGGCGGGAGCGTGGGGTTGCGACGCAGCAGGTCGCGGATGCACTTGATGACGAGGTCGTCGGCCCGGGTCTCGGCGTACTGGCCCTTGGCCTTGCCGAACGGGGTGCGGACGCCGTCGACGAAGACGACCTCTCGGAGCTCTCGGGACACCGTCTCTCCTTCGCGGGTGGGGGAGTCCGCGACGGCACGGCGCAGTGGCCGCGGCCGGGCGGGGTGCCGATCAGGTTACCCTCCGGTAACAACGGAGCGCACCCCACCCCGGTGTGGGGCGGGTCACGACCGGAATATCGTGGACCGTGCCGTGGCTGGGCCGGTGGAGGCATCGTGCCGGCGCACCTCGCCCGGCCGTCCGGAGAGGAGAACGCGTGAGCCAGCGTCTGGTCCACATCGTCGACGAGGTGTCCGAGCTCGCCGGCGTGACCGAGCTGACGATGGTGCTCAGCCTCGACGGCTTCCTCGACGCCGGCGCGGCCGGCGCGCTGGCCGCGAGCCACCTCGAGTCGCTGTCCGGGGAGGCCAGCGGCGGCAAGGTGGTCGCCACGTTCGACGTCGACCAGTTCCACGACTACCGCGCCCGACGGCCGGCGATGTCCTTCGTCCGCGACCACTACGACGACTACGACGCCCCGCGGCTCGTGGTCCGGCTGCTCCACGACAGCGCCGGCGCGCCGTACCTCCTGATGCGCGGCCCCGAGCCGGACAACCGGTGGGAGGCGTTCTGCGCTGCGGTGCGCGAGGTGGTCGAGCAGCTGGGCGTGACCCGCGTGGTCGGCCTCGGGTCGGTGCCGATGGCGGTGCCGCACACCCGGCCGATCGCCATCACGCCGCACGCCAACGACCCCGACCTGCTCACCGCCGAGAGCCCGTGGCGCGGGGAGCTGCGGATCCCGAGCAGTGCCCAGGCGCTGCTGGAGCTGCGGCTGGGGGAGTGGGGACACCCCGCCCTCGGCTACGTCGCCCACGTGCCGCACTACCTCGCCCAGCTCGACTACCCGCAGGCGGCCGCGGCGCTGCTCGAGAACGTCGAGATCGGCGGCCGGCTCACCGTCGACCTGAGCCTGCTGCGCACGGCGGCGGAGGTGCGCGAGGCCGAGATCGCGCAGTACCTCGCCGACAACGAGGAGGTCGCCCAGGTGGTCGCCGGCCTGGAGCAGCAGTACGACGCGTTCCAGGAGGCCGAGGACACCGGCTCCAGCCTGCTCGCCGACGACCAGCCGCTGCCGACCGGCGAGGAGCTGGGCCGCGAGTTCGAGCAGTTCCTGGCCGGGCTCGACGGACCCGAGGGTCGGGGCGACGGCAGTCCCGAGGGACGGCCGGACGGCTGGCCCGACAGCGACCCGCGGCGGGAGGGCTGAGGTGCCGGCGTCGGCGGCCGAGCTGGTCGCCCTCCTCGACGTGGAGAGCCTCGACCTCGACCTCTTCCGCGGCCAGCAGCCGCAGACCGACCGGCAGCGGGTCTTCGGCGGCCAGGTGGCCGCGCAGGCGCTGATCGCCGCGATGCGCACCATCGACCGCGACTACGCCGTGCACTCCCTGCACTCCTACTTCCTGCGGCCCGGCGACACCGCCGTGCCGATCATCTACGACGTCGAGCGGCTCCGCGACGGGCGCTCCTTCGGCACCCGTCGCGTGGTGGCCCGCCAGCACGGGCGGCCGATCTACTACCAGACGGTCAACTTCCAGCGGGCCGAGGAGGGCTTCGAGCACCAGGACCGGATGCCCGACGTCGCCGGACCCGACGACGCGGTGCGGTTCCTGGACCTGATGCGCGCCCGCGGTGGGGTCGACGCCGACGCGCTGGCCCGAGAGTGGGCGGCGCTGGACATCCGCTACCTCGGCAACTCGCGGCGCGGGCTGGCCGAGGACCCCGACCACCCGGCCCGCTCGCAGCTGTGGATCAGAGTCAACGGCGACCTCGACGACGACCCGCAGCAGCACGTGGCGGCGTTCACCTACGCCAGCGACATGACGCTGCTGGGCGCCACCCTGGTGCCGCACGACGTCACGCTCGGCACCCGCGGGATGCAGGCGGCCTCGCTCGACCACACCATCTGGTTCCACCGGCCGTTCCGAGCCGACCAGTGGCTGCTCTACGACCAGTCGTCGCCGTCGGCCTCCGGCGCGCGGGGCCTGGCGATCGGGCGGGTGTTCACCGAGGACGGCCGGCTGGTCGCGACGGTGGCCCAGGAGGGGCTGATCCGGCTGCGCCCGGAGACCTCCGAGGGCGCCGGCTCCTAGCATGACAACGGTGTAGTTCCAAGGCGACGCGCCGAACTCCATGACAGGTCGGTGCATTCGTGGCTACCGTGGGGCACCTGTGTGGCGCCAGTGTCATCTGTGACTGATGTGACTGGTGCTTCTTCCCTGCATGGAAGGTGCCCCCCGTGTCCCGACTCCCGACCCGGCTGCTCGCGCTGCCGGTGTCCCTGGCCGCGACGTTCAGCCTCGGGCTGACCCTCACGCCGGCCGGCGCCGCCGACGGCTCCGGTGCCGCCGAGCCCAGCGCTGCTGCCGACGAGCAGGCGGCCCGCGGGGCCCAGCCGCAGCCCGACGGCGAGGACGACAGCCTGCCGCACGGGCGGCCGGTGGACCCGGAGGTCGCCGCTCGCGCCGCGGCCCGGGTGGCGGTGACCGGCTTCGAGATGCCGTTCCCCTGTGGTCAGGAGTGGACCGGCACCACGCGCTCCAGCCACAGCCCGAGCGCGCTGTCGATCGACTGGAACCGCCCCGGCGACGACGGCGACCCGGTCGTGGCGTCCGCGCCCGGCGTGGTGACCACGGCCTACAGCAGCGTCACCGGCGGCTACGGCAAGTGGGTCGTGGTCGACCACGGCAGCAACGAGAGCACGCTCTACGCCCACCTCTCCGCGGTCAACGTCAAGGTCGGCCAGCGGGTCGACCAGGGCCAGCTGCTCGGCGCCGTCGGCACGACCGGCAACTCCACCGGGCCCCACCTGCACTACGAACAGCGCTACAGCGGCGGCGTGATGACGCCGTACTTCCACGGGGTGAAGTTCGCGTTCGGCTCGACCCTCGAGTCGCGCAACTGCGTCGACCTCCCGTTGTCGGCCGACCTGCTCGGCAAGAAGAACACCGAGCTGGTGCTCTTCCGGCGCGCGCCCACGGCGAAGTTCCTCGTCCGGCGGACCAAGAAGCCCGCGAAGGTGATCAAGTACGGCAGCGCCACCGACGACCCGGTCCTGGGCGACTGGGACGGCAACGGTCGCGCCAATGTCGGCGTCTTCACCGCTGCCAAGAGGACCTTCCGGCTGCTGGCCGCCGGCGAGGAGCAGACCATCGTCTTCGGCAGCCGCAAGGACAAGCCGGTGGCCGGGGACTGGGACGGCGACGGCACCTGGGAGGTCGGCGTCCGCCGTGCCGCCAAGGCGGCGTTCCGGCTGCGTGCCGCCGACGGGACCGTCAAGGTCGTGCCGCTGGGCGACCCGGGCGACCTGCCCGTGACCGGCGACTGGGACGGCGACGGGCGCACCGACCTCGGCGTCTACGACCAGGCGACCTCGACGTTCACGCTGCGGCTGGTCGACGCCGACGGCCTGGTGTGGACGGCGCAGGTGCCGTTCGGCGACCCCGGCGACCTGCCGGTGGTCGGTGACTGGGACGGCAACGGCAAGAGCGACCTGGGTGTCTGGGACCCGCTCACCGCGGTCTTCAGCCAGCGCAAGGCTCCCGCCCCCACCACCACCTCGCGCGAGGTGACCGACATCCGCTTCGGGCGCAAGCGCTGAGCGGCCCGCCGACCGAGGTGATCCCGTGAGCAGTCCCTACCCCGTGGCCACCCCGCAGCGCAGCGGCTGGGGGCCGCTGCGGATCAGCGGCCTCGTCCTCACCGTGCTGTCGCTCGTCGTGGGCGCCTTCTGCGCGGTCAAGCTGGTCGTGGAGGTCGCCACGCCGGCGGCCCGGCTGCTGCAGACCGAGTCGCGCTCCACCCCCCTCGACGAGTTCCTCTCCCTGGACGCGGGCGGGCACCGCGTCTACGTCCGGGTCGAGGGGCGCGCCGGCAACTACCGCGGCCCCAACCTGGGCCACGGCAACGTGGAGGTGATCGGTCCGGCGGGGGCGGTCGAGGTCCGTCGGGTGACGGTCGACGAGGAGCTCGACCTGGCCGACGGCGGCCACTACGTCGCCGTGGCCGCCTTCGACGTCCCGACCGACGGGCAGTACCGCGTCACCATCACCGGCGCTCCGAACACCGTGGTCGTCGGGCCGTCGGTGGTGTCCGGCCTCAGCCAGGCCGGCGGCTGGCTCGTCGGCACGCTGGTCAGCGGCCTGGTGCTGCTGGTCGGGCTCGGGCTGCTGATCGCCTCGTTCGTACGCCGCCGCCCCGCGGCCCCGGCGTACGGCGGTGGCTACCCGGGCAGGGGCTCCGGCGGCGGCTATCCCGACGCCGGATATCCCGGCAGCGGCCAGCCGGCCACGACGACGTACCCCGACCAGCCGTCGCAGCCGGTGCAGCAGACCCCGGCGGGGTGGTATCCGGACCCGCAGTCGCCGGAGCAGCTGCGCTACTGGGACGGCGCCGGCTGGACCGCGCACGTGCAGCCGCGCTCCTGAGCGCGGCTCCGCGCCGGGAACCGCCCGACCCGAGGCTCAGCGCGCGAAGGTCGCGCGGATCGACTGGACGGTGTCGATGTCGCCCACGCCCTTGTCGTCGCGGTAGCGCACCACGCGCGCGAACCGCAGCGCCATCCCGCCGGGATAGCGCGAGGAGCGCTGGACGCCGTCGAAGGCGATCTCGACGACCTGCTCGGGCCGGAGCGGCACGACGTAGCCGTCGCGCATCGTCGCCGGGTCGACCGCCAGCTCGGTGAACCGCTCGGTCTGCCAGGCGAGCATCTCGTCGGTCATCCCCTTGAACGTCTTGCCGAGCATCACCAGCTCGCCGGTGTCGGCGTCGCGGGCGCCCAGGTGGATGTTGGACAGCCACCCCTCGCGCCGACCGGAGCCCCACTCGACGGCGAGCACGACCAGGTCGAGCGTGTGGACGGGCTTGACCTTGACCCAGGCCGCGCCGCGGCGGCCGGCGTCGTAGCCCGCCGCCAGGCTCTTGACCACGACCCCCTCGTGGCCGTCGGCGAGCGCGGTGGCGGCGAACGCCTCGGCCGCGGCGACGTCGTCGGTGACGACCCGCGGCACCCGGTGCTCCTCGGGGACGAGGGCGTCGAGCACCGCCAGCCGCTCCGACAGCGGTGCGTCGAGGAGGTCGCGGCCGTCGAGGTGCAGCACGTCGAAGAAGTACGGCGTCACGGCGACGCCCGCGGACTGGGCGGTGCGCGACGCGGTCTCCTGGAACGGCCGGGGCCGCCCCTCCTCGTCGAGCGCGAGGCCCTCGCCGTCGAGCACCACCTCGCGGGCCGCCAGCGAGCGCACCACGTCGACCACCTCGGGCAGCCGGTCGGTGATGTCGTCGAGACTCCGCGTCGCCACGACCACCTCGTCGCCGCGGCGGTGCACCTGGAGCCGGATGCCGTCGAGCTTGCGGTCGACCACGACACGGGTGTCCGTGGCGGCGCCCTTGCCGGTGGCCTTCGCGACCGCGGCGGCCACGTCGGCCGCACTGGAGGCCAGCATCGGCAGCACCGGCCGGCCGACCTCGAGGCCGACCGCCTCGAGCGCGGTCGCCCCGCCCTCGAAGGCGGCGCCGACGACCGGCACCGTGCCCCCGGCCAGCATCGCGGCGCGGCGGACCGTCGCCAACGGCACCTCGGCGGCGGCGGCGACCGCCTCCTGCACCAGCGAGTCGAGCGCGCCCTGCCGCACCGAGCCGGTGACCACCCCGCGCAGCCACTGCTGCTCGGCCGCGGTCGCCCTGCCGAACAGCCCGGCCAGCTCCTGGGCACGGGCCGCCTGCGAGCCCGGCCCCGCGAGCGCGGCGAGCCGGTCGAACGCGGCATCCACCTCGAGCGGGGTGAGGCCGGGCTCGGCCGCCGGCTCCGCGTCGACGCGAACGCCCCGCCACCCGACGCCGGTGCGCCGCTGCAGCAGCGCCCCGCCGAGGTAGGACGTCACGACCTCGCGCTCGGCCGGCTCGGCGCGCGCCAGGGCCTCCGCCAGCGCCGCGACCTTGGCCTTGCGGGACCGGGTCGCGGCCACCGTGGCGGAGGTGGCGACCACGTCGGCGAGCAGCATGCCGGTCATGGTGCCACCCCGGGCCGACACCGGGTGGTCAGCCGCGGTCGCGCACCACCACCACGTCGTACGACGTCACGTCGGGGACCCCGAACTTCGCGTTGGGCAGCGCCAGCCGGTTGCCGAAGCGGGCGACCGTCGTCGGCACCTCGAACAGCGGGCTGGTCACCACGCGGAGCAGTCGGCCGCCGGCGAGGTCGCCGTCGAGCTTGACGACGCTGACCTGGTTGAGCTGGTTCTGCACCGCCCAGAGCCGCTTGCCCTGCACCAGGATGCCGTCGACGTTGGGGAGGTCGAGCCCGGTGGGCGCGCTGGCGCCGGTGCGCGGGTCGACCGTGTAGACCGTGGCGTCGGCGGAGTGGGCCACCAGGAGCGTGCGGCCGCCCTGCGCCGAGGCGATGCCGTTGAGGTTGAAGCCGCCGGGGGTCTCGCCCGCCGGTCCGGTCAGCGGCAGCACGCGGACGTCGCCGAGCTTGCCGCGGCAGGTGATCGGCACGAGGTAGAGCTCGCCGGCGGCGGAGTTGGTGAACCACGCACCCTGCCGGGTGATGGTCACGTCGTTGATGAACCCGGGTGCCAGGTCGATTGCCGCGACCTCGTCGCCGCTGCGGGTGTCGTAGACGTACGCCTGGCCGGTGGCCCCGCCGGCGACGAAGAGATAGCCCGTGCGGCGGTCGACCTTCATCCCGACCGCTGCGCGGCCGTCCGGGGCGTCGATGAACAGCGCAGCGGTCCCGCGGCGGACGTCGCCGCGGAAGATGTCGCCCGTGGCCAGGTCGCCGGCGAAGAACGTGCTGCCTCGACCGGCGGCGATCCCCTCCGCCCCGCCGGCCCCGGGCAGCTCGATCGAGCGGTCGGCGGCCGGTGGCGCGGCCGTGGCCGGCGCCGTCACCACCAGCGGCACGAAGGCCGCCGCCAGCAGCGCGGCGGCGACGCGCCTGAGCGAACGGCGGTGGGGTGAGCGGCGGGGCGTGCGGCGGCTGGACAGAGGGTGCGGGTGTCGCATGAGTCCTCCCGGGCGGTCTCGAGGGTCGCGGAGGACGGTCTCGGTCGGCGGTCCGCCGCGGTGACGTCCTTCGACCATAGCCCGGCCCGCCAGGGGGGTTCCGCCAGCCGGATTCCTGAGTAAAGTCCGAGGCGATCACTGCTACGGGGGATGGCTCCACACGGAGCCGCATGTCGATCGTCATGCAGTGGCCCGACCAGGAAGGAAGCGCTGCATGTCCACCAACGAAGCCGACTCCAGATCCCGACGAGGCCCGACGATGGCCTCCCGTCGCGCGGCCGGCTGGGCCGCCACCGGCGCGCTCGTGCTCGCCGGGTCGCTGGCGCCCCAGACGCTGGCGCCGCAGGCCGGCGCCGCCCCGGCGGCCACCGCCGCGCCGGGCGTCTCGGCGGCGACCACCGCCGCTCAGGCGCCGAGCGCCCGGGCCCGGGCCATGCGTGACCTCCGCCGGGTGCTCCGCGCCCGCGCGACGGCGTACGCCGGTGCCGCGCCCGCCTCGCCCAACCCGTCGCTGGCGCTGTTCCCACCGGGGGTCAAGCCCGACTACCAGGCCTGGGCGCAGCAGGCGTCCCGCCTCTCCGCCGCCCGGGTGGCGAGCAAGGCCCACCGACGCTCCGGTGCCCTGGCCACGGTGCCGGGCGTGACCTACCAGGAGAACGAGGGGCCCGGCGAGCGTGGGTTCAACGACACCCTCGCCACGGCGGAGCCGGTGCCCGGCGTCGGCACCGGTGCGGGCGACGAGCCCGCCGCCACCCTCCTCGGCACGATGAACCCGGCCTCGGTCCCCGGGTGGGCCTACCGGTCGCTGAAGCCCAACAAGGAGAACGACGACGGCCCCGGCAGGGCCCGCAACCTGCGCGTCTCCAACCGCTATGAAGCGGTGAAGGTGCCCGGCTACCGCGGCGACGCCCCCGGCAGGGGCAACCGCGCCAAGGACGACTACGACTGGTACCGCCTGAACCTGAGCAAGGGCGAGCGGGTCACGGCGTCCATGGCTCGCAGAACGGGTCGGCTGAAGCCGGTCCTGGCGCTGGTCGACACCGACTTCAACATCATCGGCGACACCTTCAACCAGTTCCGCAACACCGCGACCCTCGACACCTCGGTGTTCGACAGCGGCACCTACTACCTCGTCGCCTTCGGCTGGTGGATCGGCGGTCGCGGGCCCACCACCGGTGACTACCTGCTCAAGGCCGCGGCCCCCGAGGGCGACCCCGACACCTATGCGGTCGACCTCTCCGCCGGCGACGTGCTGTCGGCCTCGCTCGACGTCAAGGGCTGGGTCGACGTGATCGGGCCCGACGGCACCGAGTCCCACGCCTCCAACCAGGACGCGAGCTTCATCTACCCGATGGCCAGCCCGCTGCCGGGTGCGCGAGGGCGCGGGCTGAGCGACTACGTCGTCCGCGAGGACGGCCGCTACTACGTGCAGGTCAGCGGCGGCGACGGGTCGTACGTCGGCCGCCTGGAGGTCTACCGCCACGGCGGCGAGGGTGCGGCGACCCCGCAGCGGATCTTCCTCGACACCGACGGCGCCCGGATCAACACCGGCATCTGGGGCGGCCGCGGCGTCGTGGAGCTCTCACCGCTGGCGAAGTACCTGCCGCGGTGGGGTCTCGGCGCCAGCGACGAGGCGGCGGTGGTGGCCGGCATCAAGGCCAACGTGATCGAGAACGTGCAGGCCGACCTCGCCGCCAACGGCCTGAGCGGCACCGTCGACGTCGAGGTCACCACCAGCCTGGACGGCCCCGACATCAGCGGGGAGCCGGGCGTGACCACCGTCATCGTCGGCGGCTCGATCGGCGAGAGCGGCGTGCCGACCATCGGCATCGCCCAGTCGATCGACCCGGGCAACTTCGAGCGCACCGAGAAGGCGCTGGTGCTGCTCGACGTGCTGAGCGGGAGCCCCGACGGCTGGGGCAAGGCGTCGCTGAACTACTACCTCACCGACGAGAGCGACCGGGTCGCGTTCGTGGCGCAGGGGGTCGGCAACGTCACCAGCCACGAGATCGGCCACGTGATCGGCAACTGGCACACCGACAACTCCAACGGACGCTCCAACCTGATGGATGCCGGCGGCCTCGGCTTCGGCCGGCTCTTCGGCGTCGGTCCCGACAAGATCGGCGGCACGGCCGACGACCGCGACGTCGACTTCCAGCAGGACACCTACGACCTCTACGAGGGCTTCCGCGGGCGGGAGGACACCATCACCCGCTCGACCTTCGCGATGAGCAGCTAGGTCCCTGCGGACGAAGCGGGAGGAGGGCCCGGGTCGGCGTCAGCCGCCGATCCGGGTCCGCACCTCGAACAGCTCGGGGAAGAACGTCAGGTCCAGCGCGCGCCGCAGGAAGTCGACGCCGCTCGACCCGCCGGTGCCGGTGCGGTGGCCGATGGTGCGCTGCACCACCTGGAGGTGCCGGAAGCGCCACTGCTGGAAGTTGTCCTCGACGTCGACGAGCTCCTCGCAGGTCTCGTAGACGCCCCAGTGCTGCGTCGGGTCGGCATAGACCTGCGCGATGGTGTCGACGAGCGCGAGGTTGAGCCGGTAGGGCTGCGACCAGTCGCGGTCGAGCAGCGCGGCCGGGACGGCGTACCCGCTGCGGGCGAGGAAGGCCAGGAACTCGTCGTAGAGGCTGCGCTCGTGGAGCAGGGTCTCCAGCTCCTGCCGGGCCGCGGGGTCGTGACCGAAGACCTTGACCATGTCGGCGTTCTTGTTGCCGAGCAGGAACTCCACCTCGCGGTACTGCGCGGACTGGAAGCCCGAGGAGGTCGCGAGGAAGGGCCGGATCAGGGCGTACTCGCTGGGCGTGAGGGTCGCCAGCACCGCCCACTGGTCGGTGAGGGTGTGCTGCACGTGCTTGACCCGGGCCAGCCGTTTGAGCGCCTCGGCGAGCCGGTCCTCCGCGATCAGTGAGCGGGCCGAGCGGAGCTCGTGGACCATCAGCTTGAGCCACAGCTCGGAGGTCTGGTGCTGGACGATGAAGAGGAGCTCGTCGTGCTGCGGCGGGTCGCTCAGCGGCTGCTGCGCCGCGAGCAGCAGGTCGAGCCGGAGGTAGTCGCCGTAGGACATGTCGCGGCTGAAGTCGCGCTGGATCCCGGCCTCGAGGTCGCGGCTGGCCGGCTTGTCGGCAGGAGACGTCGAACGGGCGGCGGGGTCGGTCACACCAGTCAACCTAGTGGACCGGACCGCCGCCGCCCGTCGCGAGCAGACTGGGTACGTCGTCGGCTCAGCCGGCGACGTAGAACTTCCGCAGCGTCTCCGAGATGTGCCAGATCGTGCGGTCGCCCTTGTGGAGGCGGACCACGGTGCCGGCCGAGAGCGGCAGCACCTCGCCGTCCTCGAACTCGATCGAGCCACGTCCGCCGATCACGACGAACACCTCGTCGCACTCGATGTCACGCGCCATCCCGGGGGACATCTCGTGGATGCCCACCTCGGCGCCGGCGACCTGGGCGATGCTGCGCGAGCCCGCGGTCGGGAAGCCGTCGAGGATCTCGTCGGCGGGGATGCGCTGCCGCGGCAGCTCCGTGGCGAAGACGTCCACGTCCACGTATCGCAAGGTCATGTGGGAATGGTGACACCTCCGGGCCGTGGTGCAGGTCACTCGGGGGCAAATACCGGCCCCTGGTCTGGACAACTATTTTCTTCACCCGATGAAGGGTTTGGACGGGCCTCCGGAGGGGTAGTCGCGGGATGTGCTCGGCCGCGGAGGTCGGTGCGGTGGGCTACCGTCCCGGACATGACGGTGGCGCCCTCCGGGGCTGGTCGGGACGACCGCGGCGCCACGCGCGTGTGGCGGCCCGGGCGGCCCTGCCCGGTGGGGCGGCTGCTCGGCCCGCTCCGGCGCGGTGCCGGCGACCCGACGTACCACCTCGACGGCGAGGACCACTGGCTGGGCATCCGCACCCCCGAGGGCACGGCCACGCTGCGGGTGCGCGGCGAGCCGGCGCTCGGCGAGGTCCATGCAGAGGCATGGGGCGCCGGCGCGGGCTGGGCGCTGGAGGGCCTGCCCGCGCTGCTGGGTGACGCCGACGACCCGAGCGGCTTCACGGCTCACCACGACATCGTCGCCGCCGCGTGGGAGCGCTACCCGCACCTGCGGATCGGACGCACCGACCGGGTGATGGAGGCGCTGGTGCCCGCGGTGATCGAGCAGAAGGTCACCGGCAAGGAGGCCTTCGCCGGGTTCCGGCGCCTGGTGCACCGGTTCGGGGAGCGGGCGCCCGGTCCGGGGGAGCAGCGTCGGCTCTGGGTGCAGCCGGCGCCCGAGACGGTGCGGCGGGTCCCCTCGTGGGAGTGGCTCAAGATGCATGTCGACGGCGCCCGGTCGCGGCCGATCGTGCACGCCGCCGGCGTCGCCGGGTCGCTGGAGCGGCTGGTCTGGGTCGACGGCGACGAGGCCGACCGGCGCCTCCGGTCGCTGCCCGGGATCGGGGTGTGGACGAGTGCCGAGGTGCGCCAGCGGGCGCTCGGCGACCCCGACGCGGTGTCCTTCGGCGACTACCACCTCGCCAAGCAGGTCGGCTGGGCGCTGTTCGGCCACGACATCGACGACGAGCGGCTGGCCGAGGTGCTGGAGCCCTACCGCCCGCATCGGGGCCGCGCGGCGATGCTGATGCTGGCCGTGGGTGCCCGGCGCCCGCGTCGGGGGCCGCGGATGGCGCCACGGACCCACCTGCCGGCGCGATAGGCCCGTCGGGAGCCGCCCGACGCGGCCGCTGTCACCCCGCCGAGTAGCCGAGCCCCCGCCCGTCGCGCTCGAGGGTGAGGGACTGCCCGTCGATGGTCGCGGCCACCTCGCCGTCCAGCACCGCGAGCACGTGGGTGTCCTGGCTCCGGGTCTCCGGGCTGCAGCCGATCTTCGGCGTGGCGAGCGGACCGATGCTGAGCGCGTCGCCGTCCTGCTCCCAGCGGCCGCGGAAGGTGCGGCAGCCGGTGGACCCGGTGACGGTGCCGTCGTCGGCCAGGGTGAGGGTCGCGGGCTCGCCGACGGTCGAGGACGCCGAGTCACCGTCGAGAAGCGTGGTGAGCGTCCACGTGGTGCCGACCAGGTCGGCCGTCGGCGTCGGGGCCACCGGCCCGAACTCCAGGACGACGCCGTCGCCCGACGAGAGCGTGAGGGTGTCGCCGTCGGTGGCGGCCGTGGTGACGCGCTGGAGCCCCGCGAGGTAGGCCGCCTCCAACGCCATCCGCGGCTCGTCGCAGGCCATCTCCGTGCTGCCCACCCCGCCGACGGTGACCTGGTCGCCGTCCAGGGTCGCGGTCGCGAAGTACTGGTTGCACGCGGAGGTGCCGCCCCACTGCTCCCCGTCGACCGTCAGCGTCACGTCGCCCGCCGCGAGGTCCAGGTCGGTGCCGTCGACGCTGCCGCTCGTGAGCTGCCAGTCGCCGTCGAAGGTGGCCGGGTCGACGCCGCTGCCCGGCGTGGTGTCGCCGCAGCCGGTGAGCAGCAGCGCCACCGCGGCGCCGGCGACGAGGACGCCGATGGTGGTCAGGGGGCGGGTCGGTCGCATGGGTCCTCCGGTCGGTCGTGGCCCTGATGGGACGGCGTACGTCCGGTGTCGGTTCCCGGCCGCGGAGGACTGTCGGCGGGGCCCCGTAGGCTCGTCGCCATGCGACCAGTGACCGACCTCGAGCGCCGGGTGGCGCCGTTCCGGGTCGTCTCGGACTTCCAGCCCTCCGGCGACCAGCCGACCGCGATCGCGGAGATCTCCGAGCGGATCCAGGGCGGGGAGAAGGACGTCGTCCTGCTCGGCGCCACCGGCACCGGCAAGACCGCGACCGTGGCCTGGGTGGCCGAGCAGCTGCAGCGCCCCATCCTGGTCCTCCAGCCCAACAAGACCCTGGCCGCGCAGTTCGCCAACGAGCTGCGCCAGCTGTTCCCCGACAACGCGGTGGAGTACTTCGTCTCCTACTACGACTACTACCAGCCCGAGGCCTACGTCCCGCAGACCGACACCTACATCGAGAAGGACTCCTCGATCAACGAGGAGGTCGAGCGGCTGCGCCACTCGGCGACCAACTCGCTGCTCACCCGCCGCGACGTGATCGTCGTGTCCACCGTCTCCTGCATCTACGGCCTCGGCACCCCGCAGGAATACGTCGACCGCATGGTCCGGCTGCGGGTGGGGGAGGAGCACGACCGCGACTCGGTGCTGCGGCGGCTCGTCGACATCCAATACACCCGCAACGACATGACCTTCACCCGCGGCACCTTCCGGGTCCGCGGCGACACCCTGGAGATCTTCCCGGTCTACGAGGAGCTCGCCGTCCGGGTGGAGTTCTTCGGCGACGAGATCGAGCGGCTGATGACGCTCCACCCGGTCACCGGCGAGGTGCTCACCGAGGACGACGAGCTCTACGTCTTCCCGGCCTCCCACTACGTCGCCGGCCCGGAGCGGATGGAGCGGGCGATCAAGGGCATCGAGGAGGAGCTCGCCGAGCGGCTCTCCACCTTCGAGCGGCAGGGCAAGCTGCTGGAGGCGCAGCGGCTGCGGATGCGCACGACCTACGACGTCGAGATGATGCGCCAAGTGGGCTCCTGCTCCGGCATCGAGAACTACTCCATGCACATCGACGGACGGCTGCCCGGCAGCGCCCCCAACTGCCTGCTCGACTACTTCCCCGAGGACTTCGTGCTGGTGGTCGACGAGTCGCACGTCACCGTGCCGCAGGTCGGTGGGATGTACGAAGGCGACATGTCCCGCAAGCGCAACCTCGTCGACCACGGCTTCCGGCTCCCGAGCGCGATGGACAACCGGCCGCTGAAGTTCGAGGAGTTCCTCGACCGGATCGGCCAGACGATCTACCTCTCCGCCACTCCGGGCGACTACGAGCTCGACAAGGTCGGCGGCGTCGACCACGCCGTCGAGCAGATCATCCGCCCGACCGGACTGGTCGACCCCGAGGTGATCGTCAAGCCCACCAAGGGCCAGATCGACGACCTGATCCACGAGATCGGCGTCCGCACCGACAAGGGCGAGCGGGTCCTGGTCACGACGCTGACCAAGAAGATGTCCGAGGACCTCACCGACTACCTCCTCGACGCCGGCGTCCGTACCCGCTACCTCCACTCCGAGGTCGACACCCTCAAGCGGATCGAGCTGCTCCGCGACCTCCGACTGGGGGAGTACGACGTCCTCGTCGGCATCAACCTGCTCCGCGAGGGCCTCGACCTGCCCGAAGTGTCGCTGGTGTCGATCCTCGACGCCGACAAGGAGGGCTTCCTGCGCTCCGGCAAGTCGCTGATCCAGACGATCGGCCGCGCCGCTCGCAACGTCTCCGGCCAGGTCCACATGTATGCCGACACGATCACCCCTTCCATGGAGCAGGCGATCGACGAGACCAACCGCCGCCGCGCCAAGCAGGTCGCCTACAACACCGAGCACGGCATCGACCCGACCCCGCTGCGCAAGAAGATCGCCGACATCACCGAGATGCTGGCTCGCGAGGACGAGAACACCGAGGAGCTCCTCGCCACCTGGCAGCACCTCGACCCGAAGTCCAAGAAGTCGCCCGTCCCCGGGCTCTCCAAGCTCAAGGAGGACGGCCGCGCCCCTGACCTCGCCGGCCTGCCCAGCAGCGACCTCGCCGAGCTGATCCAGCAGCTCACCGACCAGATGAAGACCGCCGCCGCCGAGCTGCAGTTCGAGGTCGCCGCCCGGCTCCGTGACGAGATCTCCGAGCTCAAGAAGGAGCTGCGCCAAATGATCGAAGCCACCAAGTGACGACCTCGACGCTTCGCCAGGTCCAGGTGACCTTCGACTGCGCCGACCCCGGTGCGCTCTCGCGCTTCTGGTGCGAGGTGCTGGGCTACCAGCTCGACGCGCCGCCGTCGGGCTTCGACTCCTGGGAGGCGGCGCTGGAGGCGTTCGGCGTGCCCGAGGAGCGGCGCAACGATGCCTCCGCCTGCTCGTCGCCATCCGGCGAGGGCCCCCGGCTGTTCTTCCAGAAGGTCCCCGAGGAGAAGGTGGCGAAGAACCGCGTGCACCTGGACGTGCGGGCCGCCCCCGGCCTGGAGGGCGATGAGCGGATGGCGGCACTCGAGTCCGAGTGCGAGCGGCTCGTCGGCCTCGGGGCGACGCGGGTGCGCCGTGCCGAGCCCGCGCCGCCGATGAGCCACGGGTTCATCGTGATGCAGGACCCCGAGGGCAACGAGTTCTGCCTCGACTGAGCGGACCGGACAGCGCACGATGGTGCGCGTGTCCGATGCCCCTGCCGTGCTGCCGACCCCGACGCTCAGCACCGCAGTGCCTCGCTCGGCTTCGTCCTGGAGGGGGACCCTCCGCGAGGACTGCCCGGTCGACGGAGTGGTCTCCGACTCGTGGGTCTTCGGGCTGCTGCGGCGCGAGTGGGACCCCTCGTGAGCGCTGCGCCGTGGCCTGGTGCCACCCGGCGACACCAGGCCACGGCACAGCCGGTTCCGGTCACCACACCCGCTGCGCACGACGCGGTGCTAAAGCTTCACGAGTGCGCGACTCTGCCGATGAGCGGGCGTGATCTGGGGCTGTCCTAGGCTTGGCCGTGTGGACGTGGATGAAGCCCGGCGCATAGCCGAGGCCGAACTCGACCGGTGGAACGGCGCGCTGACGCCGAACCGGCTAAAGCACCCCCACGCGACCACGCACGACCCAGAAGACGAGGTCGTGGTCACGGACATCGAATCGCACTCACGGGCTTGGATTGTTCACTTCGCAACTCGAAGGTGGGTCAGGACGCGGGCGTTTACAGACCTGTTGGTGGGCACGTGTCCCCTCGTGGTCGATCGATCGACCGGAGCCCTCTACAAGTACGGCTCGGCTCCGAGCGAGTACGAGAAGTTCAGGGCATGGCTGGACCAAGACGGCGAGCCTGACCGCTCCTGACAGACACGGACATGCCGCGAGTCGGATGCCGCTCGCTAGGCGGGCGGGACCGAGGCCTATCTGCGGCGGTGGTAGCGGAGGTCGCCGTTGGGGAGCCGCTCGGTGGCGTAGGCCGCGTCGTGAGCGCGCTGGTGATGGTGGTGACAGAGGAGGGCGCCCTCGTCGAGGTCGGTTCGCCCGCCCCGGGACCAGGGTTGGCCGGCGTGGTGGGCCTCGCACCAGGCGGCCGGGATGTCGCAACCCTCGGCGCGGCAGGTGCGGTCGCTGAGCCGGAGGGCGCGCCGCTGGGGCGCGCTGAAGAGGCGGCGGCTGCGGCCGAGGTCGAGGATCTCGGAGTCGCCGCCGAGGACGGCGGGGATGATCTGGGCGGTGCAGGCGAGCCGCCGGGCCTGGGCGGCGGTGATCTGGTCACCGAGATGATCGTCGCCGGGAACCTGTCCGCCGGTGAGGTCGGCGACCGCGAGGTCCTCGAGCAGTGCCTGGAACGGGATGGTGACCACGAGGGTCGTGGCGTCGCCTCCGTGGACCGGGAGTCGGGTGGGGTCGAGGGTCTCCAGGAGCTGGCAGAACGCCTCGCCGAGCCGGCGGGGGTACGGCGGCCGGGCCAGCGGGTCGCGGCCCTCGACGACCTGGCTGCCGGCCGCGCTGGCATCCGGCTGCTGGCGGGGGTTGGTGAAGGCTTCGAGGTAGGTCGCGAGCCGGGTGGCGGCGGCGTCGGGCAGCAGCCCGGAGAGCCGGGTGGTGCCGTCGCCGACCCGCCGCAGGGAGAGCCGGGTGCGGCGGTGGGCCTCGGCCTCCAGCGCGGCCAGGCGGCGGGCCTCGGCGGCGTCGGCGATCTCCGGGGCCACCACGTCGAGGATCTTGCGGCCCAGTCGGGCCAGCTGGCGAGGCCCGAACTCCGCGGCGTGGGACACCAAGGTGGCCTCGGCCAACGCGAGGACGTCGGCAGGCACCTCGT
>JAUILS010000222.1 GCA_030432975.1 Actinomycetes bacterium
CCTGCTCAAGCTGCGGCAGCCGGCTCCCGCCTGACCCGCACGACCCGCCCCACCGGGCCCCGACATCGAGGGCCCGCCAAGCATTCGTGCGACAGCCTCTCCTGTGCTCCCACCATCACCACCGCGCCCACGACCCCGGCTACCGCACCGAACGCCTCGCCAACGGCGACATCCGCTACCACCGACGCAGATAGGCCGACGGGCGGGCCGGGTCAGGCCCGGCCCGCCACCAGCTGCGCTCGGGTCGGCACGAACGGCTCGGCCCGCAGACGCAGCCCGGCCTCGGCCGGGGTGCGGTTGCCCTTGCGGTGGTTGCACCGCTCGCACGCCGCCACGGTGTTGAGCCAGGTCCAGGTGCCGCCGCGGCTGCGCGGCAGCACGTGGTCGATCGTCGTGGCCCGGCCGGTGCAGTAGGCGCAGCGGTGCCGGTCGCGGACCAGGACGCCGCGCCGGGAGTACGGCGCCGCGCGGTAGAGCCAGGTCGCGGCGACGTAGCGCACCAGCCGGATCACCCGCGGCCACGGGTGCGGGCCGATCATCTTGTCGTCGTGGGCCTCCTCGACGGTGGCCACCTCACGGAACAGCATCCGCACGGCGTGCTGGAAGGTCACCGTGCCCAGCGGCTCGTAGGAGGCGTTCAGCAGCGCGACAGCAGTCATGGCGCTGACACCCCCTCTCCGGCTCCGCGTCAGGCTCCATGGTGCCCGAGCGGGCGTACCGTACGCCGCGACGCGGCCGCCCGGCCACGGGTTTTGTCGCGGTCGCGCAGTGGGGCCTCACCGCGCGCCTGCCACGATGGGGCGTGGTCTCCCGCGCTCCCGACCTGGCCCGGCGGGACCGCCGCGCCTGGGCGTCGGGGCGGATCGTCGGCGTCGACATCGCCCGCTGGTGCGCGCTGATGGGCATGGTGGCGACGCATACGCTGCGCCCGCTGCGACTCGACGGTGAGGGCATCACCGTCGTGCAGGCAGTGGCCGGCGGCCGGGCGTCGGCGCTGTTCGCGGTGCTGGCGGGCGTGTCGATGGCGCTGCTCAGCGGAGGGCGGGAGCCGCTGACCGGGACGGCGCGCCGGGCCGCCTCCCGGGGCCTGGCGGTGCGGGCCGGCCTGATCGCGGCCTGGGGCCTGCTCCTCGGCCAGCTGGGCACGTCGATCGCGATCATCCTGACCTACTACGGCGTGCTGTTCCTGCTCGGCCTCCCCTTCCTCGGGATGCGCACCCGGACGTTGCTGCTGCTGGCCGGGGCCTGGGCCGTGGTCGCTCCGGTCGTGTCGTTCTGGCTGCGGCCGCAACTGCCTCCGCGGCTCAACACCAGCCCGGTCCTGGAGGACCTGGAGCACCCGCTCCTGCTCGCCAACCAGCTGCTCTTCACCGGCGTCTACCCGGCCTTCAGCTGGCTGGCCTACCTCCTGCTCGGTCTCGCGATCGGCCGGACCGCGCTCGACCGTCGCGACATGGCCGTCCGGCTGCTCGGCCTCGGGGCGGCCCTCGCCGCCGCGTCGTACGCCGTCGCGCAGGTGCTGCTCGACCGGCCCGGCGTCCGCGACGAGCTGGCCGAGACCCTGCCGCCGCTGATGAATCGCGGCGGGCTGGAGCAGACGCTCGCGTGGGGGTTCCTCGGGGTGACGCCGACCGACAGCGTCTGGTGGCTCGCCGTCGTGAGCCCGCACTCGGGCACGCCCCTCGACCTGCTGCACACCGGCGGCTGTGCCGCCGCCGTGATCGGCGCGGCGCTGCTCCTCGCGCGGCTGGCACCCCGGCCGCTCGCGGTCGTGTTCGGTGCCGGCGCGATGACGCTCTCGCTCTACTCGCTGCACGTCGTGCTGCGCCGGGAGGGATGGCTCGACGGCCTCGACGCGACGACGTTCTGGATGCACGTCGTGCTGCTGTCGGTGATCGGCGCGGCCTACCGATGGGCGGAACGGCAGGGCCCGCTGGAGCGGCTGGTGGCCGTGGTCGCCGGCTACGCACGAGGGCCCCGGGCGGGTGCCCGGGGCCCTCGCGAGGGGGGATGAGCGCTCAGCGCACGTCGTAGCGGTCGAGGTCCATGACCTTGGCCCACGCCGCCGCGAAGTCGCGCGCGAACTTCTCGCTCGCGTCGTCGCTGGCGTAGACCTCCGCGACCGCGCGCAGCTCGGAGTTGGAGCCGAACACCAGGTCGTTGCGGGTGCCGGTCCAGCGCACCTCGCCCGAGGCCCGGTCGCGGCCCTCGAACGTCTCCTCCGACTCGTCGGTGGCCGACCAGGCGGTGCCCATGTCGAGCAGGTTGGCGAAGAAGTCGTTGGACAGCGTGCCGACCCGGTCGGTGAACACTCCGTGCGTCGACCCGCCGTGGTTGGCGCCGAGCACCCGCAGGCCGCCCACCAGCACGGTCATCTCCGGGGCCGTCAGCGTGAGCAGGTTGGCCCGGTCGAGGAGGAGGTACTCCGCCTGGAGCTGGTGGCCCTTGCCGAGGTAGTTGCGGAACCCGTCGGCGGTCGGCTCGAGCGGCTCGAAGGAGTCGACGTCGGTCCACTCCTGGGAGGCGTCCATCCGGCCCGGGGTGAACGGCACCGAGACCTCGACGCCGCCGTCGCGGGCGGCCTTCTCCACCGCGGCGCAGCCGCCGAGCACGATCAGGTCGGCCAGCGAGACCTTCTTCCCGCCGGTGGCAGCGGAGTTGAAGGACTCCTGGATGCCCTCGAGCGTGCGGAGCACGCCGGCGAGCTGGTCGGGCTGGTTGACCTCCCACCCGCTCTGCGGCTCCAGTCGGATCCGGGCGCCGTTGGCGCCGCCGCGCTTGTCGCTGCCGCGGAACGTCGACGCCGACGCCCACGCCGTCGCCACCAGCTGGGAGACGGTCAGGCCGGAGTCGAGGATCTGCTGCTTCAGCGAGGCGACGTCGGCGTCGTCGACCAGCTCGTGGTCGACGGCGGGGATCGGGTCCTGCCAGATCAGGGTCTCCTCCGGCACCTCGGGACCGAGGTAGCGCTGGATCGGGCCCATGTCTCGGTGGGTCAGCTTGAACCAGGCCCGGGCGAACGCGTCGGAGAGCTCGTCGAAGTTCTCCATGAAGCGACGCGAGATGGGCTCGTAGATCGGGTCCATCCGCATCGCCATGTCGGCGGTCGACATCATCGGGGCGTGCCGCTTGGCGGGGTCGGCCGCGTCGGGGACGGCGTCGGAGCCGGCGCCCTCCGCGGGTCGCCACTGCTGAGCGCCGGCCGGGCTCCTGTGGAGCTCCCACTCGAAGCCGAACAGCGTCTCGAAGTAGCTGTTGTCCCAGGTGATCGGCGTGGGCGTCCAGGCGCCCTCCAGCCCGCTGGAGATGGTGTCGGTGCTGTTGCCGCTGCCGTAGGAGCTGATCCAGCCCAGACCCTGCTCGGCGAGGCCGGCACCCTCCGGCTCGGGGCCGACGTACTGCTCGGGGTCGGCCGCGCCGTGGGTCTTGCCGAAGGTGTGGCCGCCGGCGGTGAGCGCGACGGTCTCCTCGTCGTTCATCGCCATCCGCCGGAAGGTCTCGCGGATGTCGCGGCCGGAGGCCACCGGGTCGGGGTTGCCGTTGGGGCCCTCGGGGTTGACGTAGATCAGGCCCATCTGCACCGCGGCGAGCGGGTTGTCGAGCTCACGGTCGCCGCTGTAGCGCTCGTCGCCGAGCCAGGTGTCCTCCGAGCCCCAGTAGACGTCCTCGTCGGGCTCCCAGACGTCGGCCCGGCCGCCGGCGAAGCCGAAGGTCTTCAGGCCCATCGACTCCAGAGCGACGTTGCCGGTGAGCACCATCAGGTCGGCCCACGAGATCTTGTTGCCGTACTTCTTCTTGATCGGCCACAGGAGGCGCCGCGCCTTGTCGAGGTTGACGTTGTCGGGCCAGCTGTTGAGCGGGGCGAAGCGCTGCATGCCGGCGCCCGCTCCACCGCGGCCGTCGTTGATCCGGTAGGTGCCGGCGCTGTGCCAGGCCATCCGGATGAAGAACGGGCCGTAGTGGCCGTAGTCGGCCGGCCACCAGTCCTGGGAGTCGGTCATCAGCGCCGTGAGGTCGGCCTTGAGCTCGGCCAGGTCGAGGGACTGGAATGCCTCGGCGTAGTCGAAGTCCTCGCCCATCGGGTTGGAGGCCGGCGCGTGCTTGCGCAGGATCGCGAGGTTGAGCTGCTCGGGCCACCACTCGCGGTTGCCGGAGCCGGAGGTGGGGTGGGGGATCCCGTGCACGACGGGGCAGCCGCCCTCCCGGGACTCGTCTTGGAGATCGCCGACTACGGCATCGTGCTCTTCGCCAGGCATGGTGTTCCTTTCGGTGGGGCCGGTGGATGGGACCGGGTGGTGGGGTCTGGTGGGTGGTCAGGTCATGGGTGGTCAGGTCATGGGTGGTCAGGTCATGGGTGGTCAGGGGCCGCAGCCGGAGCAGACGCCCCAGTAGACGACCTCGGCCTCGTCGATCACGAAGCCGCGGTCGTCGGACGCGGTGAGACAGGGGGTGTCGCCGACGGCGCAGTCGACGTCGGCGATGGTGCCGCAGGAGCGGCACACCACGTGGTGGTGGTTGTCGCCGACCCGGAGCTCGTAGCGGGCCACGGACCCGGTGGGCTGGATCCGCCGCACCAGGCCCGCGTCGGTCAGCACTCGCAGCACGTCGTAGACGGCCTGGTGGGAGACCGGGCCGAAGGCGTCGCGGACCGCACCGATGATCGCGTCGGTGTCGGCATGGGGCCGCTCCGCGAGGGCGCTCAGCACCGCGGTGCGGGGCCGGGTGACGCGGAGTCCGGCGGCGCGCAGGCGCTCTCCCGGGTCGAGCGCGTGGTGGGCGGGCGGCACGTCTCCGACCCTGCCGGGTTTTCTTGAACAAGTCAAGAAAACTTGGGAGGCCGACCTAGGCTCGCCGCATGGAGCCCGAGTCCGTCTGGGACTACCCGCGACCGCCGGCGCTGCGCGAGTCGCGCGAGCTGGTCGAGGTGCGCCATGCGGGCGTCCTGGTCGCGCGCACGGACCGCTCGTGGCAGGTGCTCGAGACCAGCCACCCGCCGACCTACTACCTGCCCGTCGCGTCCTTCGTCGACGGCGTGCTGGTCCCGGTGGCCGGGACCACCTGGTGCGAGTGGAAGGGGCAGGCGGCCTACTTCGACGTGGTGGTGGGGGAGCGGCGGGCGGCGCGGGCCGCCTGGCACTACCCGGAGCCGGAGCCGGCGTACGCCGCGCTGCGCGGCCACGTCGCCGTGACGCCCGCGCAGGTGGAGGCGTGCCTGGTCGACGGCGAGGTGGTGCGCCCGCAGGAGGGCGGC
>JAUILS010000223.1 GCA_030432975.1 Actinomycetes bacterium
CTCCTCCGACGAGTAGCCCCTCCCCCGAGCAGGACGGCGCGCAACCCAACGGGGGGCGCGCCGTCCGTCATTTCGAGGCGCCGGCGACGGGCACGGCGTCGGCGCCGACCCGCTGGAGGGCGACGAACCGGAATCGGTCGCCGCGGAAGACCGACCGGGTCCACTCGACCACGGTGCCGTCGACGTCGAGGCCGGTGCGGTGGATGAGCAGCAGCGGCTGGCCGGTGTCGCAGCCGAGCAGGGCCGCCTGCTGCGGGTCGGCGACGGCCGTCTCGACGGTGTCCTCGACGAGGGCGAGCTCGATGTCGTAGCACTCGCGGAGGGTGGCATAGAGCGACCCGAGGCGATCCAGCTCCTCGGCCAGCCGAGGCAGCGGTCCGGGCAGGTGCGCGACCTCGTGCGCGATCGGCTCGTCGGCGGCGGTGCGGAGCCGCTCGACGCGGTGCACCCTGGCCCCCTCGGGGACGCGCAGGCGAGCGGCCAGCTCGGCGTCCGCCGCGACCTCGGCGATGTCGAGCACCACGCTCCCGGGGCGCCAGCCCTCGCTGGTGAGGTCCTGGGAGAACGACGTCAGCTGGCGCACCTGCATCAGCTTGGGCTCGGCGACGAACGTGCCCCGCCCCTGGGTGTGCACCAGGCGCCCGTCGGCGACGAGCTCCGCGATGGCCTTGCGGACCGTCGTCCGCGAGGTCGCGAACGTCTCGGCCAGGTCGCGCTCGGTCGGCACCGGGTCGCCGGGACCGAGGTCGGCGATCAGCGCCAGGATCTGGCTCTTCACGTGGAAGTACTTCGGCACCTTCATGGTGGCCCCACCCTAGCTCATTGGATTAGACCAATTTCGGGCAACCCCTTGCGCACCCGGATTGGTCTATGCCAATCTATCAAAGGTATAGACCAATCCAGGGCCCGCCCGCCCCGCGCCGCCGTCGCCTTCCGACGGCAAGGAGGACACCATGACCACCATGACCACCACGGAGAGCGCCGGGCGCTCCCGGCTGCGGATTCCCGGGTTCGCGCAGCTGCAGCGCCTCGGCAAGAGCCTGATGCTCCCGATCGCGCTGCTGCCGGCGGCCGGCATCCTGCTGCGGCTCGGGCAGCCCGACCTGCTGGGGAAGGTGGACGCGGCCGTCATCGGCCCGTTCTTCGAGGCGATGAGCGCGGCCGGCGGGGCGATCTTCGCCAACCTGCCGCTGCTCTTCGCCGTCGGCGTGGCGATCGGGTTCGCGCGCAAGGCCGACGGGTCGACCGCGCTCTCCGCCGTGGCCGGCTACCTGGTGATGGACGCGGTCTTCGCGTCGATGTCACCGGTGGTGCTCGACGGAGTCACCAACGCGGCCGGAGACCAGGCCACCATCAACTACAGCGTGTTCGGCGGCATCGTGGTCGGCCTGGTGACCGCCTGGCTGTTCGACCGCTACCACAACATCCAGCTGCCGTCGTACCTCGGCTTCTTCGGCGGTCGCCGCTTCGTCCCGATCGTCGTCTCCCTGGCGAGCCTGGCGATCGCCTTCGGGATGAGCTACTTCTACCCGCTGTTCAACTCCGGCCTGACCTCGGTCGGTGAGTTCATCGGCGGCGCGGGCATGTTCGGTGCCTTCGTCTACGGGTTCGTCAACCGGATGCTGATCCCGCTCGGCCTGCACCACATCGTCAACACCTACATCTGGTTCATCTACGGCGACTACGCCGGCCCCGACGGCGTGGTGACCGGCGAGCTCACCCGCTTCGCCGCGGGCGACCCGGAGGCCGGGCGGCTGACGGCCGGCTTCTACCCGATCCTGATGTTCGGCCTCCCCGGGGCCGCCCTGGCGATGATCCGCTCGGCGAAGCCCAAGCAGCGCACGGTGGCCGTGGGCATCCTGTCGGCGGCGGCGCTCACCGCGTTCCTGACCGGCGTCACCGAGCCGCTGGAGTTCGCGTTCATGTTCGTCGCGTTCCCCCTCTACGTCATCCACGCGCTGCTGACCGGGCTGTCCCTCGCGATCGCCTATGCGCTGGACGTGCACCTCGGCTTCTCGTTCTCCGCCGGCCTGATCGACCTGCTGCTCTACGGCACCGCCCCGGCCGCCAAGAACGTGCCGATCCTGCTCGCGATGGGCGCCTTCTTCTTCGTCCTCTACTACGCGATGTTCCGCTTCGCGATCGTCCGGTGGGACATGCGGACCCCCGGCCGCGAGCCCGACGAGGAGTTCGAGGCCGAGCAGCGGGCCAACCTCACCGACGACGGCGCCGGCGGCGGCGTCGCGACCGGGGCGGCACAGCGGGCCCGGCAGCTGATCGCGGCCTTCGGCGGCGCCGGCAACCTCCAGCACGTCGACGCGTGCATCACCCGGCTCCGGATCGAGGTCGCCGACAAGGCGTTCGTCGACCAGGGCCGACTGAAGGCCCTCGGTGCCGCCGGCGTGATCGAGGTCGGCAACAACGTGCAGGCGATCTTCGGCACCCAGGCCGACGCGCTCAAGAGCGACATCAACGCCGTTCTCGAGGGCGCCGACCTGGCGGGCCTGGCGGAGCCCGAGCCCGAGCCCGCCTCCGAGCCCGTAGTGGCCGACCAGGAGACGCCCGCGACCACGACGACCGCGGTGGTCGCCCCCGTGCCTGGACGCGCGACGCCGCTGAGCGACGTCCCGGACGCCACGTTCGCGCAGGGCCTGGTGGGCCACGGCATCGCGATCGACCCGCCCCGGGAGAGCGTCTCCGCCGTGGCGCCGGTGAGCGGTCGGCTGGTCAAGCTCTGGCCGCACGCCTACGTCGTCCTCACCGACGACAACGTGGGCGTCCTGGTCCACCTCGGCCTGGACACCGTCCAGCTCGAGGGCCGAGGCTTCGAGACGCACGTCGCCGAGGGCGACCGGGTCGGGGCCGGCCAGGTCGTCGTCACCGCCGACATGGCGGCCATCGAGGAGGGCGGGCGCAACCCGATCGTGCCGGTGGTCGTGATGGACTCGAGGCCCGAGCAGGTGTCGGTCGTCGCCGACGCGGAGGCTCAGGTCACCGCGCTCGACGCCCTGCTGACCGTCGAGCGCTGAGCGGAGGGACGACGATGGAGATCGTGATCCTCGACGACGCCGAGGCGATCGGGAAGCTCGCCGCCGACCAGGTCTGCGGCCTGCTGGCCCGCAAGCCCGACGCGGTGCTGGGGCTGGCGACCGGGTCGTCGCCGCTGGCGACCTACGACGAGCTGGCGCGGCGCTGTGCGGCCGGCGAGGTGTCGTTCGGCCGGGCCCGGGCCTTCACCCTCGACGAATACGTCGGTCTGCCGGAGGACCACCCGGAGCGATACCGCAACGTCATCGACCGCGAGCTGACGGGGCGGGTCGACCTCGACCCGTCCCGGGTCGCGGGGCCCGACGGGCTGGCCGAGGACGTGCCGGCCGCGTGCGCGGCGTACGAACGGGCGATCGCGGACGCCGGCGGCGTGGACCTGCAGATCCTGGGGATCGGCACCGACGGGCACATCGGCTTCAACGAGCCGGGGTCGTCGCTGGCCTCGCGCACCCGGATCCAGACGCTGACCCGGCAGACCCGGCTCGACAACGCCCGCTTCTTCGACGGCGACCTGGACGCCGTGCCCACCCACTGCCTCACCCAGGGGCTCGCCACCATCATGGCCGCGCGGCACGTCGTGCTGGTCGCCACCGGGTCGGGCAAGGCGCAGGCCGTGCACCAGCTGGCCGAGGGGCCGGTGAGCGCGATGTGGCCGGCCTCGGTCCTCCAGCACCACCCGCACGTCAGCGTGCTGGTCGACGAGGCGGCCGCGGGGCGGCTCCAGCTCGCGGGCTACTACCGCGAGACCTACCTGGCCAAGCCGGCCTGGCAGGGGCTGTGATCATGCCGCCCCTCGCCACCGCGCCCGAGCAGGGAGACGCGCCGTGCTGATCACCGCCCCCCGGATCCTGACCGGCGCGGAGACCCTCCACGGCGGCTGGCTGGAGCTGGACGCGGGCCGGGTGGTGGCCACGGGCACCGGCACCCCGGCCCGACCGGCCGACGTCGACCTGCCCGGCGCGACGGTGGTCCCAGGCTTCGTGGACACCCACGTCCACGGCGGTGGCGGAGCCACGTTCTCCGACGCCACCGTCGACGCGACGAGGACCGCCTCCGGGCTGCACCTGCGGCACGGCACCACCACGCTGGTCGCCTCGCTGGTCTCCGCCGACGCCGGGGCCCTCCGACACCAGGTCGCGGCGCTCTCGGCCCAGGTCGCCGACGGCCTCCTCGCCGGGATCCACCTCGAGGGCCCGTGGCTCTCGGCCCGCCGGTGCGGCGCGCACGAGCCGTCCGCGCTGCGCGCTCCCGACGTCGCCGAGCTCGACGACCTCCTCGGCGTCGCCGCCGGTGCGATCAGGATGGTCACGCTGGCACCCGAGCTGCCGGGGGCGCTCGAGGCCGTCCGGCGGCTGGTCGACGCCGGAGCGGTGGCCGCGGTCGGCCACACCGACGGCACCTACGACGACGCCCGAGCGGCGGTCGAGGCCGGCGCCACCGTCGCGACCCACCTCTTCAACGCGATGCGCCCCGTGCACCACCGCGAGCCAGGGCCGGTCGTCGCGCTGCTCGAGGACGAGCGGGTGACCCTGGAGATGATCACCGACGGCACCCACCTGCACCCCGCGCTCTATCGCCAGGTGCTCGCGACGGCCGGCGCCGACCGGGTGTCGTTGGTCACCGACGCCATGGCGGCCGCCGGGATGCCCGACGGCGACTACCGGCTGGGGCAGCTGGCCGTCGAGGTCGCCGAGGGCGTCGCGCGGCTGGCCGGTGCCGACACGATCGCCGGCAGCACGGCGACGATGGACCAGCTCTTCCGCTTCGCGGTCGCGCACGGGGGACGCGACCGCGAGGCGGCCCTCGACGCGGCCGTCTGGCAGACGTCGGTCGGCCCGGCGCGGGCGCTGGGCCTCCCGTCCCCCGTGCTCACCGCCGGGGCGCCGGCCGACCTCGTGGTGCTCGACGGCTCGCTGGCGGTCACCCGGGTGATGCGGCGGGGGACCTGGTCGGCGGGCGCCGCCGGGTCGTGAGCGCCGGGGGCCTCACGGCGTCGCGTGGAACCGGTCGCGGTGACCGAGCACGAGCGCGCCGACGATGGCGGCGAGGAGCGAGCCGGCCAGGACTCCCGCCTTGGCCGCCTCGAGCAGCGTGTCCTCGAAGGCAAGATCGGCGACCAGCAGCGAGACCGTGAACCCGATGCCGGCCAGGATCGCGACGCCGAAGACGTCGCGCCAGGACAGGTCGGGGTTGAGCT
>JAUILS010000224.1 GCA_030432975.1 Actinomycetes bacterium
CCGCCACCCTGCCCCCCATGGGCTGGGACTGAGCGCGGCACAGGTGGCCGGCTCCGCGCTGGCCGCCGTGTCCGGCGCGTTCCTGGCCTCCTGGCTGGGCGTGACCGGCACGCTGGTCGGCGTCGCCGTCGGCAGCGTCGTCGGCACCGTCGGCAGCGCGTCGTACACCTACTCGCTGCGGCGCGGCCACGCCCTGGTGGCCCGGCCCGTCGTCCGCGAGGGCGAGCAGGCCGGTGGCCAGGTCGCTGCCCGGCCCGACGCCCCCCCGGTGCCCACCCCGGCGCCCGTCCCGACGCCGCGGCGCCGGGAGCCGCTGGCGCTCCCCTGGCGCCGCCTCGGCGTGGCGACGGTCGTGGCGGCCCTGATCGGTCTCGGCGGCCTCACGCTGCTGGAGACGGTCACGGGGCGGCCCGTCGCCTCGGTCGCCGGTCGCTCGACCGACACGGGCACCACGCTGGGCTCCGTCCTCGGCCAGAGCGGCGGCTCGGGCAGCACCTCCGACGGCCCGGCCTCCGACACCGACCAGGACGGCGCCGGCACCGGCTCGGGCGGCACCGACGGCGACGGTTCCGGGCAGCCGACGGACACGTCCGAGGACGAGCCCACCGACGTCCCCACCGACGAACCCGGGACGGACCCGACGACGCCGCCGGACCCGACCCCCGACCCGTCGCCCACCGACCCCACGCCCACGCCTACCCCGGGGACGCCGGTCACCCCCTGACCCGGCCCCGGCCGGGTTGCGTCATACGACGTGGCCGCCCCGACGACCGGAACGCATGACGTCCCCGGTGACCCGGCCCACCGAAACCGCCACGCAACCGTGATCGTGCAGCGTCGTGACGTCAGGCGACGAGCGGGGCGACCTCGTCGGCGACGAGGTCGAGATGATCGAGATCGGCGAGGTCGAGCACCTGGAGATAGATGCGCTCGGCCCCCGCTTCCGCCCAGGCTCGGATCGTCGAGGCGACCTCCTCGGGCGTGCCGGCTGCCCCGTTCTCGCGCAGCTCGGCCGGGTCTCGTCCGATCGCTGCGGCGCGTCGTTCGACCTCGCGCTCGTCGGCGCCGCAGCACACCACCAGGGCGGCCGAGTAGGTCATCGTCGCCGGATCGCGGTCGATGGTCTCGCAGGCGCCGCCGACCCGTTCGCGCTGGGCCGTGAAGAACTCGAGGGGAACGAACGGCGTGTTGTACTCGGACGCGAACCGAGCGGCCAGCGCCGGCGTCTTCTTCGGTCCACCCCCGCCGATGACGATCGGCAGCGGTGTCTGCACCGGCTTCGGCAGCCCGGGAGAGGCAGTGACCGGATAGTGCCCACCGGGTGAGTCGAACAGCTCACCGGCGGGCGTCGACCACATCCCGGTGATGATCTCGAGCTGCTCCTCGAGCCGCTCGAAGCGCTCGCCCAACGGTGGGAACGGGATGCCGTAGGCCTCGTGCTCCTCCCCGTACCAGCCGGCGCCGAGTCCGAGCTCGACGCGACCGCCCGACATCTCGTCGACCTGCGCCACGCTGACGGCGAGGGGCCCGGGGTACCGGAACGTCATGGACGTCACCAGGGTTCCGAGGCGGATCGTCGAGGTCTCCCGAGCGATGCCGCCGAGCGTGACCCACGAGTCGGTCGGTCCCGGCAGTCCGTCGTTGCCGCCCATCGCGAGGTAGTGGTCGCTGCGGAAGAACGCGCCGAAGCCCAGCTGCTCGGCGCGCTGTGCCACGGCGAGGAGCTGACCGTACGTGGCGCCCTGCTGAGGCTCGGTGAAGATGCGGAGGTCGGCGAGCTGCATGTCACCGAGGTTACGCATGCCGGAGCCGACCTTCGCCGCTGCGCCGTCGACGGGCAGGCAACACGCAGGTCACCGGGAGAGCGCGGCGGAGCGGGCGGTGGTGCTGATCGTGGCGGAACCGACCACGCGAGTGCCGTCGTAGACCACCGCGGCCTGGCCCGCGGCGATGCCCTGGGCCGGCTCGTGGAGCTCGATCTCGATGCTCCCGTCCGCGCCCGCGACGACCCGACCGCGGTGCTCGGCACCGTGGGCCCGCAGTTGCACGGTCGCCTCGAGCGGCTCGGCGGGGGCCGCACCGCACCAGCGCGGCCGGATGCCGGTGATCCGGTCGATGTCGAGCATCTCCCGGGGGCCGACCTGCACGGTGCCGGAGACGGGCTCGATGTCGAGCACGAAGCGTGGCCTGCCGTCGGCCGCCGGTCGTCCGAGCCGCAGGCCGCGGCGCTGCCCGACGGTGAAGGCGTAGGACCCTCCGTGCCGCCCGACCCGCTCGCCGGTCTCGGCGTCGACGATGTCGCCCTCGTGGCTCACCCGGTCGCCGAGCTTCTCGCGCAGCCAGCCGGCGGTGTCGCCGTCGGACACGAAGCAGATGTCGTGGCTGTCGGGCTTGTCGGCGACCCGAAGACCACGCTCGGCCGCCTCGAGGCGGACATCCTCCTTGCGCGAGCCACCCAGCGGGAACAGCGAGTGCCGCAGCTGCTCCTGGGTGAGCACGCCGAGGACGTAGGACTGGTCCTTGGCCGCGTCGACCGCCCGGTGCAGCTCGACGCCCTCCGGGCCCTCGCGCAGCGTGGCGTAGTGGCCGGTCGCGACGGCGTCGAAACCCAGGTCGAGGGCGCGGTCGAGCACCGCGGCGAACTTGACGCGCTCGTTGCAGCGCAGGCACGGGTTGGGCGTCCGGCCGGCGGCGTACTCCGCCATGAAGTCCTCGACCACGTCGTCGTGGAAGCGGTCGGAGAGGTCCCAGACGTAGAACGGGATCCCGATGACGTCGGCGGCTCGCCGCGCGTCATTGGCGTCCTCGATCGTGCAGCAGCCGCGCGCGCCCGAGCGGTACGACGCCGGGTTGCGCGAGAGGGCCAGGTGGATGCCGGTGACGTCGTGGCCGGCGTCGACGGCCCGCGCCGCCGCGACCGCCGAGTCGACCCCGCCGGACATCGCGGCGAGCACCCTCATCCGGCGACCTCGGAGTGCCCGACGCGGGCCGCCGCGGGCTCGGCCGGCTTGCGCGGAGCCCCGGCACCCCGGGCCCGCTCCACCACCGGGCCGATGGCCTCCACGAGCGCGGCCACGTCGTCGTGCGTGCTGCTGTGGCCGAGGGAGAAGCGCAGCGAGGACCGCGCGAACTCGTCGCTGCAGCCCATCGCGAGCAGCACGTGGGAGGGCTGCGGCACCCCGGCGGAGCATGCGGACCCGGTCGAGCACTCGATGCCGCGGGCGTCGAGCAGCATCAGCAGCGAGTCGCCCTGGCAGCCGGGGAACTTCAGGTGGGCGTTGCCGGGCAGCCGGTCGACGGGGTCGCCGTTGTAGATCGCGTCGGGAACCTCGCCCTGCACCCCGCGCACCAGCTCGTCGCGCAGCGCGCTCACCCGGGCGGCGTACTCGCTCTGGTGCTTGACGGAGTGCTCGACGGCGGCCGCGAAGCCGGCGATCGCCGGGGTGTCGAGGGTGCCGCTGCGGACGTCGCGCTCTTGACCGCCGCCGTGCAGGAGCGGGGTCACGTCGAGCTCGCGGCGCACGACCAGCGCGCCGACGCCGAACGGCCCGCCCACCTTGTGGCTGGTGACGGTGAGCGCGTCGACCCCCAGCGCCGCGAAGTCGACCGGGATCTGGCCGACCGCCTGCACGGCGTCGGTGTGCACCGGGATGGAGTGCGGCGCGGCGAGGGCCACAGCCTCCTCGACGGGCTGGATGGTGCCCACCTCGTTGTTGGCGCGCATCAGCGACACCAGCGCCACCGACGCCGGGTCGCGCTCGATCGCCGCCTGCAGGGCGTCGACGCGCAGCCGTCCCAGCCGGTCGACGGGAAGCAGCTCGACCTCCGCCCCCTGCTGCTCCGCGAGCCACTCCAGCGGGTCGAGGACCCCGTGGTGCTCCACGGCGCTGGTCAGGATGCGCCGGCGCGCGGGCTCGGCGACCCGCCGCGACCAGAAGATCCCCTTGAGCGCGAGGTTGTCGGACTCGGTGCCGCCCGAGGTGAACACGATCTCGCTCGGCCGGCAGTTGAGTGCCTGCGCGATCCGCTCCCGCGACTCCTCCACCACCCGCCGGGCGCGGCGGCCCGACGCGTGCAGCGAGCTGGGGTTGCCGACGTCGCCCAGGTGGTCGGTGATGGCCTCGATCGCCACCGGCAGCATCGGCGTGGTGGCGGCGTGGTCGAGGTAGACGGTGGGGGCTCGCTCGGACATGTCTGGACAATCGTACGACCCGGTGCGCATCGGAGGCTCCTACAGCAGCACGAGGTCGTCGCGGTGCACGACCTCGCGCTCGTAGCCCGCGCCCAGCTCGCGCTTGAGGTCGCGCGAGGAGCGGCCCAGGAGGGTGGGCAGCTCGGCGGCGTCGAAGTTCACGAGGCCGCGCGCGACCGGCCTCCCGCTCGGGTCGACCAGGTCGACCGGGTCGCCGGCCACGAACGGCCCGTCGACGCCGGTGATGCCGGCGGCCAGCAGCGACGCGCGGCGCTCGACGACCGCGCGGACGGCGCCGTCGTCGAGGACCAGCCGGCCGCGCGGCTCCGTGGCGTGCGCCAGCCAGAGCAGGCGGGTGGGCCGGCGCCGCCCCGTGGCGTGGAACACGGTGCCGACGGTGTCTCCGGCCAGCGCCTGGGCGGCCCGGTCGGCCGAGGTCAGCACCACGGGGATACCCGCCCCGGTGGCGATGCGGGCCGCCTCGAGCTTGGTGTGCATGCCGCCGGTGCCGACGCCCGCGTGGCCGGCCTTGCCGATCCTGACGTGGGACAGGTCGTCGTCGGAGGAGACGTCGGAGACCAGGGTGGCTCCCCCGCGGGAGGGGTCACCGTCGTAGAGGCCGTCGACGTCGCTGAGCAGCACCAGGAGGTCGGCGTGGACCAGGTGTGCCACGAGGGCGGCCAGCCGGTCGTTGTCGCCGAAGCGGATCTCGGTGGTCGCCACCGTGTCGTTCTCGTTGACGATCGGGAGCACGCCGAGCTCGAGCAGCTTGGCGAAGGTCTGGTAGGCGTTGCGGTAGTGCGACCGGCGGGTGACGTCGTCGACGGTGAGCAGCACCTGGCCGGCGATGATGTCGTGCCGCGCCAGCTCCTCGGTGTAGCGGTGCACCAGCAGGCCCTGCCCGACGGACGCCGCCGCCTGCTGGGCCGGGAGCGCCCGCGGACGGCGCGGCATGCGCAGCGGCGCCAATCCGGCGGCGATCGCGCCGGAGGACACCAGCACCACCTCGGCTCCCCGCGCGCGGCAGCCGGCGAGG
>JAUILS010000225.1 GCA_030432975.1 Actinomycetes bacterium
GCACCGCGAGCACGGCCACCCGGGCCAGGGCGCGCCAGGCCTCGTCGTCGGGCACCCCGAGGCCGCTCGCCACGCCGATCGCCCAGGCGACGACGACCGCGGCGACGGCCACGCCGGTGGCCCAGGAGGCGAGCAGCACCAGCTTGGCGGTGGCCACCGACTCGCGCGGCGTCGCGGAGGCATAGAGCGACACGACGGTGCGGTCGGCGTACTCCCGGCCGAAGCACCAGCCCACCACGATGCCGACGCCGACCACGCCGGCGGTGGCATAGATCTGCATCAGCCCGCCGAGGTAGCCGGTCCAGCCCGTGCCGGGCAGCATCGCCGCGGCCTTGAGGCTGGCCGGGTCGGCGCCGCCCTTCTCCGCCGCGGCGAGGAAGCCGCGCGCCATCGCCGCCGGGAGGACGACCAGCGCCAGCGTGGCGATCAGCACCACCCGCGAACGCCGCAGCTTGAGCGCCTCCACGGCGTACGCCGCGCTCACCGGACCGCCTCCGGCTTCGTGGTGGGTGCCTCACCCCGGGCCGTCCGGTCGGCCTCGTGCACCATCGCGAAGAAGGCGCGCTCCAGGTCGACGCCGTGCGGGTCGAGCTCCCCGACGATCGCGCCGGCATGGATCACGCTCACCCGGTCGGCGATCCGCGCCACCTCGTCGAGGTGATGGCTCGACACCAGCACTCCCGCGCCGTCGCGGGCGGCACCGAGCAGCAGCTCACGGAGCAGCACCACTCCCGAGGGGTCCAGCGCGTTGGTCGGCTCGTCGAGCACCAGCAGCCGCGGCCCGTGGACCAGGGCGCTGGCGAGCCCCACCCGCTGGCGGTTGCCCTGCGACAGGGTGCCCGCGCGGCGCCCGGCCCACGGCCCGACCTCGAGCGCGTTGATGACCCGCTCGGCGGCCGCGCGTGCCTCGCCGGGCGGTACGCCGTGCAGCCGGGCCGCGGCCCAGAGGTTCTCGCGGACGGTGAGCTCGGGATAGACGAACGGCGAGTCGATGACGTGGCCGACACCCCTCCACAGCTCGGCCGGCGCGCGGGCGACGTCGACGCCGTCGATGGTCACCGCGCCCGCCGTGGGCCGGAGCATGCCCAGAGCGGCGCGCATCAGCGTGGACTTGCCGGCGCCGTTGAAGCCGATCAAGGCGTGCACCTCGCCGGCGGCGACGGCCAGGTCGACGTCGTGCAGCACCGGCAGGTCGTCGAAGCGGTGGTGCAGCCCGCGGACCCGCAGCGCGGTCATGCCGCCACCTCCTCGCTCGGCTGGAGCACGTCGAGCGCGGCAACCAGCCGGTCGCGCATCGACGTGCCACCGCTCGTCGGGTCGTCGGTCGGGTCGGCGGCGGTGGGGTCGTCGAGGAGGCACCACTCCTGCAGCGCCACCGTCAGGGCGGCCAGCACCGCCGCCGCGGCGACCCGGGCGGCGAAGGCGTCGGCACCGTCGGCGGTCAGCACGTCGACGACGGCCTCGCGGGTGACCTCGGTGTTGGCGTGCATGCCGGCCCGCAGTGCGGGATGGGCGGCGGCGATCCGGACCCGCTGCCGCACCTGCTCCTGCTCGGGGAGGTCGATCCGGGCGAGGGCGGCGCGGAAGCCCGCGCAGACCCGCGCCAGGGGAGCCAGGGTGGGCGGGGTCCCGGCCACGGCGGCGGCGATCGCGGGGTCGAAGCCGTCGTCGAGCACCACGGCGTCCTTGGTCGGGAAGTGCCGGAAGAACGTCATGTGGCTGACGCCGGCGGCGCGGGCGATCTGCTCGACCGTGGTGGCGTCGTAGCCCTGCTCGGTGAAGAGCCGGGTGGCGGTCTCCTGGAGCAGGGCGCGGGTGCGCTGGGCGCGCGGGGGTGCGGTGGTCACCCTCGAATGTTAGTGACTAACACTCGCCGGGGGCAACCCCCGACCCGCGGCTCAGCCGGTGACGACCTCGCCGCCGGCGTCGTCCCAGTCCTGGATGCCCCCGTCGAGGTGGTAGATCGAGGTGAAGCCCTGACCGGCGAGGTAGTCGACGGCGACGCCGGAGCGGTTGCCGCTGCGGCAGTAGACGGCGTAGGTGCCGGACGGGTCGAGCGTCGCCGCCATCTGCGGGAACGACGGGTCCTCGACGTCCATGTTGATCGCGCCGGGCAGGTGGCCCTCGGCGAACTCCGCCGGGGTGCGCACGTCGAGGATGGTGGTGCCCGGCAGCTTGAGGGCGGCCGCGAAGTCGCCGGCGGAGAGCGCCTCGCCGACCGCCGGGGCGGCGCTGACGGTGGGTCCGTCGGTGACGGAGACCTCCGCGGTCGTGGACGAGCAGCCGGTCGCGCCCAGCGCGAGGCCGAGGGCGAGCACGCCGGCGGCGAGCAGGGCGGAGGGGCGGCGGGTCATGGTGGCTCCTTGGTCGGTCGGGTCGGTCATTCGGGGACGCAGATCTGGCGGCGCAGGGCCGCCCGGACGGTGAGGGCCGCCACGGAGGTGACGACCACGGTAGCCAGCGCGAGCAGGGCCACGGCCAGGACGTCGTACGCCGTGCCGGGCAGGCGGCCGGCGGCCGCGGTTGCGATCGCGCTGGCCGACGCGAGGGGGAACGTCGTGGCCCACCACGGCACGCCGAACGGCACCTGCGCCAGCATGCGGGCCTGCCCGAGCACCATCGAGGTGAACATCACGGTGGCGGCGAAGAGGATGCGGAACACCGGGTCGTCCGCGGGCGCCTCGGTCAGCGCCAGCCAGGAGAGGCCGGCGACGGCGGGCGGCGCGATGAAGATCGCGATCGAGGGCATCAGCTTGAGCGGCAGCGACTGGCCGTGCAGCAGCACCCGGCGCAGCACGATCGGCAGCAGCGCGACCCAGAAGACGACGCCCACGCCGAAGGAGAGCCAGGCCAGCTCGACCGAGCCGATCTCGCGGGCGGCCAGCGGGGTGATCACGTTGCCGACGACGGGGATGAACCAGGCCGGGGTGACGTGGTCGAGCACGATGTCGTGCCGGCCGAACCAGGCCGACATCACCACCACGGTGAGCAGCAGGTGGCCCACCGCACCCACCCACCAGGCCGCGGTGGCGGCGGTCGGGAGCAGGTCCTGTCCGGCGGTTGCCAGCACGATCAGGTCGATGGTGATCGCGGGCGCGAAGGTCATCCGGATCGGGTGGCGCAGCTCGGCCCGGGCCGCCGCGGGGTGCCGCACCCACTTGGCGGCGTACGCCGTGGCGACGACGACGAACGTCGCGAGGGCCACCCAGAACAGCGCCTGCGCCGGCCAGGCCGGCACGTCCCAGACGACGGCGGCGCGTCGCCCCGCGAGGCTCAGCCCGCCGAGACCCATCACCGTCGCGAAGAGCGGGACGGGCAGGTGCTGCAGCCGCCCCGGCGCGGGAGCGCTCGTGGGGGTGGCGGCGGCCGAGCCGGGGGAGGCGGCGGCCGGGGACCGGGTTGACGGGGTGCTCACAAGGAGTAGTGTATACCCCCGGGGGTATACAACAGCAATCGGGAGGACATCCATGGCCGACGTGGTCATCCTGGGCGCCGGCATCTCCGGCCACACCGCCGCGCTGCATCTGCGGCGCAAGCTCGGACGCGGCAGCGAGCACACCGTCACCGTGGTCTCGCCCAACTCGAAGTGGAACTGGATCCCCTCCAACATCTGGGTCGGCGTCGGCAAGATGGGCAAGCCCGACGTCGTCTTCCCCCTGGAGCCCGTCTATCGCAAGAAGGGCATCGGCTTCCGCCAGGCCAAGGCCGTCGCGCTGTGGCCCGAGGGCGACGCCGACGACCCGCGCGGGGCCGTCGACGTCGAGTACACCGGCCAGGGACGTGCCGGCACGACCGAGCGGATCCGCTACGACTACCTCGTCAACGCCACCGGCCCGAAGCTGCGTTTCGAGGCGACGCCCGGGCTCGGCCCCGACGGCCACTCCCTGTCGGTGTGCACCGCCGACCACGCGACCGAGGCGGCGCGCTCGCTGACCGAGACCATCGAGCGCCTGCGGGCCGGCGAGGAGCAGACGCTCGTGGTCGGCATGGGCCACGGCACCTGCACCTGCGAGGGCGCCGCGTTCGAGTACGTCTTCAACGTCGACCACGAGCTGCGCGAGGCCGGCGTGCGCGACCGGGCCCGCCTGGTCTACCTCACCAACGAGGAGCGGCTCGGCGACTTCGGTGTCGACGGGATGACCTTCGAGGAGCAGGGCTTCCAGACCTCCTCGGAGATGTGGACGGCCTCGCTCTTCCGCGAGCGCGGCGTGGAGGCGATCCTCGGCGCCCACGTCACCAAGGTCGAGGAGGGTGTCGTCCACTACGAGACCCTCGACGGGGAGTTCCACGCGCTGGCCTTCGACTTCGCGATGCTGCTGCCGCCCTTCGGCGGCGTCGGGCTGGCGGCGTACGACGCCGAGGGCGGCGACATCACCGACCGGCTGTTCGCGCCGAGCGGCTTCATGAAGGTCGACGCCGACTACACCGCCAAGCCCTACGAGGAGTGGCGCGCCCAGGACTGGCCGGAGACCTACCAGACGCCCGGCTACGACAACATCTTCGCTGTCGGCATCGCCTTCGCCCCGCCGCACCAGATCTCGCGGCCGCGCACCAGCGCGAACGGTACGCCGATCGCGCCGGCCCCGCCGCGCACCGGCATGCCGTCGGGCGTGATGGGCAAGACGGCCGCGATGACGATCTACGACCGGATCAAGCACGGCGCCCACGCCGAGGCGCACCGCGCCTCGATGGCCCACATGGGCGCCGCGTGCGTGGCCTCCGCGGGCGCCGACCTGCGCACCGGCTCGGCCGCGGCGATGACGATGATGCCGGTCGTCCCCGACTACGCGCGCTACCCCACCGGCCGCGACCTGGCCGCCACCCGCGGCGAGATCGGGCTCAGCGGCCACTGGGTCAAGCTGATGCTGCACCACCTGTTCCTGCACAAGGCCAAGGCCCGCCTGGGCTGGCAGTTCATCCCGGAGTGAGCCGATGACCGACAAGACCCCTGCCGCCGGCGGCCCCGTCGCCGACCTCTCGACGGCGCCGCTGCCCACCGAGGACACCCTGCGCAAGCGCCGGTCGATCCCCCTCCAGCTCGCCCGCTTCGCGGCCTACAACGCGCGGATCATGCGGATGGTGATCAAGGGCCACTGAGGGCTGTCCGCGCCTTCCTCGTGGCGCCCCGACCGGGCGGCCTCGCTGAGGCACAATGAGCGGCGTGACGGCGCAGACGCGGCCGCAGGTGGTGGCCCACCGCGGAGCCAGCCACGA
>JAUILS010000226.1 GCA_030432975.1 Actinomycetes bacterium
TGATGGTCTCGGCGGCCGTGCTGTACGCCGCCCTGGCCGTCGTCCTGAAGTTCTGGGGGCGACGGCTCGCGGTCAGCGCGTCCACGGTCAGCGTCGCCCTGGTGACGCTGATCGGCGCCATCGCCGCCCGCGCCACCCTCGGCGACTCGCCCACGCTGATGGGCGGGCTGGTCGCGATCGGCACGCTGCTGGTGCTGGAGCAGGTCTTCGGCCAGTGGGCCGGGGCGCTGGCGCTGCGCCGGACGATGCGGTGGAGCCGGTCGCCGGTCGTGCTGATGGTGGGCGACCGGGTGGACGAGCACGCGCTGCGGCAGTACGGCATCACCGACGCCCACCTGTGGTCGCAGCTGCGGCAGCGCGGGGTCTTCCGCCGTGGGGAGGTGGGCGTGGTGATCCTCGAGCCGCGCGGCCACATGACCGTCATCCGGTCCGGCACCCGGCTCGACCGCGACCTGCTGGTGGGGGTGAAGGGGCTGGACGCGGTGCCGGCGGAGATGTTCGCCCCGCCGAGCGGGGGCGGCCGCGCCTAGACTCGCGTCGTGCCGCTGCCGCCCAGCCGCCATCTCCTGCGGGCCAAGGACCTCGCCGACGCGAGCTATGCCGACGCCGTCACCGTCGCCGACATGGCCGCGGCGGCCCGCCTGTCGGCGGCGCACTTCTCCCGGGAGTTCCGGCGGGCGTTCGGCCAGACGCCCCACCGCTACCTGCTGACCCGACGGCTCGAGCGCGCGGCCGCGCTGCTGCGGATGACGGACTGGTCGGTGGCGCGGGTCTGCGCCGAGGTAGGGCTCTCCAGCGTCGGGTCGTTCACGACCAGCTTCCGGAGGATGTACGGCGCCAGCCCGACGGCGTACCGCGCCGCCAACCCGCCCGCCGCCCACTACGCCCGGGTGCCCGCCTGCTTCCGCCGGGCCTACGGCACGCCGCAACACCGCACGTTTCGAGAAGACGACGCACCGCCACCGGGCTGAGGCTGGTGTCACCGAAGCCCACCGACAGCACCGAACAAGGAGACCGCGATGAGGATCGCCACCGCCCAGATCTGGGTGCACGACCAGGACGAGGCGCTCGCCTTCTACACCGACAAGCTCGGCATGGTCGTGCGCAGCGACGTGACCGTGCCCGAGATGGGCAACTTCCGCTGGCTCACCGTCAGCCCGCCCGACCAGGAGGACATGGCGATCGTGCTGATGGCCATCCCCGGACCGCCGATGGTCGACGACGCCACGCGGGAGCAGATCGCCGACCTGATGGGCAAGGGCTACGCCGGGACCGTGTTCCTGACGACCGACGACTGCCAGAAGTCCTACGAGGAGCTGTCCGGCCGCGGAGTGGAGTTCATCGACAAGCCGTTCCAGCAGCCCTACGGCATCGACGCGTCCTTCCGCGACCCGTCGGGCAACAACTTCCGGCTGACCCAGCTGCAGGACAACTGGGGCTGAGGGGTTGCTGCTTCACCATGGTCACCTGGTGAAGCGACCACCTCCCGCCCGTGACACAGTGAGCAGGTGAGCGGCAGCCACGACCACCGAGCCAGCCTGACGCGTTTCGCGTGGCTCTCGATCGCCGCGGCGGTCGTCACGATCACGCTGAAGGTGGTGGCCTACTGGATCACCGACTCGGTCGGGCTGCTGTCCGACGCCGCCGAGTCGGTGGTCAACCTGGTCGCCGCGGTCGTGGCGCTGGTGGCGCTGACCGTCGCCGCCCGGCCGGCCGACGAGGGCCACCACTTCGGCCACACGAAGGCGGAGTACCTCTCTGCCGTCGTCGAGGGCGTGATGATCTTCGTCGCTGCCGTCTACATCGTGATCGCCGCCGTCGAGCGACTCATCAACCCGGTCGAGCTCGACAACGTCGGCATCGGCCTGGCGATCTCGATGATCGCGGCGCTCGTCAACGGCGGCGTGGCGCTGGTGCTACTCCGGGTCGGGCGCCGCGAGCGGTCGCTCACCCTCGAGGCCGACGGCAAGCACCTGATGACCGACGTCTGGACCTCGGGTGGTGTCGTCGTCGGCGTCCTGCTCGTCGCGCTGACCGGCTGGCTCCGCCTCGACCCGGTGATCGCGCTGCTCGTCGGGCTCAACATCGTCCGCACCGGCTGGCAGCTCATCTCCACCTCGGTCGGCGGCCTGCTCGACCGCTCGCTCGCGCCGGAGACGCAGGCCCGGATCGACGAGGTCCTGGAGCGGTACGCCGGCGAGGAGGTCCGCTTCCACGCCGTCCGCACCCGCGAGGCCGGCCACCGCAGCTTCGTCACCCTCCACCTGCTGGTGCCCGGCAGCTGGTCGGTGCAGCGCGGACACGACCTCGCCGAGGAGGTCGAGCAGGCGCTGTGCGCGGAGATCGACGCCTGCGACGTCTCCACCCACATCGAGCCGATCGAGGACCCGCGCTCCTACGAGGCGGAGCTGGGCGTCGAGCCGCCGGGCTAGGAGAGCGGGTGCGCGTCCAGGTCATCGCCGGTCGAGCCTGGACTGCGGACCATTCATCCGCCAGGCGCGACCATCAGGCGGCGACCGTGACCTCGATGGCCCGTAGGTCCGCAGCTCGGGTACGGGTCAGCCGCTTCAGCGGACCACCACGACCGGGCAGGCGGCCTTGCCGGCGCAGCGGGCGCTGGTCGACCCGAGGAGCAGGCTCACCAGCGGGTTGTGGCCGCGGGAGCCGACGACGAGCAGGCTCGCGCGCTCGGAGGCCCGCACCAGCGCCTCGCTGGCGTGCCCGGGGTCGACCCGGGTCTCCGCCGACATGCCGGCTCGCTCGAGCTCGGTCGCCAACAGCTGCTCGCCCCACTCCGCGAGCTCGTCGGGGGTCGGGGTCATCAGCTCGGCCCCGACCGGGCTCCAGGCGACGGCGTGCACGACCTCCAGGGGTACGTCGCGCAGCCGCGCGGCCTCCGCGGCGAACGCCAACGCCTCCCGCGACGGCGCCGACCCGTCCAGCCCGACCACCACGGGCCCGTCCGGCGCGACCGGCTCCCGCGCGACCACCACCGGGCAGGGGGCGGCGTGCAGGCAGGCGCGGCTCACCGAGCCCATCAGGGCGCCGACGAGCGGGCCGTGCCCGTGGCTGCCGAGGACCAGCAGGTCGTCGGGCGTGCAGGCCGCCACCAAACGCTCCGAGGGGGTGCCGTGCTCGCGGGTCACGTCGTGCAGCAGCCCGTCGGCGATCTCGGCGGCGACGCGCTCGGCATCGGGGCTCGGCTCGGGCTCGCGGCGGGGCGGCATGCCGGCGGGCAGGTCGTCGTGGACGGTCACCACTTCGACGGAGAGCCGGCGCCGGCGGGCCTCCTCGACCGCCCATCGCAGGGCCACCTCGGCGCTCTCGGAGCCGTCGTACCCGACCACGATCCGGCGCATGGTTCCTCCTGCTTCCACCGTACTCCCGCCGCATCCGCAGCCGATCGGCCCTGTCCAAGCGGGTGCGCGCATGCCTAGGCTGGCGCCCGTGGACCTGAGGAAGCCGTGGGGGAACGCCGGCGACGAGAGCCAGCCGCGCGACCCCGTGCGCGCGATCCTCGGCTCCGCGCAGTTCCGGCGCACCCTCGACGAGCTGGTCGAGAAGACCGGCCGCACGACCGACGACCTGCGCCGCGACGCACGCGGCTGCCTGGACGAGATGGTCGCCGAGGTGGGCCCGCAGGCGACCCAGGCCTGGGACCGGATGGGTCGCTGGCTGACCCGGTCCTATGTCGTCGACGCCGACACGACCGGGCTGTCCGAGCTGGCCGCGCTGAGCCAGCGCCACTCGCTGGTGTTTCTGCCCAACCACCGGTCCTACCTCGACCCGCTGGTGCTGCGCAGTGCCCTCGCGCCTCGCGGCTTCGAGCCCAACCACGTGTTGGGCGGCATCAACCTGGCGATGTGGCCGATGTCGGAGCTCGGCCGGCGCAGCGGGCTGATCTTCATCCGCCGCTCGACGCGCGACGACCCGGTCTACCCCGCGATGATGCGGCTCTACTTCGGTCATCTGCTGCAGCAGCACGCCAACCTCGAGTGGTACTTCGAGGGCGGGCGCACCCGCACGGGCAAGCTGCGGCCGCCGAAGATGGGCGTGCTGCGCTACCTGGTCGACGCCTTCGTGGCCAACGGCGAGCGGGCGGACGACGTCTTCCTGGTGCCGGTGGCGATCGTCTACGACCAGCAGGCCGAGGTCGAGGCGCTGTCCTACGAGGAGACCGGCGGCACCAAGACCCCCGAGAGCCTGCGCTGGCTGGTCGGCTTCGCGCGGGCCCAGTCGCGGCGCCGCGGGCGGGCGCACCTGCGCTTCGGGTCACCGTTGTCGCTGCGGTCGGTGATCGACGAGGCGAAGGAACGCGCCGGGTCGGCGGAGGCCACGGAGGTCGTGCCGCGCGTGGCCTTCGAGGTCGCCCACCGCATCAACGACGCCACCCCCATCACCCCGTCGGCGCTGGTGACCTTCGGCCTGCTCGACAACGACGGCCGGGCGCTGACCCTGGCCGAGACGCTCGCGGTGATCGAGCCGCTGGTCGAGTCGGTGCGCCGCCGCGGGCTGCCGCTCACCAGCGACGTCGACCTGGCCCGACCCGCGGGGCTCTCCCGCGCGCTGCGGACGCTGGTGCGCGAGGGCGTCGTCGAGGAGTACGCCGGCGGGCTGGAGCCGGTCTACGCCATCGCGCCCGACCGCCAGCACGAGGCGGCGTTCTATCGCAACACCGTCACCCACTACTTCATCAACCGCGCCATCGTCGAGGTCGCCGCGGTGCGGGCCGCCGAGGAGGGGGCCACCAACGTCACCCGCGCGATGTGGACCCACTCGCTGGCGCTGCGCGACCTGTTGAAGTACGAGTTCTTCTTCCCCACCAAGCGGGCCTTCTCCGAGGCGCTGGCCGCCGAGGTGATGATGGTCAAGCCCGACTGGGAGGAGGGTCTCGGCACCCTCGACGACGTGACCGAGGGGCTCGCCGACTCGCGGGTGCTGATCGCCCACCGGGTGATCGGGCCGTTCCTGGAGGCCTACGCCGTCGTCGCCGACCGGCTGGCCGACCGCGAGCCCGCCGCGCCCATCGACGCCGACGCGCTGATCTCGGAGTGCCTCGGCGTCGCCCGGCAGCGGATGCTGCAGCAGCGGCTGCACAGCCCCGAGTCGATCAGCAAGGACGTGATGAGCGGCTGCCTCAAGCTCGCCGGCAACCGCGGCCTGCTGGGGCCGGGTGGCGACGAGCTCCGCAAG
>JAUILS010000227.1 GCA_030432975.1 Actinomycetes bacterium
AGGGTCGCCAGCCCCGCCGGCCGGTCGGCCTCACCGGGCACGATCGCGAACGTCACGGTCGAGGGGTCGGCCTCGGCGGCGGCCAGCAGGTCGCGCATCTCGTCGAGGTTCGCGGGCCGCGGCTGGAGCCGGTAGGTCCACAGCGGCTCGTCGTCCGGCCCAGCCAGGGCGGCGTACAGCGCCTCGGCGTGGTCGGCGGTGACGGGCTCGAGCCGCACACTCTCGCCCACGAGCGAGACGCGGGACGGTGGCCGGGCGCCGGTCCAGCCGGGCACCGGGTCGCCGACCGGCTGGCCGTGCTCGTTGCGGCGCACTGCTCCGGCCGGCGGCTCGGTCACGCCCGGGCCGCCAGCTCGGCGCGGACCGCCTCCAGCCCCGCGTGCACCTCGGCGAAGGAGGTGGAGAGCGGCGACAGGCCGAGCCGGAGCCCGCCGGGGTCGCGGTAGTCGGGGATCACGTCGCGCGCCCAGAGCGCCGCGGTGACCTCGCGCATCCGCGGGTGGTGGACGGTCACGTGGCCTCCGCGGAGCTCGGGGTCGCGCGGGCTGGCCACGGTGGCGCCGAGCGGGGCCAGCCAGGCGTCGGCCAGCTCCACGGCGTACGCCGTCAACGCCAGCGACTTGGTGCGCACCGCCGCGATGCCGACCTCCTCCAGCAGGTCGAGCATGTCCTGCATCGCCAGCATGCCGAGCACCGGCGGGGTGCCGGAGAGGAAGCGGCGGACGCCGGTCGCGGGGGTGTAGCCCGGCCCCATCGCGAACGGGTCGGCGTGCCCGATCCAGCCGGTGACCGGCTGGGTCAGGGTGTCGTGGTGGCGGGCGGCGACGTAGCCGAACGCCGGCGCGCCCGGGCCGCCGTTGAGGTACTTGTAGCTGCAGCCGACGGCGAGGTCGGCCCCCCAGCCGTCGAGGTCGACCGGCACCGAGCCGACCGAGTGCGACAGGTCCCAGAGCACCATCGCCCCGGCGTCGTGGGCGACGGCGGTGAGCGCCGCGCCGTCGGTGAGGTACGCCGACCGGTAGGCCACGTGGCTCAGCAGCACCAGCGCCGTCTCCGGACCGACGGCCGCACGCAGCTGGTCGGCATCGACCCCACCGGCCTGGTCCATCGCCAGCCAGCGCAGCCGCATCCCGCGCTCCGCCGCGATCGACTCGGCGAGGTAGCGGTCGGTCGGGAAGTCGTCGTCGCCGACCACGATCTCGGTCCGGGTGGGGTCGACGCGCTGCTGGTGGTCCACCGCGGCGCGGGCCAGCTTGTAGAGCAGCACCGTCGTCGAGTCCCCGACGAGGGCCTGCCCGGGCGCCGCCCCGACGAGGGCGGCGCCGATCCGGTCGCCGACGGTCAGCGGGAGGTCCATCCAGCCCTCGTCCCAGCCGCGGATCAGCCGCCCGCCCCACTCGCCGCCCACGAAGCCGGCCAGCCGGTCGGCGGTGGCGCGCAGCGGACGACCCAGCGAGTTGCCGTCGAAGTAGACCAGCGGGGTCTCGGCGCCCACGAAGCGGTCGCGGTGGGCCGCCAGCGGGTCGGCGGCGTCGAGCGCGGCGGCACGGGCGGCGTCGGTCACACGGGCGTCGGTCACCAGGACTGTCTATCGCAGCCGGGCGCCGCCGCGCTCGCGGGCCGCCTCACTGATAGCTGACGAAGCTGACCCGTGGCCGGATCGCGCGGACCCGGCTGGGCCGCATCAGGTGCCGGTCCTCGTCGTAGAACAGCTTGAGACCGAGGTGGAACTGCCGGGGCCGGACGACGGCGTGGAAGGTGCCGAGCTTCTGCCGGGGGGTCCCGAAGCCGTCGACGTGCTGGACCATGGCCAGGCCCGGCTGCCGCCGGATCGCCGCCGGGTCGGTGATCATCGACGTCCGGAACTGGTGGAGCACGAACAGCTTCTCGGGCAGCCGGTGTCGCTCGACGAGGCGCGACAGCCAGGCCGCCGTGCGGTTGACCTCGGCGGCGCCGACGCTGCCGATCCGGCGCCCCGGCACCTGGCGCGGACCCATCCGCCACTCGGGGTCGAGCGCCAGCCCGACCCGCGGGTCGCGCAGCGCCCACTCCCACCGGCGGGCGACGGTGAGGAAGCCGCTGCGGCCGGGCTGGATGTCCAGCAGCACGAGGGCGCCGTGGCGGCGGGCGGCCGCGAGGTACTCGCGCACCTTGGCGCGGGCGATGTCGTGGTGGTAGTCGCCGTCGCGGCCGGGATGCGCGTCGGCGACGGTCACGATCAGCTCGTAGACCGGCTGGATCCGCTCGCCCTTGCGGCGGTACGGCGCCGCCGCGCGACGCAGCCGAGCATCGGCGCGGGCCGGCGAGGTCTCCCCCAGCACGCCCAGGGAGCCGGTGCCCGCCGTGCCGTAGTAGGCGACCAGGAAAGTCCTGCCGTCGAAGATCCGGCGGCCGCCGCCGGGCAGCGTCGGCGGGCGGCGTACGCGCAGGGGCGGCGAGGCCGCCTCGAGCACCCTCGGGTCGCCGGCGTCGTCCGCCGCGGCCGGCGCCGGCGAGGTCGGCGAGCCGCCCCGCCCCGCGACCGCCGCCAGGCCGAGCAGCAGCGCGAGGGCCAGGAACCCCGCCAGCAGCGCGGTCCGGGTCTGCCCCAGGCCGGCCAGGCCGGTCGACAGGCGGTCGCGCACTCCCACCGTCAGCCGCAGACGGCGCCGTGCGCCGCCGACTTCACGACCTGGGCGTACTTGCCGAGGACGCCGCGGGTGTACTTCGGCGGGAGCGGCTCCCAGCCGTCCTGCCGGGCGGCCAGGTCGTCGATCTCGACCTCGAGGGTGCGGTTGGCGACGTCGAGCGTGATCGGGTCGCCGTCGCGCACGAACGCGATCGGGCCGCCGTCGACGGCCTCCGGGGCGATGTGGCCGACGCAGAGCCCGGTGGTGCCGCCGGAGAAGCGGCCGTCGGTGATCAGCAGCACGTCCTTGCCGAGGCCGGCGCCCTTGATCGCGCCGGTGATCGCGAGCATCTCGCGCATGCCGGGCCCGCCCTTGGGACCCTCGTAGCGGATGACGACCACGTCGCCCGCGACGATGCGGCCCTCGGCGAGCGCGTCGAGCGCGGCCCGCTCGCCGTCGAAGACCCGGGCGGTGCCGGTGAAGACCGACTCGTCGAACCCGGCGGACTTCACGACGGCCCCCTCGGGCGCCAGCGAGCCCTTGAGGATGGTGAGCCCGCCGCTGCGGTGGATCGGCCGGTCGAGCGGGCGGACCACCTCGCCGTCGAGGGACGGCGGCGCGATCGACTCGAGGTTCTCGGCCATCGTGCGGCCGGTCACCGTCAGCACGTCGCCGTGCATCAGCCCGGCGTCCAGCAGTGCCTTCATCACCATCGGGATGCCGCCGACCTTGTCGACGTCGTTCATCACGAAGCGGCCGAACGGCTTGAGGTCGCCGAGGTGCGGCACCTTGTCGCCGATCCGGTTGAAGTCGTCGAGCTCGAGGTCGACCTCGGCCTCGCGGGCGATCGCCAGCAGGTGCAGCACGGCGTTGGTCGAGCCGCCCAGGGCCATCACGACCGCGATGGCGTTCTCGAACGCCTCGCGGGTCATCACCTGGCGGGCGGTGATGCCCTGCCGCAGCATGCCGACCACCGCCTCGCCGGAGCGGTGCGCGAAGCCGTCGCGGCGCCGGTCGACGGCGGGCGGGGCGGCGCTGCCGGGCAGGGACATGCCGAGGGCCTCACCGACGGAGGCCATCGTGTTGGCGGTGTACATCCCGCCGCAGGCGCCCTCGCCGGGGCAGATCGCCCGCTCGATCTTGTCGACCTCCGCGCGGGAGATCTTGCCGGCCAGGCAGGCGCCGACCGCCTCGAAGGCGTCGATGATCGTCACGTCGCGGCCGTCGACCTGCCCGGGCATGATCGAGCCGGCGTAGAGGAACACGCTGGCCAGGTCGAGCCGCGCGGCGGCCATCAGCATGCCGGGCAGCGACTTGTCGCAGCCCGCGAGCAGCACCGAGCCGTCGAGCCGCTCGGCCATCATCACCGTCTCGACCGAGTCGGCGATCACCTCGCGGGAGACCAGCGAGAAATGCATGCCCTCGTGGCCCATCGAGATGCCGTCGGAGACCGAGATGGTGCCGAACTCCAGCGGGTAGCCGCCGGCGGCGTGCACGCCGTTCTTCACGGCCTTGGCCAGCCGGTCGAGCGAGAGGTTGCAGGGAGTGATCTCGTTCCACGACGACGCCACGCCGATCTGCGGCTTGGCGAAGTCGTCGTCCTGCATGCCGACCGCGCGGAGCATGCCGCGGGCGGCGGCCTTCTCGAGGCCGTCGGTGACGTCGCGCGAGCGGGGCTTCAGGTCGGGTCCGGTGCTGCCGTCGGTCATGGGGGGAGCCTACTGGCCGGGCCGGCGGCGCCCGGCTAGTGTCCGAGCGTGCTGACGCAGGCGCACGGCCCGGCGGTCGCCGCGGCGTTCGGCCTCGGCGGGGGCCGGCTCTCCGGTCCGGTCGGCAGGGGCGAGCTGGGTAGGGTGTGGCGGCTGGAGACCCCCTCGGGGCGCTACGCCGTCAAGGAGCCGCTGGTCGCCCCGGACGACGACGAGCTCGCGACCTTCGAGCGGACGGCCGGCTACCAGGAGCGGGCGGCGGTCGCCTCCGGGGTGGTGGTCCCCTCGGTCACCAGGACGCCGGCGGGCGGCTCGGTGGCCTGGGTCGACGGCCTGCCGCTGCGGGCCTACGGCTGGGTGGAGATGGGTCCGGTGGACCGGACCACCGACCCCGCCGCCGTCGGTCGCGCGGTCGCCGCGCTGCACCGGGTGGTCGTGCCGGTGTGGGGCGAGGTGGACGCCTGGGTGTCCGTGCCGCTGGGCGAGGAGGCCTGGGCAGCGCTGGCCGAGCAGATGTCGCGGGCGGGAGCGCCGTACGCCGACGCGTTGCGGGCCGTGCTGCCGGAGCAGACCCGCGTCGAGGCGCTGCTCGGGGAGGTGCCGGCGGTGCAGACCTGCCATCTCGACCTGTGGGCCGACAACGTCCGCCGGACGTCCGGCGGAGGCGTCTGCGTCTTCGACTTCGACGGCGCCGGACCCGGCGACCCGTCGGGCGAGCTGGGCATGCTGCTGGTCGACCTGGGCGGTGGGGACCGCAGCCGGATGCGCGCGCTGTGGGCGGCCTACCGCGACGCCGGAGGACCCGGCGAGGTCGCGGGGCCGGAGGCGTTGACCATGGCGGTCGCCCAGCTCGGCCACATCACGGCG
>JAUILS010000228.1 GCA_030432975.1 Actinomycetes bacterium
GGGCACGACATGGTCGTGGTCGCACCGCCGCGCTGGCATCGTGCACCACGGGAACACACAGTGGCCGTCGCGCTGGTCGATGACCGCTTTGAGCCGGTCGGAGAGCTCGTACTGGTCCACCCGGATATGCCCGTTGAGGTCGATGATCGGCTTGACCGTCACCACCGCGTCGGGGTGGCCACACCACGCCCGAATCGTCTCCGTCGACACCGGGGACCGGGTGTTCTCACACCGCCCCACCGGGTTCGACCCGGCCCCAACCTGAGCAGTCAGGGCGTCCTCGGACAGGTGCAGATACAGCGTGACCGGCCGCACCGGCTTGCTCGTCGTCGTGACGGCCGTCCCGGCCGACTCGCCGTCGGCGTCCTCGAACGACAGGGCGAGCTGGTGGCGGGCCATCTCGCCCAGCGCGGTGGCACGGCGCGCGTCCAACGACTCCACCGACCCGGCGAGCTTCAGCTGCTCCGCACCGGCCGCGAGCGCCTGGTCCAGATGGAGGGCGTCGGCCAGGTCGAGCTCGCCGTGGACCTGCACGGTGCCGGTGAAGGAGACCTGCTCGGTCTCGATCGTCATGTGGCGGGTGTCGGGGACCTCGGGGAACGGGTTCTCCGGGTCCTCCCGCTCCATCCCCTCCACCCGATGCTGGGCCTCACGGACCAGGTGCTGCAGGGTGGGCAGCGACACCCGCCCCGCGACGGCGGCGACGTGCCGGTCCACGAACCCCGCCGCGTCCTTCGACAAGACCATCGTGTGTTCGGCGACCTGGACCGCCCGCCACGCCGGCACCCGACCCTCCTGCAGCTGGCCCCAGAGCTTCGGGAGCCGCCAGGCGATCTCCAACGCGTGCCCGATCAGCCGGCGACCGGCCTGGGTGGAGACCCCGAGCGCGGTAGCGAACTCCGCGATGGCGTCCTCGGCGATCTCCGGAGCGCCGTCGCCGGCCAGCGGGACGGTCTGGCCGGACTCCCACCAGAAGGCGGCGTCGCCGGTGTCGGTGGGCTCGTGCAGCGCCGCCCACTCCACCGCCGCCACCAGCTCAGCCACCGCAGCCGCGTCCTTGGTCCGCCGCGCCGCGCGGGCGGCAGCCAACACCCGATCTGGAGACCCCGGAACCGGGACCTCCTCAGGCGAGTGGGCTGCTGTGCTCATACCGACAACCCAAACAGAGGGCACCGACAGTCGAGCCCGATCCGAGGCCTCTGGTCCCGCATGGTGAGACAATTTCCGATAAAGGTTTCGGAGCGATTTCGCAGGCGCCGCGAGGTTGGACGCAGGGAACCCGATGGCCGCCAGCCGAGCTCGGCCCGGCACGCCCCTCGGCTCATCACTGCCAGGACAGCGACCCCAGCAGACCCCGGCGACCGCCAGCAGACCTCAGCCGGGCACGGCCCGCGGCCCATCACTGCCAACGAGGGCGACCACAGACCGCCGTACGCCGCAAGCCACGGCGGCAATCAGCCCTGCCAGCACCGTCGGTGGGGACGCGGTCGCTGACGCGCTCACCGGAACGACCGCCCGGCGGCGACCTCAGCCGAAGACCGTGCGCCGCTCGCGCAGCAAGGAGAACAGCGACTGCTGGATCGTCTCGCGCACCTGGTCGGTGACGTCGAAGACCAGCATCGGGTCGTCGGCGGCGCCGTCCTCGAGCTCGTCGGTGCGGATGGGCTCGCCGAACTCCATCAGCCACTTCGACGGGAGCGGCACCAGGCCGAGGGGGCCGAGCAGCGGGAAGGTCGGGGTGACGGGGATGTAGGGCACCCCGAGGATCCGGGCCAGCACCGGCAGGTTGCCGATCATCGGGTAGATCTCCTCGGCGCCGACCACCGACAGCGGCACGATCGGCACGCCGGTGCGCATCGCGGCCGACACGAAGCCGCCGCGGCCGAAGCGCTGCAGGCGGTAGCGCTCGGAGTAGGGCTTGCCGATGCCCTTGAACCCCTCGGGCCAGACGCCGACCAGCTCGCCGCCGCTGAGCATCCGCTCGGCGTCCTCGTTGCAGGCCAGCGTGGCGCCGGTGCGGCGCGCCATCGAGCTGACGATGGGCAGCCGGAAGACCAGGTCGGCGCCGAGCGGACGCAGGAAGCGGCCGGTCTGGTCGTGGACGACGACACCGGTCATCATCGCGTCGACCGGCACCGTGCCGGAGTGGTTGCTGACGATCAGCGCGCCGCCGTCCTCGGGGATGTTGTCGGCGCCGCGCACCTCGATCCGGAACCACTTGTCGGCGATCGGGCGCAGCACCGCGAGCACGAACTGCTGGGTGAACTCCGCGTCGAAGCCGTAGTCGTCGACGGTGAAGTCTCCCTCCAGCCGGCGCCGCCACGACGCGAGCAGCGCCGCGAGAGCCCCCTCCCAGTCGTGGCCCCACAGCTCCTTGGCCGCCGACTGGATCGCGGCCCACCAGTCGCCGACCGGGATGCCGGGCAGGGGCGCCCGGTCCTCGGTGGTCACCGGACCCCGCCCGCTCTCCTCGGCGCCACTCTCCTCGGGGCCGGCATCCTCGGCGCCGGTCACGGCCTCAGGGGCGACCTCGTCGGTCGGCCGAGCCTCGGGCGCCCGCGCGTCGCCCTTGCCGGACGGCGTACGGCGGGGCGCGGACGCGAGGTCGCGGGCGGCCGAGGAGGGCCGCATCGAGCCGCTGCCGCGGCCGGGCCGGCCGCGGGTGCCGATCGGGATGATCTCGGCGTCAGCCACGGGCCGCCACCTCCGCCTCGTCGGCGTCCTCGGTCTCCGGCGGCCGGAGCCCGTGGGCGAAGTCGGTGAACGCCTCGAGCGTGGTGTAGGTCGGCTCGAAGCCGAGCTCGCTGCGCATCCGCGTGGTGTCCATCCCCCGGCCGAAGGTCAGCACGGCGAGCTGCTCGGGGGAGAAGTCGAGCATCCGCGTCGAGCGCAGCGCCTGGCCGAGCCCGCCCACCGCGGGAGACGGCAGCGGCAGCGACGGCTTGCCGAGCATCCGCACCGCCTGCGACAGCAGCATCACGCCGTCGCCGGCGACGTTGAACGTGCCCTGCTGCTCATGGGTGACGCTGTGCTTGAGCACGCCGAACAGGTCGTCCTGGTGCAGGAACTGCAGCCGCGGGTCGAAGCCGAGCACCCGCGGGATCACCGGCAGCTTGAAGTAGGACGTCATCGGGCTGCTGACGTGCGGGCCGATGACGTTGGCGCAGCGCAGCATCGTCACGCGCACGTCGGGGCGGCGGCGGGCGAAGCCGCGGACGTAGCCCTCGATCTCGTAGACGTCCTTGGCGTAGCCCGACCGCGGCAGCTTCTTGGGGTGCATGTCCTCGGTGAACATCGCCGGGTCGCGCGAGCTGGCGCCATAGACCGTGCCGGTCGACTTCACGACCAGGTGCTCCAGCCCCGGCGCGCGCTGGCAGGCGGCGAGGAGCTGCATCGTGCCGATGACGTTGAGCTCCTTCATCGTGCCCCGGCCGCCCGCGCTGCCGGGGGTCGCGATGACGCTCATGTGGACGACGGTGTCGACGTCCTCCTTGGCGATCACCTTGGCGATCACCGGGTTGCGGATGTCGGCGCGCACGAACGACATCTCGCCGATGTCACCGTGCGGCGGGACGACGTCGACGCCGATGACGCGGTCGATGGCCGGATCGGCGGCGGCTTCCCGCGCGAAGCGCCGTCCCAGGTCGCGAGAGACCCCGGTGACGAGCACGACCCTGCCCATGGGAGCTCCTGGCCGGCGGACTACTTACCGAGCTTGCGACGCTGGACGCGCGTCTTCTTCAGCAGCTTGCGGTGCTTCTTCTTCGCCATGCGCTTGCGGCGCTTCTTGATGACCGAACCCACGGGGAACCTTTCACGAACTCACGACGTCGGGCGCGCGAGACTCGCGCGGACCTCGACAGCCTAGCCGCCGACCGTGGACCCGCGACAATCGCGGTCGGTCGACGGCGGTCGTGCAGGCGTCAGCCGGCGGAGTAGAAGGACTTGCGGAGGTACTCGTTGACCTCGTCCTCGGGCACCCGGAAGGAGCGGCCGACGCGGACCGCGGGCAGCTCGCCGGAGTGGACCAGGCGATAGACGGTCATCTTGGAGACGCGCATCATCGACGCGACCTCCGCCACGGTCAGGAAGGTGACGCCGGAGATGTCTCCGGACACGTCCTTGGGCGAGCTGTCAGCCATCGTGCACCGATCCTTCTGCGCGGGCACGCCGCCGGCTTCCCCACCGGCGACCAACATGCACGCTGTGTAGGTGAGAGTAGTGCCTGATGTGACTCGTGGGGAAGGGAATCCGCAAAGATTGACCCTGTTTGCGGCGTGTTGGCTTGCCACGCCTGGGGTTGAAGTGACTCATGAGGCCCGCGGGCACCTCAGGGCATCGGGTCTAGGCCGTGCAGCGGGAAGGCCTCCTGGCGGGTCGCGAAGATCGCCCGGTCCAGCCAGGTGTCGGGGTCGTAGCCCTCGGTCCAGTCGCGCCAGAGCGGCCGTCGACCGTCGGTCATCCGGTGCGGGGCGTGCCGGCCGAGCGTCTCCCGCACGTGGTCGCGCCAGGACATCGGGGTGTCGGTCTCGGGGTCGAGCGGCTCGCCGCTCAGGATCGCCAGCAGGTGGGTCCAGGCGCGAGGCACGACGTCGACGAGCGCGTAGCCTCCGCCGCCGGTGGCGACCCAGCGGCCGCCGGACACCTCGTGGGCGAGCTCGTGCAGGGCGAGGTACGCCGCCCGCTGCCCGTCCACGCTCAGCATCAGGTGGGCCAACGGGTCCTCCATGTGGGAGTCGCAGCCGTGCTGGGTGACCAGGACCTCGGGCTTGAACTCCCGCAGCAGCGGCGGGACGACGGCGTGGAAGGCGCGCAGCCAGCCGGCGTCGGAGGTGCCGGGCGGCAGGGCGAGGTTGACCGCGGAGCCCTGGGCGGCGCGGCCGCCGAGGTCGTGCGGGAACCCGGTGCCGGGGAACAGCATCTGCCCGGTCTCGTGCAGCGAGATGGTCAGCACCCTCGGGTCGTCCCAGAAGATCCGCTCGACCCCGTCGCCGTGGTGGACGTCGACGTCGACGTAGGCGACCCGCTCGGCGCCCTGGTCGAGCAGCGACTGGATGCCGACGGCGATGTCGTTGTAGATGCAGAAGCCGCTCGCGGCCCCGCGCATCGCGTGGTGGAGCCCGCCGGTGATGTTGGCGGCGTGGAGCGAGTCACCGCTCCACAC
>JAUILS010000229.1 GCA_030432975.1 Actinomycetes bacterium
AGGTCGTCTGAGGTCACCGGCCGGGCGGCCTCGCGCCGGAGCCGCGGTCAGAGGTCGCGGCAGAGCCCGCGCAGCACCATGTCGGTGTAGCTCACGATCCCGACGATCTCGCCGTCCTCGACCACCCGCGCCCGCGACAGCCCGAACTTGTCGAAGAGCCGGGCGGCGTAGCGGATGTCCATCGACGGCGCCACCGAGAGCACCGGCTTGGACATGATCTCGTAGACGTTGACCCGCTCCGGCGCACGGTCGCGCGCCAGCACCTCGCGGGCGATGTCGGAGATCAGCACCACGCCGTACTCGTCGCCCGGGTGGCGCTTGTCGACGACCAGGGTCTTGGTCTCGACGTGCTTCATCCGGCTCAGCGCGTCGGCGACGGTGGTCAGCCCGTCGACCATGTCGACGTGGTGCTTCATCACCTCCGCGACGGTGATCGTCTCCCGGCCGGTGCCCCGGGCCTCGGCGGCGCCGGTGTCCGGCTCGCGTTCGCTCACAGCTCCTCCTCCACGACATCCTCCAACCTCTTGGCCTGCAGCAACACCCCGACCGCGTCCTCCACGTCGACCTGGAACGCGATGCCGCGACCGGGATGTCGGTCGAACTCCCCCGCCTCGGCGATCGCCTCGAGGATCCGCCGGCTCAGGTGCTGCTCGACGAGGAGCAGGATCACGTCGCGGCGCGACTCCAGCTCGAGGCCGAAGAAGGTGCGCTGGCGCTCCAGCCCCTCGCCGCGCGCCTGGTTGAGCACCGTCGAGCCGGTCGCCCCCTCGTGCCGGGCGACGCGGAGCAGCGCCGTGGTGTCGGCGTCCTCGACGATCACGATGATCAGCTTGAAGTGCACTAGACCTCCTGATGGTCCCGTGGGTGGGGAGCGGGGCGCGCCGGGCGGCGGCTGCTCCGGGAGCGTGCCGAGCCGAGCCCGGCGTAGGCCATCACGGTCATCATCGGGACCATGCTGGCGAAGGCGATCAGGCCGAACCCGTCGACGAGCGGGCTGCGGCCGGGGATGGTGCTGGCCAGGCCGAGCCCGAGCGCGGCGACCAGCGGGACGGTGACGGTCGAGGTGGTCACCCCGCCGGTGTCGAAGGCGAGCGCGAGGATCGGCCGCGGCGCGCGGCTCGCCTGCAGCAGCACGAGCAGGTAGCCGACGACGACGTACGCCGCCAGCGGGGTGCCGGTGACGATCCGGAAGCAGCCGAGCCCGATCCCGATGGCGACGCCGACCGCGACCGCGATCCGCAGGCCCCAGGCGCCGATGGTGCCACCGGAGACGTCCTCGGCCTTGAGCGCCACCGCGATCAGCGCGGGCTCGGCGATGGTGGTGGCGAAGCCGATCGCGGCGCCGAAGGCGTAGACCCAGGCGTAGTCCGACCAGGCGACGCCGCCGTCGACCGGCACCGACTCGGTGAGCTGCTCGGCCATCAGCCGGCCCAGCGGGAACAGCGCCTGACCCAGCCCGGTGAGGAACAGCGTCATCCCGAGCACCACCATGCCCAGGCCGACCACGAGCTCACGCAGCCGCGGCAGCGGACGCCGCAGCACCGCCAGCTGGAAGAGGGCCAGCAGCGCGACGATGGGGACGAGCGCCAGCGCGGTGTCGCGCAGCGACTCCCAGAGCAGGACGGGCAGGTCGCTCATGCCAGCGTCCCGTAGGCCATCACGAAGATCATCGGGGTCAGCGACGCGAACGCGATCAGGCCGAAGCCGTCGACCAGGGGGCTGCGGCCCTTCACGGCGCTGGCCAGGCCCACGCCGAGAGCGGTCACCAGCGGCACGGTCACCGTCGACGTCGTCACCCCGCCCGAGTCGTAGGCGATCCCGACCACGTCCGCCGGGGCGACCATGGTCATCAGCACCACGCCGACGTAGCCGGCCACGATCAGCCAGAGCACCGACCAGCCCTGGATGATCCGGATCACCCCGATCACGATCGCGGTCCCGACCGAGAGCGCCACGGTGAGGCGCAGCCCGAGGGCATAGTCGGCGCGCGCCGCCGCGGTGGTCGCGATCAGGCCGTCGGCGGCGGCGACCTCGGCCGCCTCGTCGGCGATCGCGATCAACGCCGGCTCCGCGACCGTCGTACTGAAGCCGAGGGCGAAGGCGAACAGCGACAGCCACGCGAGGCTGCCGCGGCGCGCCAGCCCGATGGCCATCAGCTCGCCGAGCGGGAACAGCGCCAGCTCGAGGCCGCGGATGAACAGCGCCAGCCCGACGACGACGATGACGCCGCCGAGGACGATCCCGCCCAGGTCGGGCAGCGGCTCGCGGATGACGACGAGCTGGAAGAAGCCGACCACGACGATGATCGGGGCGACGTCGCGCAGCGCGGCGAGCAGGTCGTCGCGGAGGGTGGCGAGCAGCGGGAGCAGCGCGATGCGCGGCTCGGGACTGATCCGGGTGTCCACCCCTCCGCACCTCCGCGCTGTGGTTCTGACTATGCCACCGGTGGGGGCGCTGGGTCCGGGTGCCGCGGGAGGCGTTGCTCACCTGCTTGATCTGGCCCGGGGTGGGTCGGCGTGCGGGTGGGGCACACTGGCGGGATGAGCCTCGCCCACGACCTGCTGACCGACGCCTTCGGTCGCATCCACGAGGACCTGCCGGCCGTCGTCGCCGACCTGACCCCGGAGCAGCTGCGCTGGCGGCCCGACCCCGACGCCAACCCGGTGGGCTGGCTGGTGTGGCACCTGACCCGGGTGCAGGACGACCACCTCGCCGGCGTCGGGCAGGTGCCGCAGGCGTGGACCGAGGAGGGGTACGCCGACCGGTTCGGGCTGCCCTATCCGGCGGAGGCGCACGGCTATGGACACACCCGCGACGACGTCGACGCCTTCGACGTGCCCGGGCCGGAGCTGCTGGTCGACTACCACGACGCCGTGCACCGGCTGACACTGCGCGTGCTCGCCGACCTCGACGGCGCCGGCGACGACGCCTTCGCGCGGGTCGTCGACTTCCGCTGGGACCCGCCCGTCACCGTCGCCGTGCGGCTGGTGTCGGTCGTCAACGACATCACCCAGCACCTCGGCCAAGCGGCGTACCTCCGCGGGATGCTGGACCGGCGCTGATCCTGGCCCCGGGGGCGGGGGCGGGCGTGCGTGGCGGGTGGGCGTGGCGGGACTGGCCGGGCGTGGCGGGACTGGCGGAATGGCGGGCGCCGGGGATGTCTACTGGTGCGTACGACTCACCTGGTGCTCCGTACGCACCAGTAGCCTCCCGCGCGTCGCGGCCTCTGCCGTCTACTGGTGAGTACGGCGCGCCTGCTGCTCCGTACGCACCAGTAGACGTCTCTCTCTCTCCCCCCCCGGTCCGGCCGGCCGCCTCTCCCCTGGGTCGGCGCGATTTCCTCCTCCGAGGAGCGAACGCCGGGATATCCACAGCCAGAGAGGCGTTGTTGGCTCCTCGGAGGCGCCCACGCGCCGCCCCACACCGGACCGCCGACAGGCCGGCGACCGAAGCCTCAGCCCTCCCAGGCCGCCATCTGGTCGAGGAACATCTTCCGGACCCGGGTGACCTGCCGGTCCAGCCCCTTCGCCGTCCAGCGGGAGGTGTTGACCGGCGGCAGCACGGCCACCTGCACGACGCCGGGGGTGATCAGCATCGAGTGGGCCGGCATGATCGCGCCGGCGTTGCGGATCACGATCGGCACCATCGGGACGCCCGCCTGCATGGCCAGGTGGAAGGCGCCCTTCTTGAAGGGCAGCAGCTTGGGCGTCGGCGAGCGCGTGCCCTCGGGGGCGATGACCAGGGACTTCCCGTCGCGCAGCGCCTCGACCGCGGGCGCCAAGGCGGCCCGGGCGGCGACGGCGTCGGTGCGGTCGACGTACGCCACGTCGGCCAGCCAGCCCATCGCGGCGAAGGAGGGGTCGCGGGCGAGCTCCTTCTTCGCCACGCCCGTGAAGTCGCGCCGCAGCAGCGCGGCGAGGATCGCGACGTCGAGCTGGCTCTGGTGGTTGAAGACGAAGACGGCCGGGCGTGCGGCCCAGAGGTTCTCGGCGCCCTCGACCTCGAGCTCGACGCCGCCCGCGGCCAGCGACAGCTCCGACCCGACGGCGGCGGCCACGGAGAGCGCCGTACCACGGTCGCGGTTGAGCAGCCCCATGCCGAGCCCGGCGGCCACGCCGACGCCCAGACCGGCGAACGACGCGGCCGACCGGACGACGTTGACCGGCGTCAGCCGCTGCACCCGCTCCAGCCGGTGCACCGGCCAGCCGCGCTCCTCGGCGGCGCGGGTCAGCCCGCCGTCGGGGTTGAGCGGCCGCGGCCGCCCGACCACTTCGAGGTAGGGCACGTCCTCGGTGCCGTTGCCGTAGGCGTAGGACTCCCTCAGGTCGACGCCCTGCTCGTCGGCGAAGTCGCGCACCGCCTGGGCCTTGCCCGGCCCCCACAGGATCGGCCCGCTGACCCGGCCGGTGAGCACGCCGTCCTCGTCCTCGATCTCGGTGACCAGGATGTGCGGGATGTCGAGGTCCGCCGCGGCCGACGCCGCCTGGAAGCGGGTCGCCGAGGAGGCGAGCGCGACCGTGTGGCCGGCGTTGAGGTGGGCGGCGACCAGGCGCCGGGCGTCGGGATAGACCTTCGGCGCGATCCGGGTTCGCCACATCTCGGCGGCGAACTGCTCCAGCTCGGCGACCTCGCGGCCCGCGAGCGCCTCCAACGCCACCTCGACGAGCCGGGTCACGTCGTGCCCGCGGCTCTTCATGTTGAAGACCTCGACCAGCGTGCCGAAGAGCTCGGCGGGGCCGATCTGCCCCTTCGTCAGCCGCTCGCGGAAGTAGAGCGTCGCGGAGTAGCCGTCGATCAGGGTGCCGTCGAAGTCGAAGAACGCACCCACCTCCGGGCCCTGCGGACCGGCGGCGATGTCGGCCAGCAGGTCGTCGATGTCGGCCACTCAGCGCTCCTTCTTGGGCAGCTCGCGGGCGCCCAGTCCGCCCAGCGCCGTACGCCGGATCACCGCAACCGCGTGCACGGCGTCGGCCAGCTCGGCCGCGAACGTCGCCCGCTCCTTGCGGAGCTCGTCGCCACCCGGCCCCAGCAGGCCGCGGTTGCCGGCGAGCTTGAGGCAGCCGCTCATCACGTCCTTGCTGATCGACTCGGGGCTGTGCAGCCGCTGCTGCAGCATCCGCTGCCGCGCAACGCCGAGGCACTCCGAGATCAGCGCG
>JAUILS010000230.1 GCA_030432975.1 Actinomycetes bacterium
CCTCGGTGATGTAGCCCGTGAGGTCCGGCACCGGGTGGGTGAGGTCCCCGGCCGGCATGGTGAGCACGGGCAGCTCGGTGATCGAGCCCGGCCGGTCGCGGAGCCGCCCGCAGCGCTCGTAGATGCCGGCCAGGTCGCTGAACAGGTAGCCCGGGTAGCCCTGCCGGCTCGGCACCTCGCCGCGGGCGGAGGCGAGCTGGCGCACGGCGTCGCAGTACGCCGTCATGTCGGTGAGGACGACCAGCACGTGCTGGCCCAGGTCGAAGGCGAGGTGCTCGGCGACCGTGAGCCCCAGCCGCGGCGTGAGCACCCGCTCCATCGGCGGGTCGTCGGCGGTGTTGAGGAAGAGGGCCGCCTGCCGCGCGTGGACCCGCTCCTCCAGCCCGGCGCGGACGAGCGCGGTGTCGGCGTTGGTCAGCCCCATCCCGGCGAAGACGACGCGGAACTGGGCCCCCTCGACGGTGGCGTGCGCGGCGATCTGGATGGCCAGCTCGAGGTGCGGCAGGCCGCCGACGGAGAACAGCGGCAGCTTCTGGCCCCGGACCAGCGTGGTCAGCCCGTCGACCGCGGACACCCCCGTGAGCACCGGGTCGCGCGGCACCTCGCGCCGGGCCGGGTTCAGCACGCTCCCCGAGACCGCCCGACGATGCACCGAGGACACGGGCGGCCCGCCGTCCAGCGGCTCGCCCCGGCCGTTGCAGGCCCGGCCCAGCCACCCGTCGGTGACGGGGACCTCCAGTGGCCCGCCGGTGAAGGCCACGGTCGTGTCGGCGACGCCGAGCCCGTCGGTCCCCTCGAAGACCTCGACGACGGCGAGGTCCTCGTCGACGTCGATGACCGTGCCGTGGCGGGTCGTTCCGTCGGGGAGCGGCACGGTGACGTACTCGTCCCAGCCGACGTGCCCCGGCGTCGTCACGAACAGCAGCGGACCGTCGACCCGCTCCACGCCGGCGACGGACACCGGGGAGGTCAACGCGGCGAGAGCGGGGCGGAGGGTCATGGCGCCAGCTCCCTCAGCCCCGCCAGGACCCGCGCGGCGACCGCGACGACGCCGTCGGCGTCGTCGGGCCCACGCTCGTCCTTCGCCCGCACCAGCGGGCCCAGGTCGAAGCCCTCGACCAGCGTGGCGGGCGCGCCGGCGCGCACCAGCGACAGCGCCTCGTCGTGCACGTCGAGCGCGGACTGGAGCAGCGCCGCCTGCTTGGCGGAGGAGCAGGTCGCGTCGTGCTCGCTCAGCGCGCTCTGCTGCAGCACCGCGGCGCGGGCGAGGTCCGCCGCGAGCATCGTCACCCGCTCCTCGGCGGGCATCGCGCTGCGACCGACCAGGTCGGCGATGTCCCGCAGCCGGTCGGCGTCCGCCAGCAGGGCCAGCAGCCTGGCCCGGCGCTCGCCCCAGCCGGGGTCGCCGTGGACGGCGTACCAGCGGGCGACGGCGTCGACGTCGCGGGAGAACGAGCGCTGCCAGCTGACCGCCGGGTAGTGCCGCGCGTAGGCCAGCTCCCGGTCCAGCGACCAGACCGCCTGCACGAACCGCTGGGTGTGGGCCGACACCGGCTCGGTGACGTCACCCCCGGGCGGCGAGACCGACGTGACGATGGTGACCGCGCCGGTCCCGCCGGCCGCGGTCGTCACCCGGCCCGCCCGCTGGTAGAACGCCGCCAGCGACATCGGGAGGTCCGGCGGGTAGCCGTGCTCGGCCGGCACCGCGCCGGTGCGGCTCGAGAGCTCGCGACGGGCCTCGGCCCACCGCGACGTGGAGTCGGCGATGATCACCGCGTGCAGGCCCATGTCGCGGTAGTACTCCGCGACGGTCATCGCGGTGTAGATGCTGGCCTCGCGCGCCATCACCGGCATGTTGGAGGTGTTGGCCAGGATCAGCGTCCGCTCGACGAGGCCCCGGCCGGTGCGCGGGTCGGTGAGCTGCTCGAGCTCCTCGATCAGGTCGGCGAGCTCGTTGCCGCGCTCCCCGCAGCCGACGTAGACGATCACGTCGGCGTCCCCCCACTTGGCCACCTGCTCCAGCAGCATGGTCTTGCCCTCGCCGAAGCCGCCGATGACGGTGGCGGTGCTGCCGGCGGTGATCGGGTCGAGAAGGTCGATCGCCCGCTGGCCGGTGTGGAGGGGCCTACTGTCGGGGGTGCGGGTGGCCGGCCGCGGGCGGCGCACGGGCCAGTCGTGCCCGGCGGTCACGCGGTGACCGGCGACGCGCGCCAGCTCCTCCTCCGCGGCGTGCTCACCCGCCTCGGCGAGCCAGTCCAGCGTCCCCGCCACGCCCGGCGGGACCAGCAGGAGATGGCGGACGGCGCCGCCGTCGAACTCCCCGAGCACGTCTCCGGCGCCGACCACCGTGCCCGGCTCGGCCCGCGGCGTGAAGCGGTACGCCGGCTCCGGCGGCCGCTCCAGCCGACGGCGCTCGAGGAGGTCGGAGCCCCCGGTGAGCGGGCGGAGGAGCCCGTCGTAGATGCCGCCGAGCAGCCCGGGACCGACGTGGACGCTCAACGGGTGTCCCGCCGCCCAGGCGGGCTCACCGACCCGGAGGCCGCCGGTGTGCTCGTAGACCTGGGCCACCGCCTCGCCGCGGTCGAGCGAGATGATCTCGCCGGGGAGCCGGTCGTCGCCCACCTCGACGAACTCCAGCCTGGCCGGCGTGCCGAGCCCGGTGAGGTGCACGACGGGCCCGTTGACGCGCCGGACCCGTCCCGGTGGGCGCGCGCGGCGGCTGCCGGCCCGGGCGGGGCGCGTGCGGGTGTCGCTGGTGGTCATGGGGCCACCTCCTGCGCCGACGCCGCGAGCGGGTCGCCGCGGGCCTCGAGCGCCCGGCGGGCCAGGGTGGCGAGCCGGTAGTCGACCCGGCGCGCGCCGGCGGTGGCCACGACTCCGGGCCCGTCCGCAGGGTCGCGCTCGACGATGGCGTCGGACCCGAGCTGGTGTCGGGCAAGGCGTTCGAGCCGGTCCAAGAGCCGTGGGTAGCGGGGGTCGTCGGCCATCGCGACGGCGGCGGCGACCGCCGCGTCGACGACCTGCCGCCGGACCTCGGCCTCCGCCTCCAGCACCGTGCGGTGGACGTCGCGTCGCGCCGCGGCCAGGGCCTGCTCCCGCCTCGCCCGAGCGGTCGCCTCCGCCCGCACACGGGCGCGCCCCACCGCCTCCTCCGACGCCACGCGGGCTGCCTCGACGACCGCGTCCGCGGCCCGGCGCCCCTCCGCGAGCAGCGCCGCTGCACGTCGCTCGGCGTCCTCGCGCAACGCCGCCCGGACCGGCTCGAGCTGGTCGTGGAGGGCGGCACGGGTCGGGGTCACGGCAGCACCGCCAGCAGCAGGTCGTCGCGTCGGGCGAGGTCCGCCGCGAGGGCCGAGGCCGCGTCCCGGGTGAGCACGAGCAGCGAGACGTCGTCGCCCCGGGCCGCCCAGGCCGCCCGGACGTCCGCCGGGGTGTGCGCGGGCGCCACCTCGGCCCCCACGAGCGCGAACCCCTCGAGCTCGTGGGCCTCGCCCAGCGCCAGCACCCGGTGCATGCTCACACCCGGCCCAGGATCAGGACCGCCACGATCAGGCCGTAGATGGCGACGCCCTCGGCCAGGCCGACGACGACCATCGCCCGGCCGAACAGTGCGGGCTGCTCGCTCATCGTGGCCAGCGCCGCGGAGCCGGCGTACGCCACGGCGATGCCGGCGCCGATCGCCGACGCGCCGACGGCGATGCCGGCGCCCAGGAAGGCCATGCCGGTGTCGGTGCCCGAGGTTGCTGCCGCCGCGGCGGCCGCGGCGGCAGGGGCGGTGGCGGCGGCCGACATCGCGTCCACGGCCACCACGGTCAGGACCGCGAGCGCCAGCAGGAAGACGGCGGCCGCGGAGGCGGCGACGGCGCGCCGCGCGGTGCGCGTGCTCATGGTGACTCCGTTCGTCGGGTGGGGATGCTCCAGGGGAGGAAGGGGCGGCCGTCGTCGGTGAACAGCCGCGAGAAGAGCTCGTAGTACTCCAGGCGCAGCGCCTGCACGGCGGCGACCAGCGCGCCGAGGGCGATGGCGACCGCGTTGCCGAGCAGGAACAGGACGGCCGCGGCGAGCAGCAGCCAGCCGCCGCGGCTCCACAGGGCGACGGTGCCGAGCCAGACCACGGTCGTGATGACCGCGTGGGTCAGTCCGAAGGCCGCCAGCCGGGCGAAGGAGATGAGGTTGGACCCGAGGCGCAGCACCGTGTCGAACAGCTCGACGCTCGCCTCGGCCACCCCCGAGCCGCGCCCGCCGGCTCGGACGACCAGGCCGACGAAGGTGAGCGTCAATCCGACCGCCGTCAGCAGCGCGGCCGCCGGCCATGCCCAGCCCGGCCCGACGGTCACGGCGAGCACCGCGCAGCCGACGGCGAGCAGGAGCAGCAGGCCGGGGACGGCGGTGGCGTCGTAGAACGCCAGCGCGGCACCGTGCTCGCGCCACCGGTTGACGATCGCCAGGGCGAACGTCGCCGCCAGCAGCACCGCCCCCACCAGGATGCCCGCGACGAGCAGGGTCTCGGGCTCCTCGAGGGGCCGGATCCAGAGCGTCGGGACCAGCCCGGTGGGGCCGAACGCCTCGCCGTAGAGCAGGCCGAAGCCGGTGGCCGCCACCCCCGCGCCGACCAGGAACGGGACGGCCCGCCGCAGGCGGCCGAGGCGGCCGACGCCCAGCCACGCCAGGGCGCCGACGCCGACGATCGCGAGCCCGTGGGCCACGTCGCCGAACATCATCCCGAACATGAACAAATAGGTCACCGCCGCGAACCAGGTGGGGTCGACGTCGCGGTAGGGCACCGTGGCGTACGTCGACACGAGGGGCCGCATCGCGGACCCGGGGCCCGGCCGGTGGGCGGTCGGCGGGATCAGGCCCGGACGGCCGGGGAGGTCCACGACGCTGCCGCCGAGCGGGGCCAGGGTGTCGCGCAGCCGCTGCCGCTGGTCGTCGGGCACCCAGCCCGGCAGGATGCGGCAACGGCCGGCCTCGACGCTCGCGATCCGCTGGTCCGCGAGGGACACCTCGCCGAGCAGCGCGGCCAGGTCGCCGCTCCCGGCCAGGGTGTCGACGTCGGGGGGCGCGGGCAGCAGCTGGGCGCTGACGTCGGCGACGTCGGCGCCGTCGAGAAGGTGGC
>JAUILS010000231.1 GCA_030432975.1 Actinomycetes bacterium
CCCAGGTCGCGCGGTCGGTCTGCTGAGCGGTGGTGGTCACTCCCATCGGAACGTCCTGGCCGTCAGGGCGGTGGCGGCGGCTCCCCACAGCAGCAGCACGACGAGCTCACGGCCGGGGACCGTGCCTTCGAGCAGGGCGGCGCGCATCCCGTCGCCCAGCGCCGCCGAGGGCAGCCAGGAGACGAGGCCCGACGCGGCGCCGTACGACGAGCTGGGCAGCACCACGCCGCCGCCGGCCAGCAGCAGGAGATAGACCAGGTTGGCCGCGGCCAGCGTGGCCTCGGCCCGCAGCACTCCGGCCAGCAGCAGCCCGAGCGCCGCGAAGGCGAAGGTCCCGAGCAGGGCGACCAGCAAGGCCATCGGGATCCCGCCCACCAGCGGCTGCCAGCCGAGCGCGAGCGCGACGCCGCCGATGACGACCGCCTGGACGACCTCGACGGCGGCCAGAGCGCCGACCTTGCCTAGGAGCAGCCCCGAGCGCGGGAGGGGCGTGGCGCCGAGCCGCTTGAGCACGCCGTAGCGGCGCTCGAAGCCGGTCATGATCGCCAGCGAGGTGAACGACGACGACAGCACGGCGAGCGCCAGGACGCCGGGGGTGAACTCGTCGACGGCCGGGTGGGCCAGGTCGAGCCCGAGCCGCTCGGCGCCGAGCACGGCGCCGACCAGCACCAGCACCGGGATGACCAGGGCCAGCAGCAGCTGCTCGCCGTTGCGGAGCAGCAGCCGTGCCTCCATCGACGTCTGCGCGGCCACCTGGCGGGCCAGCGGCGCGGCTCCCGGCTGCGGGGTGAACGTGCTCACCGGGCCTCCCGGGGAGTGAGCGCGAGGAACACGTCCTCCAGGGTGCGGGTGCCGCCCTCGGTGAGCTCGGCCGGCGAGCCCGAGCCGACCAGCCGGCCGTGGTCGACGATGTGGACGAGGTCGGCGAGCCGCTCGGCCTCCTCCATGTGATGGGTCGTGAGCACCACGGTCACGCCGTCGGCGCGGAGGTCTTGCAGCAGCTGCCAGGTGGCGCGCCGGGCGTGCGGGTCCATGCCCGCGGTCGGCTCGTCGACGAACACCAGCTCGGGGCGGCCGACGACCGCCATCGCCAGCCCGAGGCGCTGCTGCTGGCCCCCCGACAGCCGGCGGTACGGCGTCCGGCCGCAGTCCTGGAGCCCCAGGCGCTCCACGAGCATGCCGACGTCGAGCGGGTGGGCGTGCAGCCGGGCCAGGTGCCGGAGCATCTCCTCGGCGCGGGCCGCCCCCCAGGCTCCACCCTGCTGGAGCATCACGCCGATACGCGGCACCAGCGCGCGGTGGTCGCGGTGCGGGTCCAGCCCGAGCACCCGCACGCTGCCCTGCTGCGGGCGGCGGTAGCCCTCACAGGTCTCGACCGTGGTGGTCTTCCCTGCCCCGTTGGGGCCGAGCACCGCCGTGATGGTGTGCCGGGCGACCTCGAGGCTGAGCCCGTCGACCGCGGTCGTGGCGCCGTAGCGCATCACCAGACCGTCGACGACGACCGCCGGGTCGGCGGAGGAGAGGGGCACCGGGCCAGTCTAGGAAGGGCCGGCTGAGAGCCCGCGCGGAGGTCAGCCCGACACGTAGTGGCTGGGCGTGAGCGTCTCGCGGAGGACGGTCAGCACCTGCTGCGGGTCGGTCTCGGGGTTGACGAAGACCAGCCTCAGCACGGGGCGGCCCTGCCACTGGGTCGGCACGCAGAGCATCACCCCGGCCTTCGCGAGGTCGTCGGACCAGTGCCGGTAGTCCTCGGCGGTCCAGCCGGGCCGCTCGAACAGCATCACGGTCAGCTCCGGCGCCTTGAGCAGCTCGAGGTGAGGCGTCTCCGCGATCCCCTCGGCGACCTCGCGGGCGATCGCGACGGTGCGGTCGACGGCGGCGGCGTAGCGGTCGGTGCCGTGGGTGGCGAGGCTGAACCACAGCGACAGGCCGCGCACCCGGCGGGAGAGGTGGATCGCCAGGTCGGCCGGGTTGGCGGCGTCGCGATCGACCTGGTCGAGATAGCTCGCGTGCTGGGCGTGGGCGGCGGTGGCGCTCGCCCCCTGGCGGTAGACCAGCGCGCAGCAGTCGTAGGGCGCAAACAGCCACTTGTGGGGGTCGACGATGAAGCTGTCGGCGCGCTCGATGCCGTCGTACTGCGGCCGCAGGGTGGGGGAGACCAGGCCCGCGCCGCCGTAGGCGCCGTCGACGTGCATCCAGATGCGGTGCTCGTCGCAGAAGTCGGCGATGCCGTGGAGGTCGTCGATGAGGCCCGCGTTGGTGGTGCCGGCCGAGGCGACGACGGCGAAGACGCGGCTGGTGTCGGTGACGACCTCGCGCAGCGCGGCGCCCGTGAGGTGGCCGCGCTCGTCCTCGGGCACGTCGATGACGTCGACGTCGAGGATGCGCGCCGCGGCCGCGATGGAGGAGTGGGCGCCGGCGGAGGCGGCGATCTGCCAGCCCTCGGGCGGCCGGGAGCCGCGAGCGGTGAGGGCACGATGGCGCGCGGCGGCCAGCGCGGAGAGGTTGCCGGTGGTGCCTCCCGACACGAAGCAGCCCATCGCCTCCGGCCCCCAGCCGAGCAGGTCCGCGATCCAGCGGAGCGCCTGGTTCTCCGCCCAGATCGCGCCGGCGCCGGCTTCCCACAGGCCGCCGAAGATGTTGGCGCTGGAGGTCACCAGGTCGAACGCGATCGCGGCCCGGGTCGGGGCGGCGGGGACGTAGGCGAGGTTCATGGGGTCGTCCTGGGCCCGGGTCGCGGGCTCGAGGATCTCGGTGAACACCTGCAGCGCGCCCTCGGCGCCGATCCCCTCGGGGGTGATCGTGTCGCCCGCCGCCGCGGCGATCTCGGCGGCCGGACGGGCGGTCGCCTTGGGGTTGCTGGGGCGCACCACGCGCTGCATGGCCCAGCGGACGGCGGCGTCGACGGCATCGTGCTCGTCGCCCCAGACGGTGGTGACGCGGCGGGGTGCGGACTCGAGCATGGGTTCCTCTCTGGTGTCGGGGGTCTCGTCTGGAACGTCTCAGATCTCGGGAGCCTCGTCGCGGGGGACCCGCGAGCGCCGCGGCGGCTGGTCGGCGAAAACCGTCGGCGGATCCCGCCACGGATCGGGGAGCGTGCCGGCGCGGGCCTGCTGGATCGTCGTCCAGACGGCGTGAGGGGTGCAGGGCATGTCGAGGTGGCGGACGCCGACGTGGGACAGCGCGTCGACGACGGCGTTGTGAACCGCCGGAGTGGACCCGATGGTGCCCGACTCACCGATCCCCTTGGCGCCGAGCGGGTTGCGCGGCGTGGGCGTCTCGATGGTGGTGGCCTCCAGCTGGATCACGTCGGCGGTCGTCGGCAGGGTGTAGTCGATGAGGGTGGAGGTCAGCGGCGTGCCGTGGTCGTCGTACACGAAGCCCTCCCAGAGGGCCTGGGAGATGCCCTGCACCGTGCCGCCGTGCTGCTGGCCCTCGACGATGAGCGGGTTGAGGATCCGGCCGGCGTCGTCGACGGCGACGTGGCGCAGCGGCATGACGCGGCCGGTCTCGGTGTCGACCTCCACGACGCTGACGTGGGCGCCGAAGGGGAACGTCGCGCCGTCGAGGTGGACGTCGAGGTCGACGTGGAGCGGCTCGCCCTCGGTGGAGGCGTGGGTGGCCAGGTCGGCCCAGCTGACGACGGTGCCGGGGACGCCGGCCACCACGAAGCCGCCGTCGCCGAGGGTGACGTCGGCCGGGCTCGCCTCGAGCAGCTCGGCGGCCAGCGCCAGGCCGCGTTCGTAGGCCTCGTCCGCGGCAGCCTTCACCGCGCTGCCGCCCATCTGGAGCGAGCGCGAGCCGCCGGTGCCACCGCCGCTGCGCACGGCCGCGGTGTCGGACTGCTCGTAGATGATCTTGTCGAGCGGGATGCCGAGCCGGTCGGCCACGATCATCGAGAACGATGTCGCGTGCCCCTGGCCGTGGGCGGAGGTGCCGGCGCGGACGGTGGCCGACCCGTCCTCGTGGACGTGGACGGCGCCGAACTCGTCGCCGCCGAAGCCGGTCACCTCGACATAGGTGCTGATCCCGATCCCGAGCTGCCGGGGGTCGCCCGCGTCTCGGCGTCGCTGCTGCTCGGCCCGGAGTGCCTCGAGGTCGCTCAGGCGGATGACCTCGTCGAGGGCGCGCTGGTAGTCGCCGTTGTCGTAGTCGGCGCCGGTGAGCGTGCGGTAGGGGAACTCGTCGGGGGTGAGCAGGTTGCGGCGGCGGATCTCCTCGGGGGCGAGGCCCAGCTCCGCGGCCGCGAGGTCGAGCAGCCGCTCCAGCAGGGCGGCCGCCTCGGGGCGCCCGGCGCCGCGGAACGCGCCGTTGGGGGCGGTGTTGGTGAGCACCGCGAGGCCGTCGTAGTGGAGGCGGGGGACGCGGTAGGGGCCGGTGGCCATGAGGTACGTCGGCCCGAGGGCGAGGCCGCCGCCGAAGCCGGCGTACGCCCCGGTGTTGCCGGCCACCCGCAGCCGCAGCCCGGTGATGACGCCGTCGGCATCGAGCCCGAGCTCGGCCCAGTGCACCTGGTCGCGGCCGTGCATCGACAGGATCGCCTCGCTGCGGGTCTCCCACCACAGCAGGCGCCGGCCGGTGCGCTGCGCGGCCACGATGATGATGCCGTGCTCGGCCGCCATCGCGGCCTTGCCGCCGAAGCCGCCGCCGACGTGGGGCGCGACCAACCGGACCTGGTCCTTCTCGAGGTCGAGCAGGGTGGCCGCCTGGTCGCGGGCGCCGTGCGGGTGCTGGGTGGAGAGCCAGACGGTGAACGGCTCGGCCGTGGGGTCGGCGAGCACGGCGTGGCCCTCGATCGGGTTGGTGGCGATCCGTTGGTTGTGCATCGTGAGCCGAACGACGTGGGCCGCGCCCGCCAGGGGGTCGTCGGCGCCGTCGGCCTCGCGCTGGCCGCGGGCGACGTTCGACCCGTGGTCGGGGAACTGCAGCGGTGCGTTGGGCGCGAGCGCGGCGTCGATGGTCGCCGCGACCGGGAGGTCGTCGTAGTCGACGTCCACGAGCTCGGCGGCGTCCACCGCCTGGGCGCGGGTCTCCGCGACCACCACCGCCACCGGCTCGCCCACGAACCGCACCCGGTCGGCGGTGAGCAGGGGCCGGACCAGCCGGCCGTTGGCC
>JAUILS010000232.1 GCA_030432975.1 Actinomycetes bacterium
GGTCTTGGGGATGGGCGGCTCGACGACGTCGAGGTCGTAGGTCTCGGAGATGGTCTCCAGCACCCGCCGGGCGTGGTTGGTGCGGCCGTCGTAGAGCGTGGGCAGCACCCCCCACACCTCGAGGCCCCGGTTGGTGAACCGGCGTACGTCGTGGACGGTGTCGAGCAGCTGGCCGACCCCGCGGTGGGAGAGCGTCTCGCACTGCAGCGGCACGAGCACGGCCTGCGACGCCGTCAGCGCCGCGACGGTCAGGATGCCGAGCGACGGCGGGCAGTCGAGCAGCACCCAGTCGTAGTCGTCGCCCTCCGTGCCCAGGTCCTCCAGCGCCGAGGAGAGGGCGTGCTCGCGGCCGGTGCGGGTGAGCAGGTCGGCCTCGGCCCGGGCCAGCTCGATGGTGGCGGGCACCAGGTCGACGCCGTCGTCGGTCGTGACGACCACCTCGCGCAGCGGCAGTCCCTTGGTCAGCACGTGGTGGAGCGAGAGCTCGAGGTCCTCGGGGTCGATGCCGAGCGAGAACGTCAGGCAGGCCTGCGGGTCGAGGTCGACCAGCAGCACCCGGTGGCCGAGGTCGGCGAGCGCGGCACCCAGCGAGGCGACCGTGGTCGTCTTGGCCACGCCGCCCTTCTGGTTGGCGATCGCGAGGGTGAGGGTCATCGCGGACCATCATGCCGGACCCGGCCTGCGCAGGTGCACTCCGACCTGCTTTGCTGGTCGGCATGTCGGACGCCGTTCCCTCCTCCCCCGCCTCCTCTCCCGTCCGGCCGGGCCGACGGGTCGCGCTGGTCACCGGCGGCACCGCCGGGATCGGGCACGAGTTCGCGCGCCGGCTGGCCGACCGCGGCCACGACCTGGTGCTGGTGGCCCGGGACGCCGACCGCCTCGACGACGTGGCGCAGGAGCTGGCGACGGCGTACGGCGTCGCGGTGGAGACGCTGGTGGCCGACCTCACCGACCGCGCCCAGCTGGCCGCGGTCGAGCGCCGGCTGGCTGACCCCGACCGGCCCGTCGACCTGCTCGTCAACAACGCCGGGTTCGGCCTGAAGCGGCCCTTCCTGGCCAACGACGTCGAGGACGAGCAGGCGATGCTCGACGTGCTGGTCACGGCGGTGATGAGGCTCTCCCACGCCGCCCTGGGCGCGATGGCCGGCCGCGGCAGCGGCGGGGTCATCAACGTCTCCAGCGTGGCGGCCTTCCTGCCCCGCGGCACCTACTCCGCCGCCAAGGCGTGGGTCAACAGCTTCGGCGAGTGGGCCGCCGAGGAGTACCGCCCGCAGGGCGTCACGGTGACCACCCTGTGCCCCGGCTTCACGCGCACGGAGTTCCACGCGCGGATGGGCGTCTCGCGGGACAGCGCTCCGGAGTTCTTGTGGCTCGACGCCGACTTCCTGGTGGAGCAGGCGCTCGCCGACTTCGACAAGGGCAAGGTGCTGTCGGTGCCGGGCGCGTCCTACAAGGCGATCGCCGGCGCCAGCCGGGCGATCCCCCGCGGGGTGCTGCAGCGCTTCCAGCGGCTCGGTCGTCGCTGATGACCGTCCCGCTCGCCGATGTCGTCGTGCTCGACCTGACGCGGGCGCTCGCCGGCCCGCACGCCGCGATGATGCTGGGCGACCTCGGCGCCCGGGTGATCAAGGTGGAGAGCCCCGACGGCGACGACGGCCGGCCCGTGTCGACGTACTTCCTGTCGGCCAACCGCAACAAGGAGTCGGTCACCCTCGACCTCAAGGACCCCGACGACCAGGACGTGCTGGCCCGCCTGGTGGAGCGCGCCGACGTGCTCATCGAGAACTTCCGGGTGGGGGTGCTGGACCGGCTCGGCTTCCCCGTGTCCCGGCTGCAAGAGCTCAACCCGCGGCTGGTGGTCCTGTCGATCACCGGCTTCGGGCACGACGGCCCCGAGGCCAGCCGGGCGGGGTTCGACCAGATCGCGCAGGGCGAGGGTGGGCTGATGTCGCTCACCGGGCTGACCGAGCCGACGAAGGTGGGCGTCCCGATCGCCGACCTGCTGGCCGGCATGAACGGCGCCACCGGGGTGCTCGCCGCCCTCTACGAGCGCGAGCGCACCGGCCGCGGCCGGGTCGTCCGCACCTCCCTCCTCTCCGGCGTGGTCGGCGTGCACGCCTACCAGGGGACGCGGTGGACCGTGGCGGGCGAGGTGCCCGGCCTCGGCGGCGGGCACCACCCGTCGATCGCGCCGTACGGCGTCTTCGCGACGGCCACCGCCCCCGTCCAGATCGCCTGCGGCTCGGAGCGGCTCTGGCAGGCCCTCGCGACCTCGCTCGACCTCGACCCGGAGGCGGCGGGGCTCGCCACCAACGCGGAGCGCGTGGCGCACCGCGACCGCCTCATCGCGCTCATCGAGTCGCGGCTGGCCGACGTCCCCGCCGAGGACGCGCTCGCGCGGCTCGCCGCCGCCGGGGTCCCCGCGGGCAAGGTGCGCACGCTCGACGACGTCTACACCTGGGACCAGACCCTCTCCCAGGGCCTCCTCCTCGATGTCGAGCACCCCACGCTCGGGCCGATCCAGCTCCCCGGCCCGCCGCTGCGGTTCGACGACCACCCCTACGCCGGCGGACGCGAGCGGCACCTCGCTCCCCCGACGCTGGGGCAGCACAACGCATCGGTGCGCGCCTGGCTGGAGGAGTCCGAGCCGGGCGCCTGAGCGCCCCGGCGTCCCTCAGCACCTCACCCCAGGTCGACGATCGCCGCGACCGGACCGCCGCCGTCGGGTCCCTGGTGGGCGGCGGACACCGACACGAACGCCGCGGGGTCGCCGGTCACCGCCGCGGTGACGCCGCCGACGCAGGCCTTGATCTGCCGGTGCCAGTGCACGTCGGAGTCGTCGAGCATGGCGTTGCGCCGGCCGCGGACCTCGCCGTCGAGGGAGGCCTCGCACTTGAGGAAGACGTTGACCAGCCGGCCGTCGAGGTCGGTGTGGTGCGGGCGGTCGGGCAGGTCCAGGCCGGCGTCGCGGATCGCCTCCCAGATGCCGTCCTGGTCGAGCGCGTCGCGCATCACCGAGTGGCCGATCCGGTAGCGGCCCCCGACGCCCGTGGCGTTGCCCACGACCACGACCTGGGCCTGGTCGAGCTCGACCCCGGAGGAGCACGACGACACCGACGAGTAGAGGTCGCGGCGGTGCATCACGTCGGCGTCGGAGGGCATCTCGATCTCGCCCAGGGCCACGGCGATGCCGAGCGCGGTGGTGCCGTTGGACAGGTCCATCGACTCGTGGGTGTGCTCGGTCCACACCGTTTGGCCACGCCGCTTGGCGTCGCGAATGGTGTGGATCGTCAGCAGCGGGGTCTTGGTCTGCACGTAGTGGACGTCGCCGGGGTCGGTGATGCCCGCTCGCCCCATGGCGACCCTCACGGCCTCCGCGACCTTGGTGATCATGGCGGCCCGCCCGATCTCCTCGGGCAGCAGCGGCTCGCTCATCGCGAAGCCGACCGTCAGGCGCAGCTCCTCTCGGCTGGGGTCGTCGGCGGCGACGTCGGTGGTGGCGAAGAGCGTGGCGTGCGGGCTGAGCACGCCGTCGGTGCCGCCGGACCACACGATCGGGATGCCGGAGACCTGCTCGGCCGGGGCGCCCTTCTCGACCAGGGCCTCCCGGAAGGCGCGGTCGGCGATGATCCGGGTGTAGTCGTTGACCCCGCCGTTGCCCTCGGTCTTGCCGATGATCGCGATCACCCGGTCGGCGTCCATCACCCCCTCGTCGATGAGGGCGGTCAGCTCCGAGGCGTCGGCGACGGAGTGGATCGGCACCTTGCGCACCTCGATCGCGGACGGGCTCGAGATGGGGGTCGACGTGGGGGTCGGGGCCTCGGACATGCGTGGCTTCCTCTCGGGTCGGGTCACTCGGGGGTGACGGTCGTTCCGGCGTCGCCGCCGACGGCGGCGCCGATGCGGCTCAGGTCGGTGATGACGGCGGGGCGGCCGGAGCGCTCCACGAAGCGGCACACCGCTTCGACCTTGGGGCCCATCGACCCGCCGGCGAAGTGGCCCTCGGCGGCATACGCGCGCAGCTGCGCGACGCCGACCCGGTCGATGCCCTCGGCCTCGGGGGTCCCGAAGCGGAGCATCGCCTGCGGCACGTCGGTGGCGATGACGAGCAGGTCCACGTCCATCGCCCGGGCCAGCAGCTCGGCGCCGAGGTCCTTGTCGATGACGGCCTCGACGCCGCCCAGGGAGCCGTCCGGCTCGCGCACGGTCGGGATCCCGCCCCCACCGTTGGCCACCACGACGAACCCGGCGGCCACGAGGGTCGAGACGGCGGCGGCGTCGAGCACCTCCAGCGGCTCCGGTGACGCCACGACCCGGCGCCAGCCACGTTCGCCGAGGTCCTGCCAGGTCTCCCCGTGCTCCGTCATCCGCTGCGCCTCGTCGGCCGGGACGTAGCGCCCGATCGGCTTGCTCGGCCGCGAGAACGCCGGGTCGTCGGGGTCGACGAGGGTGCGGGTCACCAGGGCGGCCATCGGGCGCGAGAGGCCGCGCGCGGCCAGCGCGCGGTCCAGGGCGTTGAGCAGGGTGGCGCCGAGCGTGCCCTGGGTCTGGGCGCCGCACCAGTCCAGCGGCACGGGGGGTACGACGTGCGCGGCCAGCTGGTTCTTGACCAGCAGGTTGCCGACCTGCGGCCCGTTGCCGTGGGTGAGCACGACGTCGGTCCCGTCCGCGATCAGGTCTCCCACCGCGTCCATCGCCACGCGCGCCGCGGCGATCTGGTCCTCGGTGCGGGCCCGGCCGTCGGGGGCCGTCATCGCGTTCCCGCCGAGCGCGAGCAGGATCCTCATGCCGGGTCGCCCCGCCGGTCCACGTCGGCCGAGGCGGCGCCCCCGGCCAGGGTCGCGTAGCCGGGCCCGCGGTCGAAGAACGCGTCGCCGCGGGGCGGCCGGCCGGCCCGCTCGGCCAGGGTCGCCGCCTCGTCGAAGCCGAGCGTGTCGTCGGCGAGGGAGCCGGTGAGCACGACCCCGTAGTCCGCGAGGGCGGCGCCCTCGGACACCTTGTGCCAGCGGACGTCCCGGACGACCAGCGCGGGCTCCCGCTCGAGGGGGTCGCCCCAGCCGCCCCCACCGGTGGTGCGGATCCGG
>JAUILS010000012.1 GCA_030432975.1 Actinomycetes bacterium
TCACCAGCGCGTCGTCGCCGAACGCCAGCAGGTGGTCGACGCGGGCACGGGTCGCGGGACCGGTCACAGGTGCTCCACCCCCTCAGGCACGTCGTAGAACGTGGGGTGGCGGTAGACCTTGTCGGCCGCGGGGTCGAAGAACGTGTCGTGCTCGTCGGGGCTGCTGGCGGTCAGGTCGGCCGACCGGACCACCCAGATCGACACCCCCTCCCCCCGCCGGGTGTAGAGGTCGCGGGCGTTGCGCAGCGCCATCTCGGCGTCGGGGGCGTGCAGCGAGCCCGCGTGCACGTGGGCGAGCCCGCGCCGGGCCCGCACGAACACCTCCCACAGCGGCCAGCCGGTCATCCGACCACCGCCTCGGCCCGCGCGGCGCCGTGCTTGGCGTCGTACGCCGCCGCGGCCTCGCGCACCCATGCCCCGGCCTCGTGCGCCCCACGCTTGTGGGCCATCCGCTCGGCGTTGCACGGACCGCGCCCCGCGACCACCTCGCGCAGCTCGTCGACGTCGATCGGGCCGTGGTCGTAGTGACCGCGCTCGGCGTTCCACCGCAGCTCGGGGTCGGGCAGCGTCAGCCCCAGCGCATCGGCCTGCGGGACGGTCATGTCGACGAACCGCTGCCGCAGCTCGTCGTTGGTGAACCGCTTGACCCCCCATGCCATCGACTGCGCGGTGTGCGCGGACTCGGCGTCCGGCGGCCCGAACATCATCAGCGCCGGCCACCAGAAGCGGTCGACGGCGTCCTGGGCCATCGCCCGCTGGGCGGGGGTGCCGTGCATCAGCGTGTGCAGGATCTCGAAGCCCTGCCGCTGGTGGAACGACTCCTCCTTGCAGATCCGCACCATCGCCCGGGCATAGGGGCCGTAGGAGCAGCGGCACAGCGGCACCTGGTTGGTGATGGCGGCCCCGTCGACCAGCCACCCGATCGCACCCATGTCGGCCCAGGTCAGGGTCGGGTAGTTGAAGATCGAGGAGTACTTCTGCCGACCCTCGTGGAGCGCGTCGACCAGCTCGCTGCGGTCGACGCCGAGCGTCTCGGCGGCGGCGTAGAGGTAGAGCCCGTGGCCCGCCTCGTCCTGCACCTTGGCCATCAGGATGGCCTTGCGGCGCAGGCTCGGCGCCCGCGAGATCCACTGGCCCTCGGGCTGCATCCCGATGATCTCGGAGTGGGCGTGCTGGGCGATCTGGCGCACCAGCAGCGCGCGGTAGGCGTCCGGCATCGCGTCGCGCGGCTCGACCGGTCCGGCGGAGACCAGCTCGGCGAACGCGGCGGCCTCGGGGTCACGCGGGTCGCCATCCATCGTCGCCAGCGTAGCGCGGTGTGACAGCAGGCGACATCCTCTGCGGTCAGGTGTCACAGATGCCGTCGGGCCGGAGCGGGGATGACAGGACGGGGCTGACAGGATCGGGGCATGAGCAGCTCTCCGGGACCCTCGGCCGACCTGTCGGTGCGGATCGGGTGGTCCGACGACGCCGGGCCGCTGGCGCGGGTGCAGCTCCGCGCCTGGCGCGACCGCTACGCCGCGCTGCTGCCCGACGGCGCGCTCCCGGACGCCGGCGACGAGGAGACGGTGGCGGGTGCCGCCGCCCACTGGCAGCGGTCGCTGCAACGCCCCGGCGACGCCCGCAACCGGGTGCTGGTGGCGCTGGAGCGGCAGCGCGTTGTGGGCCTGGCGGTCACGCAGCCCTCCCCCGACCCCGACGCCGACCCGGTCGGCGACGCCGAGCTCGCCGAGCTGGCCGTCGACCCCGACGAGCGCCGCCGCGGCCACGGCTCGCGGCTGCTCCAGGCGGCGGTCGACACGATGCGGGCCGACCGGTTCCGCCGCGCGGTCTGCTGGCTGGTCGCCACCGACGACGCCACCCGCGCCTTCCTGACCGGGGCGGGCTGGGAGGCCGATGGGGCGCACCGCACGCTCGACCTGGCCGGCGACGGCTCGGTCACCGTCAAGCAGGTCCGCCTGCACACCGCGCTGGACTGAGGGCGGATCCGCGCCGCTAGGGTCGCCGACGTGGCGACGGCGGCGGACGACGGACTCTCCTGGCCCCGCGAGCGCAGCCGCATCGTGCGCGACTCGCTGGGCGTGGGCGTCGCCACCGGCGCGTACGGCGTCTCGTTCGGGGCCGTCGGCGTGGCGGCGGGTCTCAGCGTCGCGCAGACCTGCGCGCTGTCGCTGCTGATGTTCACCGGCGCCTCGCAGTTCGCACTGGCGGGCGTGGTGGCGGCCGGCGGTGCGCCAATGTCGGCCGCCGCGACCGCGCTGCTGCTCGGCACCCGCAACACGCTCTACGGCCTGCGGATGGCGCCGCTGCTGGGCTGGACGGGGTGGCGGCGCGTCGCGGCCGCGCAGATCCTCATCGACGAGTCGACGGCGATGGGCGTGACCCGGGACAGCCGCCGCGCGGCACGGGTCGGCTTCCTCACCACCGGGGTGTCGATCTTTGTGCTGTGGAACGCGGCCACGCTGGTGGGGGCGCTCGCCGGCGCCTCGCTCGGGGACCCGCGGACCTACGGGCTCGACGCCGCCGTCGGCGCCGCGTTCCTGGCCCTGCTGTGGCCCCGCCTGCACGACCCCGCCAACCGGGTCGTGGCCGTCGCGGCGGCCGGCGTCGCGCTGGGGCTGGTCCCGCTGACGCCGGCCGGCGTACCGGTGCTGGCGGCTGGTGGCGTCGCGCTGCTCGCCGGCGCGCTCTCCCGGCGCCCGGACGCGACCGAGATCCCCGAACCGCCCGAGCCGCGGGAGGGGACGCCGTGACGTGGACCGTGCTGCTCCTCGCCTGCGCCGGCTGCTACCTGCTCAAGCTGGCCGGGATGGCCGTCCCCGCGCGGCTCCTCGACCATCCGGTGGTGGAGCGGGTGGCCGACCGGATCCCCGTCGCCCTGCTCGCCGCCCTGGTCGCCGTCCAGGTGTTCGCGGCGGGCACCACGCTGGTGGTCGACGCCAGGCTGGCGGCGCTGGGCTTCGCCGTGGTCGCCCTCCTCCTGCGCGCGCCGTTCCTCGTGGTGGTTTTCGGGGCGGCGCTGGTGGCGGCGCTGCTCCGCCTGGCCTGACCGTCGGCGTCGGGTCAGGTGCCGGCAGCGGCGAGCAGGCGACGAGCCGCCTCGTCGTCGTAGCCCTGACCGCCGCGCGCCGTGCCCGCCGGCATCCCCTCGCGGCGGATCCACGCCCAGGTGTCCGCCACCGTCTCGCCGACCGGGCGGCTGGCGAAGCCGGCGGAGATGGCGGCGGAGACGTCGCAGTCGTGGAACCCGGCCGCCTCGTGCCCCGGAGGCAGCCACAGCGGCAGCTCGGTCCACGGCTCGACGCCCGCAACCGCCACCTGGCGCGGCGTCAGCCACACCAGCTCGGCGTCGGCCCCGGTCGCGTCGCCACACGCCGCGAGCACCTCGCCCATGGTCACCCGGCCCGGCGGGGAGACGACGTTGAAGACACCGGAGGTGCCGTCGACGGCGCCGCGCCGCAGCCAGGCCGCGAGGTCGCGGGCGTCGAGCAGCTGGATCGGCAGATCGGGCGGGCCGGGCACCGGCACCCGGCCCCCGCGCGCGACCCGGTCGAGCCAGAAGGGCAGCCGGCCGACGTTCTCGTGGGGACCCAGCACCAGCCCCGCCCGGGCGAGCAGGACCGGCGCGTCCTGGCGCAGCGCCGCCAGCTCTCCCCCGCGCTTGGCAGCCGCGTAGTCGTGCTCGCCGAGGGAGACCGGGTCGGCCTCGACCACGGGCGCGGACTCGTCGGCGCCCGGCGGGACGGGCGAGCGGTAGACCGAGCGCGAGGAGACGTAGGCCCAGTGGCCTACCCGGCCACGGAGCGCGTCGACCGCGGTCTGCACGTGCCGGGGCGCGCCGGCCCAGGTGTCGACGACCGCGTCCCACGCGTCGTCGGCAAGGGCGGCCCGCAGCGCTGCTGGGTCGCGCCGGTCGGCGTGGCGCGCGTCGGCGCCCGCGGGCGGCGGGCCTCCGGCGCCGGTGGTGAGCGTGGTGACCGCGTCACCGGCGCGGAGGGCCTCCTCGACCACCGCGCGGCCGACGAAGTGGGTGCCACCGAGGACCAGGAGCCGCATGAGCGACGAGTCTGCCGGGCGCCGGCGGCGCCGGCCAGGGAGTTCGCCCAGGGCGTAGTCGGCGGGGAGCACGAGGGTGCCGGCACGCGAACCGCCCCCGGTCCATGGGGAGACCGGGGGCGGTTCTGTTCACGCGGGCGGGGGTGTCAGCCCCCGCTCACTCCCGAGAGGACGGCCAGCACCTCGGCCGGGGACCCGGCCGACTCCAGCTGACCGACGCGCTCGGAGTCCATGAACACCTCGGCGATCTGCCCGAGCAGGGCGAGGTGGTCATCTCCCGCACCGGCGATGCCCAGGACGAACTTGACCGGGTTGCCGTTCCAGTCGATGCCGCCGTCGTAGCGGACGAAGCTCAGCCCCGTCCGCACGATCGACCCCTTGGCCTCGTTCGTCCCGTGCGGGATCGCCAGCAGGTTGCCCATGTAGGTCGACACGGAGGTCTCACGCTCGTGCATCGCGTCGACGTACGCCGGCTCGACCGCGCCGGCCGCGACCAGCAGCTGACCGGCCTCGGTGATCGCCTCGTCCCGGGAGGACGCGGACCCCTGCAGGCGGATGGACTCCTCACTGAGCGTCGTCACGAGCCGCTCGCCTCCCCGTGGGACTCACGGACGATCTCGACGATCTCGTCGTACTTCGGGCTGCCGAGGAAGTTCTCCACCGACACGTGGACCGCCGAGGGCGCCTTCAACCGGGCCCGATCGGTCAGGTCCTGGTGGGTGACCACGAGGTCCTGGTCGTCGGCGAGGTTGGCGATGGCCTGGTTGACCACGGTGACCGACGTGTAGCCGGCGTCGTGGACCTTCTTGCGGAGCACCGAGGCGCCCATGGCGGAGGAGCCCATGCCCGCGTCGCAGGCGAACACGATCTTCTCGACCGGACGGGTGGCGACGGCGGTCGCAGTGGCGGCGCCACCCGTCAGCGTGGACGTGACGGAGGACTCCTTGCCCTTCAGCTCCTCCATCTGGTGCGTCGCAGCGATCAGCTGGTCCTCCGGCGTCTCGGCCTTGTCCAGCTTGAGCAGGACCGCGGCCACGGCGAACGAGGCGGCCGCACCACCGATGATCGAGAGCGTCACCCCGACCACGCTGTCACCGGGCACCTGCGCGTAGACCGCGAACACGGACCCTGGCGCAGCCGGTGCGCGAAGGCCGGCGTCGAAGATCACGTTGATCAGGATCTGGGTGAAGCCACCGGCGATCATCGCCACGATCAGCTTCGGCTTCATCAGCACGTAGGGGAAGTAGATCTCGTGGATGCCACCGAAGAAGTGGATGATGAACGCGCCAGGGGCCGACGCCTTGGCCAGGCCCTTGCCGAAGAACATGTAGGCCAGCAGCAGGCCCGCGCCGGCGGCCGGGTTGGCCTCCAGCAGGAACAGGATCGACTTGCCCTGCTCGGCCGCCTCCTGCGTGCCGAGCGGCGTCAGCACGCCGTGGTTGAGCGCGTTGTTGAGGAACAGCACCTTCGCGGGCTCGATGATGAACGACGTGAACGGCAGCAGGTTGTTCTCGACGAGGAAGTCGACACCCTCACCGAGCCGGTCGGCGATCCAGGTGACCACCGGGCTCATCACGACGAAGCCGATGATCGCGAGGATCATGCCCCAGATGCCGGCGGCGAAGTTGTTGACGAGCATCTCGAAGCCGGGCTTGATCTTGCCGTCCCAGATCGCGTCGATGTGCTTCATCGACCAGCCGGCGAGCGGACCCATGATCATGGCGCCCATGAACATCGGGATGTCGGTGCCGACGATGACGCCCATGGTGGCGATCGCGCCGACCACGCCACCGCGCACGTCGTAGACGATCTTGCCGCCGGTGTAGGCGATGAGCAGCGGGAGCAAGTAGACGATCATCGGACCGACGATGCCGCCGCCGGCGAAGTCGCCCCAGCCGCCGAACTCTGCGACCCAGCTGTCCGGGGAGTCGCCGATGCCGAGGTAGCGCGGCAACCAGCCGACCTCGATGAACATTGCGGTGATCAGGCCCCACGCGATGAACGCGGCGATGTTGGGCATGACCATGTTCGACAGGAAGGTGCCGAACCTCTGGATGTGCACCCGGGCGCCGGCACCGGCCGACGGGGTAGACGTGGCTGTCGCCATGCTGGTCCTTTCTCAGTCGACGGCGTCTCGGGACGCCGCCGGATGGGCAACAAAGTGAGGCGAGTCCTTCAGCGGTGATCGGGCTCACATCAATCTGTGAATACCTTCATATCGGGCCCCGTTTGCCTTCGTCAAGCCCCTGAAGCCACCTACTTCCAACAAATCACACAAAAACGGTAGTGTGAGGAACGCCCCGTCCAGGCCCCTGACCACGGAGGATTCGATGACATCGACGTACGACCAGTACCGCGCCGCCGACCAGGCCCCGCCGGAGGCGGCCTGGGGCTGGAACCTCTACGGCGCGGGCGAGGACAACATGGGCAAGGACGACGGCCCCGAGCTCCTCCCCATCCCCCGCCCCGACGCCGACCAGATGCTGGTGCGCATCGACAGCGTGGGGCTGTGCTTCTCCGACGTGAAGATCATGCGCCAGGGCGGCAGCCACCCCAAGCTCTACAACCGCGACCTGGCGGAGCAGCCCACCCGCCTGGGCCACGAGGTCAGCCTCACGGTCATCGAGGTCGGCGAGAAGCTCCAGGACCGCTACCACGCCGGCCAGCGGCTCGCCGTGCAGCCCGACATCTACCAGGACGGCACGAGCACGGCCTACGGCTACACCATCCCCGGCGGCCTCATCCAGTACCACGTGATGGGCACGGAGATGCTCGACACCGACGACGGCGCCTGCCTGCTGCCCCTTCCCGACACGATGGGCTACGCCGAGGCCTCCACGCTGGAGCCCTGGGGCTGCGTGATGGCGGCCTACACCCAGCGTCGCCGTCTGGAGCCCAAGACCGGCGGGACCATGTGGATCGTCGGCCGGCCCGGGGACGAGCGGGACTACCAGTTCTCCTCCGGTCTGGACGCCCCGGACACCATCGTGATGACCGACGTGCCCGCCTCGGTGGCGGCGCTGGTCGAGCAGACCTCGGCGACGACGATCGTGCGCAACGGCCTCGGCACCGACGACTACCAGGCCCTGGTCGACGAGCTGACGGACGGCGCGGGCTTCGACGACATCGTCATGCTCGACCCCCGGTCCGCGGCCACGGTGGGCGCCGTGGCGACGCACATCGCCCGGCGCGGCACCCTCAACCTGGTGGGCGAGACCGCCCTGGACGGCCTGGTCGACACCGACGTGGGCCGCCTGCACTACGACTACACCGCCTACCTCGGCGGCCGGGGACCCGACATCGCCGCGTCGTACGGCGAGGCGCGCAACCGTTGCGACCTCCGCCCGCAGGGCACGACCGTCTTCGTGGGCGCCGGCGGCCCGATGGGGCTGATGCACGTCCAGCGGGCCATCCAGCAGCCCGGCGGCCCCCGCACGATCGTCGCCACCGAGGTGAGCGACGAGCGCCTGAAGAGCCTCGAGGACCGGCTGGCCCATCTCGCTGCGAGCAACGACTGCGAGCTGCTGACCTTCAACTCCCAGACCGCGGACCAGTCCCTGCACGACTTCGTCATGGGGATCACCGACGGCAAGGGGGCCGACGACGTGGTGGTCAGCGTCCCCATCTCGGCGGTGATGGCCGAGGCCGACACGCTGATGAACCCCGACGGCATGCTGGTCTTCTTCGCCGGCGTCCCCAACGGCACCCTGGCGCCCTTGAACCTCAGCGCGGTCTACCTCGACAACGCGCAGTACACCGGGACGTCGGGACTGACGATCCACGACCAGCAGCTGGTGGTGGACCTCGCCAACCGCGGCGAGCTCTCACCGGGGTCGATCGTGGGCGCCGTGGGCGGCATGCGGGCGGCCAAGGACGGCCTCCAGGCCCTGGTCGACGGCAGCTACTCCGGCAAGGTGCTGATCTTCCCCCAGATCCACGACCTCCCGCTGATGGGGCTCCACGAGCTGAAGGAGAAGCTGCCCGCGGTCGCCGCGAAGCTGGGCCCCGGCGACACGTGGAACGACGAGGCGGAGAAGGCGCTCTTCGAGAGCCAGCTCGGCTCCTAGGGGCCGACCGCCCGGGTCTGACGCGCGGCATCGGCGTCAGCCGAGGTCGAGGAGCTCCTCCAGCCCGACGGTGAGGCCGGGGCGGTCGCCGATGGCGCGCACGCCCGCCAGCACGCCCGGCACGAACGACGTCCGCGCCAGCGAGTCGTGCCGGAGGGTGAGGGTCTCCCCCACCCCGCCGAGCACGACCTCCTGGTGCGCGACCAGTCCGCGGGCGCGCACGCTGTGGATCGGCACCCCCTCGACCCGGGCGCCGCGGGCGCCCTCGAGCCCGGTCGAGGTGGCGTCGGGCATCGGCGGCGACCCGGCGGCGCGGCGCGCCTCGGCGACCAGCCGCGCCGTGCGCGCCGAGGTGCCGGACGGGGCGTCGGCCTTGTCGGGGTGGTGCAGCTCGATGATCTCCACCGACGCGAAGTACGGCGCGGCCAGCGCGGCGAAGCGCATCATCAGCACCGCGCCGATCGAGAAGTTGGGGGCCACGAGCACTCCCACCCCGGGGGCGTCCACCAGCCAGCCTCGCACCGCGTCGAGCCGCGCGGCGTCGAAGCCGGTGGTGCCGACCACGGCGGAGATGCCGTGCTCGACGCAGAAGCGCAGGTTGTCCATCACCACGTCGGGGTGGGTGAAGTCGACGACGACGTCGACCCGCGCGTCGACCAGCGTCTGCAGCGCGTCGTCGGCGTCGACCTCGGCCGACAGCTCCAGGCCGGGCTCGTCGGCCACGGCCCGGCAGATCTCGCTCCCGACCTTGCCGCGCGCCCCCAGGACGCCCACCCGGAGTGCCCCGCCGGAGCTCGCCCGGTCCGCCTCTGCCCCTGCCTGGCCCGTCACGGCCCCTCCTCACCACGCCCGCGGCGTCCGTCGTCCGACCTCGTGTCGACCGGGCTCACGGTAGCGCCGTCCCAGGTCTCCGGGTGGCGGTGCCTGACTCGTGGGCCGAGTGGTGGCAGGCTGGGCCCATGGCACGCCAGGAGATCCCACCCCGCATCCGGTGGGCGGTCGACCTCATGGAGGTCCGGCCCGACGACCAGGTCCTCGAGATCGGATGTGGGCCCGGCGCCGGGGCGGAGGCGATCTGCGAGCGCCTGGAGACCGGTCGGCTGTTCGCGATCGACCGGTCCGAGTCGGGGGTCGACCGGACCCGGCGCCGCAACCAGAAGCACGTCGACGCCGGTCGGCTCACCGTGCGCCAGATCGACCTGGCGACGCTGCGGGTGCCGGTCAAGCGGCTGACCAAGGTGTTCGCCTTCAACGTCAACCTCTTCTGGGTGCGCGACTGCGCCGACGAGGTGGCCCTGCTCCACGAGCGGGTCGTGCCCGGCGGCGCGGTCTACCTCTTCTATGAGGCACGTCCCGAGCTGGTGCCGGAGATCGTTCGGAAGGCCTCGGCCGCCCTCACCGCCGCCGGCTTCCGGGTGTCGGTGGTGGAGCAGAAGGCCCCGCCGGTGATCGGGCTGATCGGCCGACGTTGATCAGGCTGTGGCCTGATATTGCCATGCATTAGATTCTAATCTAATATTGGCCCCATGCAGGTCCTGGTCCTCACCGTCGACCAGCGCTCCAGCCGGCGCGGCCCCGACCTGGTTCCCGAGGCGCTGGCGGCGCTGGCGCCGGTGCCGATGCTGCGCCGCTTCGAGCGCACCGTGGGCGACGAGTTCCAAGGCGTGCTCGCCGACCCGGCCCAGCTCGTCGACGTGCTGGAGCCGCTGCTGCGCCACGAGGAGTGGAACGTCGGGATCGGCCTCGGGCACGTCGAGGAGCCGCTGCCCGACCATGCCCGGGCCGGCCGGGGGCCGGCGTACCTCCATGCCCGCGAGGCCGTCACCGCGGCCAAGACGAGCCCCTGGCACCTCCGCGTCGTCGGCGACGACGAGCGCAGCCGACACCTGGAGAGCGCCCTGTGGCTGTGGGCGTCGGTGCTGGGCCGGCGCACGCCCAAGGGCTGGGAGGTCGCCGACCTGCTCGAGCACGACCTCACCTACGACGAGGCCGCCCGCAAGCTCGGCATCACCCAGTCCGCGGTCAGTCAGCGCGCGCGCGCGGCAGGCATCGCGGAGGGACGCCGCGGTCGTGAGCTGGTCACCCACCTGGCCACCGCCCTGCTGACCGAGGGAGAGCGGTGACGACGGCGGCGGTCGTCCTGGCGGGAGTCGGCTGCCTGGCCGCGCTCGCCGGCTGGCTGCTCCCCCGCCCCCTCCTGCCCGCAGCCGCAGCGGTGGCCACCCTCGGCGGCGCCGCCCTGGTGGCCGTGCTCGACAGCGAGCCGGCGAGCCGTGAGGCGTCCGCCGTGCTCGTCGTCGTCGCGGGCCTGCTCGCGGTGCTCGGCGGCGGGCCGGTGGCGACCGCGGTCTTCACCCTCGTCGACCGCGGGCATCCCGAGCGGGCCGGGTCGTTGCGCGGGGCGGGTGAGGTGCTGCGCGGAGGAGCCTGGATCGGCGTCCTCGAGCGCGCCGGGGTCTACGTCACGGTGGTGGCGGGGTGGCCGGCCGGGCTGGCGGTGCTGCTCGCGCTGAAGGGCCTCGGCCGCTACCCCGAGCTGCGGGTGCAGGAGGACTCGGGGGCCGCCGAGCGCTTCATCATCGGCACCCTCGCGAGCTCGCTGTGGGCGGTGGCCTGCGCCGGCCTCGCCCTCACCGTCTGACGCGCGGCCCCACGACGGCCAGGATCTCCGGCCGCGCGAAGAGCGTCGCCGCGAGCCGGCGTACGTCGTCGGGGGTGACCGCCTCGACCCGGCGGACCACCTCGTCGATCGGCAGCAGCTCGGCGTAGACCAGCTCCCCCTTGCCCAGTCGCGACATCCGCGCGCCGGGGTCCTCCAGGCCGAGCACCAGCCCGCCCCGCAGCTGACCCTGGCCCCAGCGCACCTCCTCCTCACGGAGCCCGTCGCGAGCCACGCGGGCGAGCTCGGCGCGGACCGTGCCGAGCACGTCGTCGAGCTTGGCGGGCAGGCAGCCGACCGAGACCCCGACGAGGCCGGCGTCGCGGTAGTGGTGGGCGAAGGAGTAGACGGAGTAGGCCAGGCCGCGGCGCTCGCGCACCTCCTGGAAGAGGCGCGAGGACGTGCCTCCACCGAGCGCGGCGTTGAGGACGCCGAGGGCGTAGCGCCGGTCGTCGGTGCGGGTGAGACCGTTGACGCCCAGCACGACGTTGACCTGCTCGAGCGGGCGCTGCGCGGCGACCTCGCCGCCGTGCGCCCGCCGCACCCGGGTGGTCGACTCGACCGGCAGGGGCGCGGCGGTGCCGTCGAGGAAGCCGTGCCGGCCGAAGGCGCGGCGCACCTGGCGGACGACGGCGCCGTGGTCGAGCGCGCCGGCGGCCGCGACCACGATCCGGTCGGGCCGGTAGTGGCGGCCGTGGAAGCGGCGGATCTGCTCGCGGGTGAGCCCCGCGATCGACTCCGTCGTGCCGGCGATCCGGCGACCCAGCGGAGAGTCGCCCCACGCCGCGGCCGCGAACAGGTCGTGGACGACGTCGTCGGGGTCGTCCTCGTGCATGGCGATCTCGTCGAGGATCACCTCGCGCTCCGCCTCGACGTCCTCGGCCAGCAGCAGGGAGCCGGTGACCATGTCGCCGAGCACGTCGACGGCCAGCGGGAGGTCCTCCTCGAGGACCCGGGCGTGGAAGACGGTGTACTCCTTGGCGGTGAAGGCGTTGAGCTCGCCACCGACGGCGTCCATGGCCACCGAGATGTCCAGCGCCGACCGCTCGGCGGTGCCCTTGAAGAGCAGGTGCTCGAGGAAGTGGCTGCAGCCGTGCAGCGTGGGCGACTCGTCACGCGATCCCGCGCCCACCCAGACGCCGATGCTGGCGGAACGGGCGCCGGTCATCTCCTCGGTGACGATCCGCAGCCCACTGGGCAGGGTCGTCCGCCGGGTGCGGCCGGTGACCTGCCCGTCGCGACCGCGCTCGGTGTGGAGCGTGCGGGTGATCGGCCGCGGCACGGGCGGGGAAGCGGGCGACCCGCCCGGGGAGGCCCCCGGGCGGGTCGTCGCGTCGCTACGTCGGCTCACGCCGTGCGTCACTCCTCGGAGCCGGACTCGTCCTCGCCGGACTCGTCCGAGGCCTCCTCGACCACGGGCACCAGCGAGAGCTTGCCACGGTCGTCGATCTCGGCGATCTGGACCTGGACCTTCTGGCCCACCGACAGCACGTCCTCGACCGCCTCGACGCGCTTGCCGCCGGCCAGGGCACGGAGCTTGCTGATGTGCAGCAGGCCGTCCTTGCCCGGGAGCAGCGACACGAAGGCGCCGAAGTTGGTGGTCTTGACGACGGTGCCGAGGTAGCGCTCGCCGACCTCGGGCATCGTCGGGTTGGCGATGGCGTTGACCGCGGACCGGGCGGCCTCGGCGGCCTCGCCGTTGGTGGCACCGATGTAGATGGTGCCGTCGTCCTCGATGGTCAGCTGGGCGCCGGTGTCGTCCTGGATCTGGTTGATCACCTTGCCCTTGGGACCGATCACCTCGCCGATCTTGTCGACGGGGATCCGGATCGTGATGATCCGCGGGGCGTGGACCGACATCTCCTCGGGAGCGTCGATCGCCTCGCCCATCACGTCGAGGATCGCCAGCCGGGCGTCCTTGGCCTGGGTGAGCGCCTGCGCGAGCACCTCGGCCGGGATGCCGTCGAGCTTGGTGTCGAGCTGGAGCGCGGTCACGAACTCGCGGGTGCCGGCGACCTTGAAGTCCATGTCGCCGAAGGCGTCCTCGGCGCCGAGGATGTCGGTCAGCGCGACGTACTGCGTCTGGCCGTCGACCTCGCCGGAGATCAGGCCCATCGCGATGCCGGCGACGGCCGCGCGGAGCGGGACGCCCGCCTGCAGCAGCGACATCGTCGAGGCGCAGACCGAGCCCATCGAGGTGGAGCCGTTGGAGCCCATCGCCTCGGACAGCTGCCGGATGGCGTAGGGGAACTCCTCGCGGGTCGGCAGCACCGGCAGCAGCGCCCGGCGGGCGAGCGCGCCGTGGCCGACCTCGCGCCGCTTGGGCGAGCCCACGCGGCCGGTCTCACCGGTGGAGAACGGCGGGAAGACGTACTTGTGCATGTAGCGGCGCGTCTTCTCCGGCGACAGGGTGTCGAGCTTCTGCTCCAGGGTCAGCATGTTGAGGGTGGTGACGCCCAGGATCTGGGTCTCGCCACGCTCGAACAGCGCCGAGCCGTGCACCCGCGGGATCACGCCGACCTCGGCGTGCAGCGGGCGGATGTCGGCCAGGCCGCGGCCATCCATGCGGACCTTGTCGCGCAGCACGCGCTCGCGGACGAGCTCCTTGGTGAGCGAGCGGTAGGCCGCGCCGATCTCCTTCTCGCGGCCGGCGAACTGCTCGGCCAGCTTCTCGAGCAGGGAGGCCTTGATCTCGTCGAGGCGCTCCTCGCGCTCCTGCTTGCCGGCGATGGTCAGCGCGGCCGCGGTGTCGTCCTTGGCGGCGGCGGCGACGGCGTCGTAGGCGTCGTCCTCGTAGTCGAGGAAGATCGGGAACTCCGCCACCGGCTTCGCGGCGACCTTGGCCAGCTCGGCCTGGGCCTCGCAGAGCTGCTTGATGAAGGGCTTGGCGGCGTCGAGGCCACCGGCCACGACCTCCTCCGTCGGGGCCTGCGCACCGGAGTGCACGAGGTCCCAGGTGGTCTCGGTCGCCTCGGCCTCGACCATCATGATCGCGACGTCGCCGGTCTCGGTGACGCGGCCGGCGACCACCATGTCGAAGACGGCGTTCTCGAGCTGGCTGTGGTGGGGGAAGGCCACCCACTGGCCCTCGATCAGCGCCACGCGGACGCCGCCGACCGGGCCGGAGAACGGCAGGCCGGAGAGCTGGGTGGACATCGACGCGGCGTTGATCGCCAGCACGTCGTAGGGGTGGTCGGGCTCCAGCGCCATCACCGTGATGACGACCTGGACCTCGTTGCGCAGGCCCTTCTTGAAGGTCGGGCGCAGCGGCCGGTCGATCAGGCGGCAGGTGAGGATCGCGTCCTCGCCCGGGCGGCCCTCGCTGCGGAAGAACGAGCCGGGGATCTGGCCGGCGGCGTACATCCGCTCCTCGACGTCGATCGTGAGGGGGAAGAAGTCGAACTGGTCCTTGGGCTGCTTGCCGGCGGTGGTGGCCGAGAGCAGCATGGTCTCGTCGTCGAGGTAGGCGGTCACCGAACCGGCGGCCTGGCGGGCGAGCAGCCCGGTCTCGAACTTGATGGTGCGCTTGCCGAACTTGCCGTTGTCCAGGACGGTCTCAACGGCGGAAACGGTGGGTTCCACGAAGTGTGGTCCCTTTCTCTTCGCGGAGCGACCCCGCGACACGTCCCGCAATGGAGCCGGTCTTCGATCGAGGCCCGCGGTCGTCATCCGACTCCGAAGGCCACTACCGAGGACCGGGGCGAACGTGCGGGTCGCTCCTGGTGTGTAGGTGTTCAGTTGTCACCCGCCACGAGGGCGGATGTGTTCAGTTGTCTCCGCGGCGAGCCTAGCGCGCGGGGACCGGTTGGTCCCACCGGCGCGGCCGGCCCCGGATGTGGCAGGAGCGGCCGCCTGGGGCGACCGCTCCGGAGGTGCTCAGCGACGAAGGCCGAGGCGCTCGACGATCGAGCGGTAGCGCTCGATGTCGGTCTTCTGGAGGTAGTTGAGCAGCCGGCGGCGCTGGCCGACCAGCAGCAGCAGGCCGCGCCGGCTGTGGTGGTCGTGCTTGTGCTGCTTGAGGTGCTCGGTGAGGTGGGAGATGCGGTGGCTGAGCAGCGCGACCTGCACCTCGGGCGAACCGGTGTCGCCCTCGTGCGTGGCGTACTCGGCAATGATCCGCTGCTTGGTGGCGGCGTCGGTCCCGACGGACATGGGGGCTCCTGGTTCTTCGAACTCGATTGCGCGGCGCGCCGGGGGCTGTCCACCCGGGCACTCTCGATCCGCGGCCGTTGCACGGCAACCGGTGAAGATTATCAGCGCAGGTCAGCGGCCCCCAAAACGGCGTTGCTGCTCCCGCCCAGCACCCGCGTGGCACGATGCCGGGATGGAGACCCGGATCGGCGTGTGCAACCTGTGCGAGGCCATCTGCGGCCTCCGCCTGGGCATCGAGGAGACCACGGACGGCCCGCGGGTCACCTCGATCCGCGGCAACCCCGACGACCCGCTCTCGCGCGGCCACCTGTGCCCCAAGGGCGTCGCGCTCGCCGACGTGTACGACGACCCCGACCGGCTGCGGCGACCCGTCCGGCGGGTCCCCTCCCCCGACGGCGACCCCGCCCGCGACCGCTGGGAGGAGATCGGTTGGGACGAGGCGCTGGACACCGTGGCCGAGGCGCTCGCGTCGACCATCAACGTCCACGGGCGGGACGCGGTGGCGGTCTACCTCGGCAACCCCAACGTCCACAGCCTCGGCTCGATGACCCACGGCACGGCCCTGGTCAAGGCGCTGGGCACCCGCAACCGCTACTCCGCGACCAGCGTCGACCAGCTGCCGCACCAGCTCCTGGCCCACCTGATGTTCGGCCACCAGCTGATGCTGCCGGTTCCCGACATCGACCGGACGTCGTACTTCCTGGTGTTCGGGGCCAACCCGGTGGCCTCGCACGGCTCGCTGATGACCGTGCCCGACTTCCCGCGCCGGCTGCGCGACCTGCGCGCCCGCGGCGGTCGGATGGTCGTCGTCGACCCGCGGCGCACCGAGACCGCGAAGGTCGCCGACGAGCACGTCTTCGTGCGCCCGGGCACCGACGCCCACGTCCTGCTGGCGATGCTCCATGTGCTGTTCGAGGACGAGCTCGTCACGACGCCGGCGTACGCCGACGGGGCGGAGGCCGTCCGCCTGGCCGTCGCGCCGTTCACCCCGGAGCGGGCGGAGGCAGCCTCGGGAGTCGCGGCGGACACCATCCGCCGGCTGACCCACGAGCTCGCGGCGGCCGACGGCGGGGTGGCCTACGGCCGGGTCGGCATCTCCACCCACCCGCACGGCTCGGTGTGCGTGTGGGCGCTGACGCTGCTCAACGTGCTGACCGGCAACCTCGACCGCGAGGGCGGGGCGATGTTCACCTCGCCGGCGATCGACCTGGTCGGCACCGGGCTGATCGGCCGCGGCCACGTCGACCGCTGGCGGAGCCGGGTGCGCGGGCTGATCGAGGTCGGCGGCGAGCTTCCGGTCGCCGCCCTGCGCGAGGAGATCGAGACCCCGGGCAAGGGGCAGGTCCGCGCGCTGCTGACCGTCGCCGGCAACCCGGTGCTCTCCACGCCCGACGGCGCGGCGCTCGACCGGGCGCTGCCGGGGCTGGACTTCCGGGCCGCCGTCGACCTCTACGTCAACGAGACCACCCGGCACGCCGACGTCATCCTGCCGCCGACGACGCTGCTCGAGCGCGACCACTACGACCTGGTCTTCCACACCCTCGCGGTGCGCAACACCGCGCGCTTCACCCCGGCGGCGCTGCCGAAGGACCCCGACGCACGGCACGACTGGGAGATCTACCGCGACCTGGCGCTGCGCACGCTCGCCCGGCTCGACCGCAAGCCGTCGCTGAAGCGCCGGCTGACCCTGCAGGCCCGGATGCGGCTCAGCCCGCGCGCGGTCATCGCCGGGCTGCTCCGCCGCGGGCGCTCGGGCGTCACCCTGAAGCGGCTGCTGGCCGAGCCCAGCGGGGTCGACCTCGGGCCGCTCCGACCCGACCGGCTCCCTGGCGCGCTGCAGACCCGGGACCAGCGGCTGCACCTGGCCCCCGACCTCGTCCTGGCCGACGTACGCCGGCTCGACGAGGCCGCGGTCCCCGACGCCGACGAGCTCCTGCTGGTCGGGCGGCGGCACCAGCGCGACTGCAACTCCTGGCTGCACAACAGCCCACGCCTGGTGAAGGGCCGGGCGCGCCACCAGCTGCTGATGCACCCCGACGACCTCGCCGCGCGCGGCCTCGACGACGGCGCACGCGTGCGCGTCGCCTCGCGGGTCGGCGAGGTCGAGACCGAGGTCAGCGCCACCGACACGGTGATGCCGGGTGTGGTGTCACTCCCCCACGGGTTCGGTCACGGCAGGCCGGGCTCGCGGATGACCCGGGCCGCCGGGGTCGCCGGCGTCTCCATCAACGACCTGACCGACGCCGAGCGCCTCGACGTCAGCGGCAACGCCGCGTTCTCCGGCACCCCGGTGACGGTGGTCGCCGCGACCTGAGCGGGCGCCGGGCTCAGGCGTTGGCCTCCAGCACCGCTCGCACGGCCGACCGCGCCTCCGCGGGGTCGACGGCGGCGAGCGCGGCCTCGGCGGCCTCCTCGCAGGTCGCCTTGGTGACCGCCGACAGCTGGGCGCCCACCGGCCGCACGGCCGCGGAGGCCATCGACAGCGAGGTGATGCCCATCCCGATCAGCGCACAGGCGAGCGACGGGTCGGCCGCGGCCTCGCCGCAGATGCCGACCGGCTTGCCCGCCTGCTTGCCGGCCTCGGCGGTGATCGCGATCAGCTGCAGCACCGCGGGCTGCCACGGGTCGGTGAGGTGGGTCAGGTCCGTCGCCATCCGGTCGGCGGCCATGGTGTACTGCGTCAGGTCGTTGGTGCCGATCGACAGGAAGTCGACGACCTCCAGCATCTGGTGGGCCAGCAGTGCCGCGCTCGGGATCTCGATCATGATGCCGGGCTTGAGCCCGCGCTCCCGCACCTGGCCGGCGAAGTCGCGGGCCTCGGCCACCGTCGCGACCATGGGAGCCATCACCCAGGTCTCGGTGCCGGTCTGCTCGGCGGCCTTCGCGATGCCGTCGAGCTGCCGGGTGAGCAGCTCGGGGTTGCCGAAGGAGAGCCGCAGCCCCCGCACGCCGAGGGCGGGGTTCTCCTCGTCCTCCATGTTGGCGAAGGCGATCGGCTTGTCCGACCCGGCGTCGAGGGTGCGGATGACGACGTACCCGATGTCGTGGAAGGGCTGCAGCACGCGGCCGTAGATCTCCGCCTGCTCGTCGGCGGACGGCTCGTCCTGCCGGTCCAGGAAGCACAGCTCGGTGCGGAACAGCCCCACACCCTGCACCGGCGCCTCCGCGGCCGACTCGGCCGACCCGCCGTCGGCGACGTTGGCGAGCAGCTTGACGGGCGTCCCGTCGGCGGTGGCCGCCGGCCCCGTCCAGGCCTCGAGGCGCGCCCGCAGCTCCTTGTCGGCGGCGGCCTTCTGCTCCGCCTCCGCCGGGTCGGGGTGGGTCTGCACCGTGCCGTCGCGGCCGTCGACGAGCAGCGGGGTGCCGTGCGGGACCTCCATGATCCCGTGGGTGCCGACGATGCAGGGGATGCCGAGCTGCCGGGCGATGATCGCGGTGTGGCTGGTCGAGCCGCCGCGCTCGGTGACCAGGCCGACGCAGGTGGCCGGGTCGAGGCCGGCGGTGTCGGAGGGCGCCAGGTCGACGGCGACGAGGACCGACGGCTCGTCGGGCACTGAGACGCCGGGCTCGGGCTCTCCCACCAGGTGCGCGATCACCCGGCGCTCGATGTCGCCGAGGTCGGTGGCGCGCTCGGCCATCAGCCCGCCCATCGCGGTGAAGATCTCGACGAACTGCGCCACCGCCGCCCGCACGCTGGCGACCAGGTCGGTGCCGCCGTTGACGGAGGTGGCGACCGCACCCCGCAGCCCCTTGTCGCGGGCCAGACCGGCGCTGGCGGTGAGGACCTCGTGGGCCGCCCCCGTCGCCTTGTCCGCCTTGGCGCTGAACGACGAGGCCACCGCGGCGGAGGCGTCGTCGTAGGCGGCCATGGCGGCGTCGGCGTCGGCGAACCCGCCGTCGCCGAACCGCTCGATCGCCTCGGGAGACACCTCTCCCCGCACCACGAGAGCGGGCGCGAACGCCACTCCGGGGACGACGGGGGTGCCGTGCAGGGTCTGGCTGGCTGTGGCGCTCGTCATACCCGACAGTCAAGCCGGGCCGTCCTTGACAGTCAAGAGAATCGGGACTAAAACAAGACAAACGCAGATGCAAACGCAGATCGCGGACGTCGTCCGAGGCCTGCACCCGGAGGACCGACGCGCAACGACGGGGAGGCCATGTACGCCGAGGAGCGACAGCACGCCATGGCGGAGCTGGTCGCGCGGCGTGGCCGGGTCTCGGTCAACGAGCTGGCGCACGAGTTCGACGTCACCACCGAGACCGTGCGGCGCGACCTCTCGCTGCTCGAGTCGCGACGGATGGTCCGCCGCGTCCACGGAGGCGCGCTCCCGGTCGACTCCTTCACCGTGCTCGAGCAGCTGCTCAGCGACCGCGACGCCGCCAACACCGAGGCCAAGCACCGCATCGCCACCGCCGCGGTCGCGCTGCTGCCCGACGCCGAGGCCACCCTCGTCATCGACGCCGGCAGCACGACCGTCCGGCTGGCCGAGCTGCTCCCCCGCGACCGCCAGCTCACGGTCTTCACCCACGCCGTCCCCGTCGCCGCGCGGCTGGCCGACCTGGCCCAGGTCGAGCTGCACCTGCTGCCCGGCCGGGTCCGCCCCAACACGCAGGCCGCTGTCGGGGTCGAGACCGTCGACGCGCTGTCCCGGATCCGCGCCGACATCGCCTTCGTCGGCACCAACGGGCTCACCCTGGCCCACGGGCTGTCCACGCCCGACCAGACCGAGGCGGCCACCAAGTCGGCCATCGTCGGCTGCGCCCAGCGGGTCATCGTGGTGGCCGACTCGAGCAAGATCGGGCAAGAACGCACCATCCGGTTCGCGAGCCTCTCCGACGTCGACGTCCTGGTCACGGACGACGGCATCGGGGACGACCGCCGAGCCGATCTCGAAGCCGCCGGACTGGAGGTCGTCGTCGCATGATCGTCACTCTCACCCCCAACCCCAGCCTCGACCGGACCGTGACGCTCGGCGGTCCCCTGGCCCGCGGCGCGGTGCAACGCGTCGTGAGTGTGACCCAGCAGAGCGGGGGCAAGGGCGTCAACATCTCGAGGGCCGCCGTCTCGGCGGGGATCCCCACCCTGGCGGTGCTCCCGGCGGCGGCGGACGACCCCTTCGTGCGCGACCTCGGGTCGGCCGGCATCCCGTGCCACCCGACGACCCCCGCCGGCGAGATCCGGATGAACATCGCGATCACCGAGCCCGACGGCACCACGACCAAGCTCAACAGCCCCGGAGCCACCGTCGGCCCGCGCGAGCTGGACGCGATGGCGCAGGCGCTCACCGACGCCGAGCGCACCGCCAACGGCGCGTCGTGGGTCGTCCTCGCCGGCTCGCTCCCCCCGGGCGCGCCCGCCGACTGGTACGCCGACCTGGTGCGGCGGCTGCGCCCGTCCGGCGTGCGCATCGCCGTCGACACCAGCGAGGACCCGCTCGAGGCCCTGGTCGCGGGGTTCCCCGACGCGGCCCCCGACCTGATGAAGCCCAACGGTGAGGAGCTCGGCTCCTTGACCGGCGCCGACGGCGACGGGCTGGAGTCCGAGCCCTCGGCCGCCGCCGCGGCGGCCCGGGTCCTGGTCGACCGAGGGGTGGGGGCGGTGCTCGCCACCCTCGGCGGCAACGGGGCGGTGCTGGTCACCGCCGAGGGCGCGTGGCACGCCAGCTCGCCGCCGGTCGAGGTCGTGAGCACCGTCGGCGCGGGCGACTCCAGCCTCTTCGGCTACCTTCTCGGCGACGAGCAGAGACTTTCCCCGCCGGAGCGGCTAGCGTGGGCCGTGGCCTACGGCAGCGCCGCCGCAGGACTTCCGGGCACCACGATCCCTGACCCGTCTCAGGTGCATGTGGACCAGGTCCAGGTGGCGACGCTCGCCCCCGCCTAGCGACCACCAGAGCCCCAGGAGGCCCGATGTCCGCGATGCTCACCACCGACCTGGTCCGGCTCGACGCCGACCTCGGCGACTCCAAGGCCGAGGTGATCCGCCGGCTGGCGGCCATCGCGGGCGAGGCGGGCCGAGCCTCCGACGTCGACCTGCTCGCCGCGGATGCCGCGGCCCGCGAGGCGACCGCGCCCACCGGCCTGCCGGGGGGCATCGCCATCCCGCACTGCCGCACCGCCGCGGTCGACGTACCCACGCTGGTGTTCGCGCGGCTGCAGCCAAAGGTCGAGTTCGGGGCGAAGGACGGCCCAGCCGACCTCGCGTTCCTCATCGCCGCGCCGGAGGGCGGCGAGGCCACCCACCTGCAGGTGCTCACCCTCCTGGCCCGGGCACTCGTGCGCACGGAGTTCACCGACGGGCTGCGGGCCGCCCAGACGCCGGCCGACGTCGTCGCCCTCGTCGACGAGGCCGTGGCCGCCGGCGACTCCCCCGCGCCGGCCGCCGCCGAGGCACCGGCGGCCGCGGCGAGCGCGGGAGGCTCCGCGGCGGCCCCGGCCGCCGCGGCCACCACTGCTCCCTCGACGGGGGCCGGGCGCAGCCTGGTCGCGGTCACCGCCTGCCCGACCGGCATCGCCCACACCTACATGGCCGCCGAGGCCCTCGAGCAGGCCGCCAGCGACGCCGGCGTGACGATGCACGTGGAGACCCAGGGCTCCGCCGGCGCCAAGCCCCTCGACCAGGCCACCATCGCCGCGGCCGACGCGGTCATCTTCGCCTGCGACGTCGGCGTTCGCGACCGGCATCGGTTCGCCGGCAAGCCGATGGTGAGCTCCGGCGTCAAGCGGGCGATCGACGACCCGGCCGGCATGGTCGCCGAGGCGCTGGAGTACGCCGACAACCCGGAGCACGCCCCCAAGGTCGAGGGCACCGCGACCGCCGCAGCGGCGGGCGGCAGCGCTGGCGCCGAGAGCTGGGGCGGGCGGATCCGCCGGGTGCTGATGACCGGCGTGTCCTACATGATCCCCTTCGTCGCGGCCGGCGGCCTGCTGATCGCGCTGGGCTTCCTGTTCGGCGGCTACGACATCACCGGACCCGCGGCCGACATGGTTGCCAACAACGGCTTCACCAACCTGCCCGACATCGACGAGGCCGGGCTGACCCACGTGCTGTTCGACAGCTCGTTCTTCGCCTATCTCGGGGCGCTGCTCTTCACCCTCGGCGTGACGGCGTTCAAGCTGTTCGTGCCCGCCATGGCCGGCTACATCGCGTTCGCGATCGCCGACCGGCCGGGCATCGCCCCCGGCTTCATCATGGGTGCGCTGTCGGTCGACCTGGCGGGCTTCAGCACCGCCCAGTCCGGCTTCCTCGGCGCGATCGTCGGGGGCGCGATGGCCGGCATCATCGCCCACTGGATCGCCGGCTGGGGTGTGCCCCCGTGGGCTCGCGGGCTGATGCCGGTGCTGGTGATCCCGCTGCTGACCACCCTGATCGCGGGCACCGTCATGCTGACGGTCCTCAACCGCCCGCTCGCTGCCCTGATGGAGTCTCTGACCGACGGTCTCAACAGCATGAGCGGCGGCTCGGCGGTGCTGCTCGGCGTCATCCTCGGCCTGATGATGGCCTTCGACATGGGCGGGCCCCTCAACAAGGTCGCCTACACCTTCGCCGTCACCGGGATCGGCGGCGCGGCCACGCTGGCCAGCGACGCGCCGGAGCTCAAGGTGATGGCGGCCGTGATGCTGGCCGGCATGACCCCGCCGCTGGCGCTGGCGCTGGCCACCTTCGTCCGCCCCGCCCTGTTCAACGTGCCCGAGAAGGAGAACGGCAAGGCCGCCGTCGCCCTGGGTGCCTCGTTCATCACCGAGGGCGCCATCCCGTTCGCCGCCGCCGACCCGATCCGGGTCATCCCGGCGATCATGGCGGGCAGTGCGGTGACAGGTGGGCTGTCGATGATGCTCGACGTGACGTCACGAGCACCCCACGGCGGCATCTTCGTGCTGTTCGCCATCGGCAACATCCTCGGCTTCTTCATCGCCCTGATCGCGGGCACGTTGGTCGGCGCCTTCCTGGTCGTCGTGCTGAAGTCGATCGGCACCAACGACGCCGAGGTCGCTACGGTGTGACCCTGGCACTAGACCGCTGACGGCCGCCCGGCCACCAACCGTCCCTCAAGGAGCGCCCATGCCCAGCAAGTCCGTCGTCGTCGGATCCTCCGTCGGCCTGCACGCCCGCCCCGCCGCCCTGATCGCCGAGGCGGCCGGCCAGCTCGACGCCAGCGTGACGATCAACGGCATGGACGCCAGCTCGGCCCTGATGCTGATGACCCTGGGGGCCAAGTGCGGCGACAGCGTGGAGGTGGCCTCCGACGACGAGGCGGCGCTCGACGCCATCGCCGCGATGGTCGAGCAGGACCTCGACGCCTGAGACAGGCTCGACCCGCTCCGCGCCGGGCGGGCGGTCAGGTGCCCAGCACCTCGCGCGCCCGGCGTACGTCGTCGCGCATGGCGGCCAGCAGCGCGTCGACGCCGTCGAAGCGCTCCATCCCGCGCAGCCGGCTGACGAACTCGACCTCGACCTCGACGCCGTAGAGCTCGAGGTCGTCGCGGTCGAGCACGTAGGACTCGACGCGGCGCTCGCGGTCGCCCGCGAAGCTGGGGTTGCTCCCCACCGAGATCGCGGCGGGTAGGCGCTCGCCGCCGTCGGTGCGCCGCAACCAGCCGGCGTACACCCCGTCGGCGGGGGCCGCCGCCAGCCCGCGGGTGGGCACGTTGGCCGTCGGGTAGCCCAGCGACCTCCCCCGACGGTCGCCCTCGACGACCACCCCGCGGACCCGGAACGGGCGGCCCAGCGCCTCGGCCGCACCCTCGACGTCGCCGGCCGCCAGGCAGGCCCGGACGTAGGTCGACGACCAGACCTGCGGGCCGCCGTCGAGCGCGAGTCCGTCGACCTCGAACCCCTGGCGGGCGCCGGCCTCGACGAGGAAGGCGACGTCGCCGGCGGCTCGGTGGCCGAAGCGGAAGTTGCTGCCGACGACGACCGCCGTGGCGTGCAGCGCGTCGACCAGGACGCGGTCGACGAACTCCTGCGGCGTCCACGCCGCCATCTCCGTCGTGAACGGCAGCACCAGCACCCCGTCGACACCGAGGCCGGCCATCAGCTCCACCCGCTCGTCGAGGCTGCTGAGGGTCACCGGGGCGTGCTCCGGGCGGAGCACCGCGAACGGGTGCGGGTCGAACGTGACGACGACGAGGGTCGCGGCCCGGGCGTCGGCGTCCTCGCGGGCCCGCCGGATGACGTGCTGGTGACCCAGGTGGACGCCGTCGAAGTTGCCGACCGTCACCACCGACGGGCCCAACTCCGCCGGCACGTCCTCCAGCCGCCTCCAGATCTGCACGACCGAAGCCTGCCACAGGGCCGGGGCCCGGTGACGTCCGGTCGCCCGGGTGGCAGTGCGGCGCCGGGACCCCGCGCCCCGAGGCCTCAGCCGACGAAGACGGCGACGGGCGCCGCGGTGGCGCCGCGCTGCTCGTAGAGCGCGAGGAACTCCCCCGACGGCGCGAACACCGCCACGGGGCCGCTGGCGCCCAGGTCGAGCGGCAGCCGCCGCCCGACGCGTACGTCGGCCGCCCGCGGCTCGTCGAGGTCGACGGCCGGGAAGCACCGGCGCGCGGCCCGGTCGAGATCGACGAGCGCGAACGAGTCGGCCAGCTCCTCGAGGGTGCGGGCGTCGTCGAGCGAGAACGGCCCCACGGCCGTGCGTCGCAGGGCCACCAGGTGTCCCCCGACGCCCAGCCGCTCGCCGAGGTCGCGGGCGATGGCCCGGACGTAGGTGCCCGAGGAGCATCGCACGCTCACCCGCACGTCGACGGTCGGGCCCGGCGCGGCGACCTCGTGGACGACGATCTCGTGGATGCTCACCCGGCGGGCGGGGAGCTCGACGTCCTCGCCCGCGCGCACCCGCTGGTAGGCCCGCTTGCCGTCGACCTTGATGGCCGACACCGCCGACGGGCGCTGGTCGATCTCGCCGACGAAGGACGCGAGCGCGTCGTGGACCTGCTCGGCGGTCAGCCCGGAGGCGTCCGCGGTCGACACCGGCTCGCCCTCGGCGTCGTCGGTCGTGGTGGCGACGCCGAGCCGGATGGTGGCGTCGTAGGCCTTCTCGGTGAGCATCAGGTGGCCCAGCAGCCGGGTGGCCCGGTTGACGCCGAGCACCAGCACGCCGGTGGCCATCGGGTCGAGGGTGCCCGCGTGGCCGACCTTGCGGGTGCCGGCCAGCCGGCGTGCCCGGGAGACGACGTCGTGCGACGTCATCCCCCCGGGCTTGTCGACGACCAGCAGCCCGGAGCCGGTCACCCCTCGTCAGACCCCTCGACCGACTCCTCGGCACCCTCGGCGAGCTCGTCGAGGTCGTCCTCGTCGTCGTGCTTCTTGTAGGGGTCGGCCTCGCCGGCGTAGGCCGCGCCGGCACGCCGGGCGGCGACCTCCTCGTCGGAGGCGCGCGCCGCGGCGAGCACGTCGTCGAGGTGGCGCGCCGTCTCGGGCAGCGCGTCGTGCACGAAGGTCAGCGAGGGCGCGTGCCGCATGCCGAGCTGCTTGGCCACCTCGGACCGCAGCAGCCCCTTGGCGGACTCCAGCGCCGCGGCGGTGCCGGCCATCGAGTCCTCCTCACCGAGCACGGTGTAGAAGATCGTGGCCTGCTGGGTGTCGCCGGTGAGCCGGACGTCGGTGACCGTGACGAACCCCAGCCGGGGGTCCTTGATCCGTCGCTCCAGCATCTCCGCGACGATCACCTGGATCCGGTCGGCGATCTTGCGGACCCTGGGGTTGCTCATTGCTTGTCCTGCTCTCTGAGGTCGACCCGGCAGAAGTTCGGGCCCTGGGGGCTGAACTTCTGCCGGGTCAACGCGAACGTCTGACGGGTCAACCGACGGGCGTCACCCGCGAGGGATCTCCTTCATCTCAAAGGCCTCAACGACGTCGCCCTCCTTGATGTCCTGGAAGTTGCGCAGCACCAGACCGCACTCGAAGCCCTCGCGGACCTCGGAGGCGTCGTCCTTCTCGCGGCGCAGCGAGGCCAGGTCGAGGTTGTCGGCGACCACGGCCCCGTCGCGGATGAGACGGACCTTGGCGTTGCGTCGGATCAGGCCGCTGGTGACCATGCAGCCGGCGATGTTGCCGACCTTGGACGAGCGGAAGATCGCGCGGATCTCCGCCTGGCCGAGCGTCGACTCCTCGAACTCCGGCTTGAGCATGCCCTTGAGGGCGGCCTCGATCTCCTCGATGGCCTGGTAGATGACCGTGTAGTAGCGCATCTCCACGCCCTCGCGGTCGGCCAGCTCGCTCGCCTTGCCCTGCGGACGGACGTTGAAGCCGATGATGATCGCGTCGGAGGCCGCCGCCAGCATGACGTTGGTCTCGGTGATCGCACCGACACCGCGGTCGATCACGCGCAGCGACACCTCGTCGCCGACGTCGATCTTGGCCAGCGCGTCCTCGAGCGCCTCGACCGAACCGGACACGTCGCCCTTGAGGATGAGGTTGAGCTCCTGGCTCTCGCCCTGCTCCATGGAGGCCATGAAGTCCTCGAGGGTACGCCGCACGCGACGCTTGGCCTGCATGGCCGCCCGCTCGCGGGCCTCCCGCTTCTCGGCGATCTGGCGGGCCATCCGGTCGTCGTCGACGACCAGGAAGTTCTGGCCCGCGCCCGGCACCGCGGAGAGACCCAGCACCATCGCGGGACGCGACGGGTCGGCCTCCTCCATCGGCTCGCCGTTCTCGTCGAGCATGGCGCGCACGCGACCGAACGCCGGACCGGCGACCAGGGAGTCGCCCACCCGCAGCGTGCCGCGCTGCACCAGGATGGTCGCCACCGGGCCACGGCCCTTGTCGAGGTGAGCCTCGACGACGAGACCCTGGGCGTCCTGGTCGGGGTTGGCCCGCAGGTCCAGGCTCGCGTCGGCGGTCAGCACGATCGCCTCGAGCAGCTTGTCGAGGTTGAGCTCGGACTTGGCGGAGACGTCGACGAACATCGTGTCGCCGGAGTACTCCTCGGGGACCAGGCCGTACTCGGACAGCTGGCCGCGCACCTTGGTCGGGTCGGCCTCCGGCTTGTCGATCTTGTTGACGGCCACCACGATCGGCACCTCGGCCGCCTTGGCGTGGTTGAGCGCCTCGATCGTCTGCGGCATCACGCCGTCGTCGGCCGCCACCACGAGCACCGCGATGTCGGTCGCCTGCGCACCGCGGGCACGCATGGCGGTGAACGCCTCGTGACCCGGGGTGTCGATGAAGGTGATCCGGCGGTCCTGCCCGTCGACATCGGTGTGCACCTGGTAGGCGCCGATGTGCTGGGTGATGCCTCCGGCCTCCTTGTCGACGACGTTGGCGTTGCGCAGCGCGTCGAGGAGCTTGGTCTTGCCGTGGTCGACGTGACCCATCACGGTGACGACCGGCGGCCGCGCCGAGAGGTCCTCGTCGTCGCCCTCGTCGGAGCCGAACTCCAGGTCGAACGACTCGAGCAGCTCGCGGTCCTCGTCCTCCGGGGACACGACCTGCACGACGTAGTTGAGCTCCTCACCGAGCAGCTCGAGCGTCTCGTCGTTGACCGACTCGGTGGCGGTGACCATCTCGCCGAGGTGGAACAGCATCTGCACGAGCGAGGCCGCGTCGACGTTGATCTTCTCGGCGAAGTCGGTCAGCGACGCGCCGCGCGCCAGCCGGATGGTCTCGCCGTTGCCCTTGCGGACGCGGATGCCGCCGATCGTCGGCGCCTCCATGTTGTCGAACTCTTGGCGACGCTGCCGCTTGCTCTTGCGACCACGGCGCGACGGGCCGCCGGGGCGACCGAAGGCGCCCTGCGTGGAGCCGCGTCCGCCGGGACGACCACCCGGACGACCGCCGCCACCACCGGGACCGAAGCCGCCCGGAGCACCACCGCGCGGCGGGGCGCCACCGGCGCCGCCGCGACCCGGGGCACCGCCACGAGCCGGAGCGCCGCCGCGGCCCGGAGCACCGCCACGAGCGGGTGCGCCGCCGCGGCCGCCGCCGGGGCCGGAGCCGAAGGCGGCGGGCGACTTGGGCATCATCGCGGGGTTGGGGCGCGGCATGCCGGGACGGGCATCGCCACCGCGCGCCGCGGGCGGGCGGGGCATGCCGGTGTCGGGGCGCTGACCCATGCCCTGCGAGGACGCGAACGGGTTGTTGCCGGGCCGCGGAGCGCCCGGGCGGCCGACCGGCCGCGGGCCGGGGGTCGACGGGCGCGGGGAGGCGGCCGCCGGCGCCTCGGGCGTCGGGGGCTCCTCGTCGGCGGGCGGCGCGGGTTCCTCGGCGGGCTCGGCGACCGGCTCGACGGCCTCGGCCACCGGCTCGGCGACCGGCTCGGGCGCGGCCGGCTTGGGACCGGGCTTGGCGGCCGGCTTCGCCGCGGGCTTGGCCGGCGCGGCCTTGGCGGGCGCCGGCTTGTCGGCGGGCTTCTCGGCGGCGGCCTTCTCCTCGGCCGCGGCCTTCAGCTTGTCGCCGTACTCCTTCTTGAAGCGCATCTCGACGGGGAGCTCGATCGTCGACGAAGGCGACTTGACGAACTCACCCATCTCCTTGAGCTTCTCGAGAACGAACTTGCTCTCGACTCCGAACTCCTTGGCGAGTTCGTGGACTCGGGTCTTAGCCACGTTGGAACGTTGCTCCTTCTGCCCGAGTCCCTGGGCTCCCGGGCGGGAGAAGGGGCGTCGGACCGCTAGTGGTGGTGCACACTCATCGGGAGGTACTCATCGAGTGCTCATGAGCGCGGTGCTCCAGTCCTGGGGGTAGGGGTCCTGCTGGTCACGATGGAAGCGCGGCGATGTGCTCGCCCACCGGTGTGGTGGCCAGCCCCGTCTCCAGCCGGAGGGCTCGAGAGAAGGCTCGCCGCCGCACCGCGAGCTCGTAGCACGCGGTCGTGGGGTGCAGGTGCGCCCCGCGGCCTGGTGCCGTGCCGCGCGGATCGGGTACGACGGCCGGTCGGCCGTGCGCGTCCGAGCCCGCGACCACTCGCAGCAACTCGCATCGGGCGGCCCGCTGCCGACATCCGATGCAGGTCCGGACCGGACCCGTGAGGGTCGGGGAGTCCGGAGCAGCAGAGGACCTCGGTTCGCGCGCCACCGAGGGGCAACACTAGCGCGTCGGGCCACAGAAGGCCGAACCGGGACGCCCGGGGTTTCTCTCCCGGCCGGTCGGTAACCGTCCCCTCGACGGCCCACCACCGCATCTCGGAGGAGATTCCCATGCCCGACCTGCCCCAGCCGACGGACGG
>JAUILS010000233.1 GCA_030432975.1 Actinomycetes bacterium
CGCTCTGGGAGCCCGACCGGGACCCGCCGGCGCTGCTGGCACCCGGCACCCGGGTGCGGATCGTGGTGGAGACATGACGCTCGAGGTGGTCCGCGCCGAGGGGCTGGTGACGGTGCAGGACGCCGGTCGCCCCGGCCTCGCCCATCTCGGGGTGCCGCGGGCCGGCCCGCTCGACCGGCCGGCCGCGGCGCTGGCCAACCGGCTGGTCGGCAACGCCCCGGAGGCGGCACTGCTGGAGACGACCCTGCTCGGGGTGTCGGTGCGGGCGATGCGGGCCGTCACGGTGGCGGTGACCGGCGCCGCCTGCACGGTGGACGTCGACGGTCGTGCGCGGCCGTTCGCCGAGCCCATCTCGGTGTCCGCCGGGGCGGTCCTGACGGTGGGGCCCGCGACGCGCGGCGTGCGAAGCTATCTCGCCGTGGCCGGCGCAGTCGTGGTGGAGCCCGTGCTGGGCTCCCGGTCGACCGACACGCTGGCCTGGGTGGGTCCACCCGCCGTGGTCGCCGGCGCGCGGCTGCCCGTCGGGGCCGCCGGCCCACCGCGACCGGTCGACGTACCGGCCAGGGAGCGGGGTGGCGCGCCGCTGCGGCTGCACCCCGGCCCGCGGGTCGACTGGTTCGGACCCGACGCGCTGGACGTGCTCACCGCCACCGAGTACGCCGTCGGCGCGGCGTCCAACCGGATCGGGCTGCGACTGTCCGGGCGACCGCTGGAGCGGGTGGTCGACCGCGAGCTCCCCAGCGAGGGCCTGGTGCTCGGCGCGGTCCAGGTGCCGCCCGACGGGCAGCCGGTCGTGATGCTCGCCGACCACCCGACCACCGGCGGCTACCCGGTCGTGGCGGTGGTCGACGTCGACGACCTCGCCTGGTGCGCGCAGCTGCGGCCGGGCGACCCGGTCAGGTTCGCTCGCTGGCGGCCCGCTCCGGCGTCGTAGTCCCCTCGGTCGCCGACTCCTGGGGCGCCGGCTCCTCGGTGGGAGCCCGGTGGAGCTGCGGGTCGTCGACGCCGAAGGAGCGCACCGGCCCGGCGGGGGTCTCGCGGGTCTCGAACCGGACGGTCACCACCCCGCGCCCCGACCCCCACACCCAGCCGGCGCCCAGCTCGTCGTGCACGACGTCCATGCCGGGCGCCCAGGTGCGCTGGCGCGCCGTTGGGGGGAGCGCGGCGGGCTCGGGGACCGCGTCGGAGGCCGGGCCGTCGGAGGCAGGGTCGTCGGCGTCGCCGAAGAGGTCCTCCTGCACCCAGTCGGCCAGGCCGGACACCCCGACCCCGAGCAGCCGGACCCCGCCGGAGGTGTCGAGGCCCTCCAGCAGCCCTCGGGCCAGCCGGGCGATGGTGGTGGCGGTGTCGGTGGGGGAGGGCAGCGTGGTGGAGCGGCTGAGCGTGGTGAAGTCGTGGAGCCGCACCTTGATGGTGACGGTGCGCCCCGACAGGCCGGCCTTGCGCAGCCGGGTGGCGACCTCGCCGGCCTGGCGGGTGAGCAGCCCCGCCATCAGCGACCGGTCGGTGAGGTCGATGTCGTAGGTCCCCTCCACGCTGACCGACTTGGTCTCGCGCTCGGGCACCACCGGCCGGTCGTCGCGGGCGTGCGCCAGCTCGTGGAGTCCGTGGCCGTGGGCGCGGCCGACCAGGCGCACCAGCTCCTCCAGGCTGACCGACTCGAGGTCGGCGACGGTGTGGATGCCGGCGCGGCGCAGCCGCTCGGCGGTGGCGGGGCCGACGCCGGGGATCACCGTGACGTGCATCGGTCGCAGCAGGTCGAGCTCGGTGCCGGGCGGCACCACCACCAGGCCGTCGGGCTTGTCGAGGTCGCTGGCCACCTTGGCGATGAACTTGCTGGTGCCGATGCCGACGGACGCGGTCAGCCCGCCGGTCACCTCGCTGACCCGGGCGCGCAGCTCCTGGGCGTACGCCGTCACGGTCGGCACCTCGTGGTCGGGCAGGTCCGAGCGCTCCAGGTCGACGAACGCCTCGTCGAGCGACAGCGGCTCGACGAGTGGCGAGGCCTCGCGGAGCACGGCCATCACGGCCTCGCTGGTGGCGCGGTAGGCGTGGAAACGGCCGCTGAGGAACGCGGCGTGCGGACACCGGGCCCGCGCCTCGCGCGTCGACATCGCCGAGCGGACGCCGTACTTCCGGGCTTCGTAGGACGCCGTGGCCACCACCCCCCGGCCGCCGACCCCGCCGACGACCACGGGCTTGCCGCGCAGCGACGGCTTGTCGCGCTGCTCGACCGCCGCGAAGAACGCGTCGAGGTCGAGATGGAGGACCGAGGCCGCCGCGCGCACCCCGGTCAGTCCTCGGTTGGCCACACGGGCGAGGACCGGCCCGCCGCGGCGACGATCGCGTCGCCGTCGAGCCGGGTGACGGTCCTCTCGATTCCCCGCGACACCCACTCGCACACAACCACCAGGGGGCCCGGCGGGGGGAGTGGCCACAGCCAGTAGTCGCGGTCGGCCGAGTGGTCGCTGCCGCCGCCACCTCCTCCCATCAGGACGGGGTGGTCGGGGTCTTGGTCCACGGCCGAGAGCTCGGGCCACGGTCCGAGGTTGGTGGTACGCCTGCCGTCAGCGAGCTCGAAGCCCCACTTCAGGCGGTCGCGCCGCCACACGGGGTCCCGGTGCCGGTCGCCGGCATCGTCGAAGATCTCCTCGTGCAGGACGTCATGCTGGCGTCCGGACCGTGTGCGGACGTGCAGGGTCATGGCCAGCCCGGCGGGGAAGGCGCGCATGCCCGACAGCATCACGACCGCATGTGGGGAACGCCCGAGCACCAGCTCGACCGGGACCACGCCCGGGAGCACGTCGTCCGGCGGCCCGAACCACCCCGGGGTCGGCCGCTCGACCGGTTCAGGCGGCGGGGGTGGGTCCGGGAAGAAGTCGCTCACGAGCCGATCCTGCCACTGCCCGGGGACAACCGGCGCAGCATCGCGGGCCAGCACGCGTCCACAGCGCCGCCACGGTGATCCTTCTCCACAGCCACGCCTCGCGGCGCCGCCCGCCGGGGCCGGCGCGGGCACGCTGCCGCCATGGAGCCGACGACGTTGACCGCCCGCAGCCCCGAGGACCTGCTCGCCCTGGCCCCGCTGGTGCTGGGCTTCCAGCCGGAGGAGTCCCTGGTGATGCTCACCTTCGGTGACCGGGCCTTCCACGCGCGCATCGACCTCCCCGAGGGGGAGACGGCCGTCCGCGAGGTCGTGGGCACGCTGCTCGCGCCGGTGCTCGAGCACGGCCTGCAGCGGGTGGCGTTCCTCGTCTTCTCCGCGCACCGGGTGGCCGCGGAGCTGCCCGCGGCACTGGTCGACACCTTCACGGCCGAGGGCGTGGGGGTGATCGACGTCCTCCAGGCCGACGGTCGCGCGTGGTGGGCGCTCCGGCCCGACGGCGGCCGTGGACCGGGGACGGCCTACGACCTGAGCCGCCACACGTTCGCCGCGGAGGCGATCCTGCGGGGCCAGGTGACCTACTCCAGCCGCGCCGCGCTGGCCTCCTCGCTGGCGCCCGCCGACGCGCGGGTGGAGCGCATCGCCGGCCTCCTGGCCGCGCTGCCCGAGCGGCTTCCCGCGCGGCAGCGGGCGGCCGAGGCGACCTGGCTGCGGTCGACGATGGCGGCCGCCGACCGTCGCGACCCGGTGAGCGACCCCGATCCCGACGACCTCACGTGCGCGCGCCTGGTCCGCGACCTGGCCGACCCTGCGCTGTGGGAGGCCGCGCTGCGCGGCCAGACGCGGGAGCGAGCAGACACCCAGGCGGTCCTCTGGACCCATGTCCTGCGGGCCGCGCCGCCCGGCTGGGTCGCGGGTCCCGCGTCGCTGATGGGCTTCGTCGCCTGGCTGGGCGGCCAGGGTGCCCTGGCGTGGTGCGCGGTCGATCGCTGCCTGGAGGATCGACCCGACGACGACTGGGCGCTCGCGCTCGGCCATCTCCTGCTCCACGCCGTGCCGCCCAGCCGGTGGCGCGACGACCTCGACCGGGTGGTGCGCGACCTCGCCTGACCGGCCCGCTGCCCGGTCCGTGAGTCACACCCTGGGCCACAGCCGCGAAGGCATCTAGGGTGCCGATATGGGCGAAGAGGTGGACGCACAGGAGTTCTCGCGGGCCGACCGCACCCGGCATCGCGAGAAGGTCCGCCGCTGTCTCGACGTGTTCGAGCGGATGCTGCGGGAGTCGGCGTTCGACACCGACGACCCGATGACCGGCCTGGAGGTCGAGCTCAACCTGGTCGACGAGCAGGGCGACCCCGCCCTGAAGAACACCGAGGCGCTGGCCGCCATCGCCGACCCGGCGTTCCAGACCGAGCTGGGCCAGTTCAACATCGAGATCAACGTCGAGCCGGCCCTGCTCCGTCAGCGCGGGCTCTCGACCTTCGAGGACAGCCTGCGCCGTAGCCTCAACGACGCGGAGGCCAAGTCGGCCGAGGTGGGCGCCCACCTGGTGATGATCGGCATCCTGCCGACCCTGCAGCCCGGACACATGGGCCCGCAGTCGATCAGCGCCAACCCGCGCTACAAGCTGCTCAGCGAGCAGATCCTCCAGGCCCGCGGTGAGGACATCACGATCTCCATCGCGGGTCCCGACGAGCGGCTGCAGACGACGTCGGACTCGATCCTGCCCGAGGCGGCCTGCACCAGCACGCAGTTCCACGTGCAGACCTCGCCCGACGACTTCCCGGAGTACTGGAACGCCTCCCAGGTCATCGCCGGCGTCCAGCTGGCGCTGGGGGCCAACGCGCCCTACCTCCTCGGCAAGCAGCTGTGGCGGGAGACCCGGATCCCGCTCTTCGAGCAGGCCACCGACACCCGCAGCGAGGAGCTCAAGGCGCAGGGGGTGCGCCCCCGGGTGTGGTTCGGCGAGCGGTGGATCACCTCGGTCTTCGACCTGTTCGAGGAGAACGTCCGCTACTTCCCGGCGCTGCTGCCGATCACCGACGACGAGGAGCCGATGGCCGTCCTCGAGTCCGGTGGCGTGCCCCAGCTCCACGAGCTGCGGCTGCACAACGGCACGATCTACCGCTGGAACCGGCCGGTCTACGACATTGCCAGC
>JAUILS010000234.1 GCA_030432975.1 Actinomycetes bacterium
CGACGACGGCTTCCGGGTCGACACCGACCAGGGCTCGTGGCGCAGCGCGGCCGTCGTGGTCGCCTCCGGCGCCTGCAGCGACCCGCACGTGCCCGCCCTGGCCGCGGACCTGCCCGCCCACCTGCAGCAGCTCACCGCCGTCGACTACCGCAACCCCGGGCAGGTGCCCGACCGGCCCGTCCTCGTGGTCGGGGGCTCCGCCTCCGGACTGCAGATCGCCGACGAGCTGGCCGGCGCCGGACGGGAGGTCACCCTCGCCACCGGCGAGCACGTCCGCCTCCCGCGGACCTACCGCGGGATGGACATCCACTGGTGGATGGACACCCTCGGCGTGCTCGACGAGCGCTTCGACGAGGTGGAGGACCTGGCCCGCGCGCGGCGGCTGCCGTCCCTCCAGCTGGTCGGGTCGCCCGAGCGACGCACGCTCGACCTCAACAGCCTCACCGACCGCGGCGTCGACGTCGTCGGCCGGCTGGCCGGCCTGGACGGGTCGCGTGCACAGTTCTCCGGCTCGCTCGCCAACGTGTGCCAGCTGGCCGACCTCAAGCAGCGGCGGCTGCTGGACCGGATCGACGAGTTCGCCCGCACCCACGGTCTCGACGGCGAGCTCGGCGAGCCCACACGGCCCGCGCGCACGGTCGTCGACGGCAGCCGGCTGGACGCCGACCTGACGGCGTTCGGCTCGGTCGTCTGGGCCACCGGCTTCCGGCCGCGCTACCCCTGGCTCGACCCGAGCCTTCTGGACGGCGCCGGCCGACTCCCCCACGATGGCGGCGTGGCGACGACACCCGGGCTCTACGCTCTCGGCCTGCCGTTCCTGCGTCGGCGCAAGTCCAACTTCCTCGACGGGGTCGGCCCGGACGCCCACGACCTCACCGCGCACCTGGTGACCCATCTCGCCGGTGCGGCGCTGGCGGGCTGACCGATGAGACCGACCAGCAGCTCAGGGACGGGACGGCGCCGGAGGCGCGTCGTCGAGGTCGACGCCGCGCCCGGGAGGCAGCCATGAGCGGGATCGAGACCGACTACCTGGTCGTGGGCGCCGGCATGGCCGGCCTGGGCTTCGTCGACTCGCTGCTCGACGTCAGCGACGCCGACGTGGTGATGGTCGACCGACGGCCGGCGCCGGGCGGCCACTGGCTCGACGCCTACCCCTTCGTGCGGCTGCACCAGCCGTCGCCGTGGTACGGCGTCGCCTCGACGCCACTGGGCGACGACAGCCTGGAGACCGACGGCCCCGAGGCCGGCGACTACACCCGCGCCTCCGGGCCGGAGATCCAGGCCTACTTCGGCGAGGTGCTGCGCGACCGGCTGCTGGCCTCCGGGCGGGTCCGTTTCCTCCCGGAGACCGACCATCTCGGCGACGGGCGGCTGTGCTCGCTCGCGGACGGGACCGAGACGACCGTGAGCGTGCGCCGCGGCGTCGTCGACGCGACGTACACCGCCTCCCGCACACCGGAGACCTCTCCCCCGCCGTTCCAGGTGGCCGACGGGGTCACCGTGGTGACGCCGGCCGGGCTGACCACCCTGCCCGAGCCGCCCGAGCAGGTGGTGGTCGTCGGGACCGGCAAGACCGCGATGGACACCTGCGGCTGGCTCCTCGACCAGGGCCACCCGCCGGAGCGGATCACCTGGATCCGCACCCGCGACGCCTGGCTCAACAACCGGCACTTCCTGCAGCCGGACCGACTCGCGGTCCGCACCGTCGAGGGGACCGTGGGCTTCCTCGAGGCCCTCGCCACCGCGGAGACCGAGGACCAGGTCTTCGAGCACCTGGAGCGGGTCGGGGTGCTGCTGCGGATCGACCCGGACGTGTGGCCCACCGTCTTCCGCGGCCCCACCATCAGCGAGCACGAGGTGCACCAGCTGCGGCGGATCGACGACGTGGTGCGGCTCGGCCGGGTGCTGCGCGTCGAGCCCGACCGGGTCGTCCTGGAGCAGGGCGAGATCCCCACGACCCCCGACACGGTCCACGTGCACTGTGCGGCGTCCGGGCTCCCCGACGCCCCGCCCGTGCCGGTCTTCGAGCCGGGACGGATCACGGTGCAGTACCTCTCCCGGCTGAGCATGCCGCTCAGCAGCGCGGTCATCGCCCGGGTCGAGGCGTTGGACCTGCCCCTGGCGGAGAAGAACCGGCTCTGCCCGGCCAACTTCGTGGACGGCGGCCCGCTCGGCTACCTGCAGATGCTGCTGACGGGGTTCGCGACCGAGGGGCTCTGGCGCAGCCATCCGGACCTGTCGGGCTGGTTCGCGACCACCCGCGTCAACGCCACCCGGGACCTCCCCGGCGCCGAGCCCGACCCCGCACGGGAGGCGCTCTACGTGCGGCTGCTGGACGCCCTCGAGCCGGCGTACGCCGGCCTGGCCAGGCTGACCGCCGAGGCCGGTCGCTGACCTCAGCGGCGCACGACCGCGCCGGCGTGCGACGGCAGCGCCACCCGGGCGCCGTCGACCCGCGCCGGGGTCGGCGTGGTGAACAGCAGCTCGGCCGGCGTCCCGACATCGACGACCGCCTCGGCCGGGCCGAGGTTGACGACCACGGAGAGGGAGCCGCGGTCGATCCGGACCGTGCGGGCCTCCTCGTCGACGACGCAGCGCACCCGCCTCAGGTCGGGGTCGGTGACCTCGGGCTCGGCCCGCCGCAGCGCCACCAGCCGGCGGTAGGCGTCGAGCACCACCGCGTGGTCACCCTGCTCCGACTCCGTCCAGTCGAGGACCGCCGACTCCCGGGTCGCCGGGTCCTGCGGGTCGGGCACCTGCGACTCGTCCCAGCCCATCCGCGCGAACTCCGCGAGCCGGCCCTCGGCGACGGCCCGGCCGAGCTCGGGCTCGGGATGGGAGGTGAAGAACGGGAACGGCCGCCGGGTCGCCCACTCCTCGCCCTGGAAGAGCATGGGCGTGAAGGGCGACAGCAGGGTCAGCATCGCCGCGCAGACCAGCTGGTCGGCGTCGAGGTGCTCGGTGAGCCGGTCGCCCCGGGCCCGGTTGCCGACCTGGTCGTGGTTCTGGCTGCAGACCACCAGCCGCCACGCCGGCATCGTGGCGACGTCGACCGGGCTGCCGTGCGTCCGCTCCCGGAACGACGACCAGCTGCCGTCGTGGAAGAAGCCCCGCTCGACCACCTTCGCCAGCGCCGCGAGCGGCTCGAAGTCGGCGTAGTAGCCGTCGGTCTCGCCGGTGAGGGCGACGTGGACGGCGTGGTGGAAGTCGTCGCTCCACTGCGCGTCGAGCCCCCACCCGCCGGCCTCGCGCGGCGTAACCAGGGTCGGGTCGTTGAGGTCGGACTCGGCGATCAGGGTCAGCGGCCGGCGCAGATGGGCGGAGAGCGCCGCGGTCTCGACGGCCATCTCCTCCAGCAGGTGCACCGGCGAGGCGTCGGACAGCGCGTGGACGGCGTCGAGGCGGAGCGCGTCGACGTGGAGGTCGGCGAACCACATCCGGGCGTTGTCCAGGATCATCCGCCGCACCTCGGCGGAGCCGGCCCCGTCGAGGTTGACCATCTCGCCCCAGGTGTTGGCGTCGTCTGCCTTGAGATAGGGGCCGAACAGCGGCAGGTAGTTGCCCGACGGGCCGAGGTGGTTGTAGACGACGTCCTGCACGACCCCGAGGCCGGCGGCATGGCAGGCGTCGACGAAGCGCCGGTAGCCCGCGGGGCCGCCGTACCCCTCGTGCACCGCCGACCACAGCACCCCGTCGTAGCCCCAGTTGTGCTCGCCGTTGAACGCGTTGACCGGCATCAGCTCGACGAGGTCGACCCCGAGCCCGACCAGGTGGTCCAGCCGGCCGATCGCGGCGTCGAAGGTGCCCTCGGGCGTGAAGGTGCCGACGTGCAGCTCGTAGACCACCGACCCCGCCAGCTGCCGGCCCGTCCAGGCCTGGTCGGACCAGGCGTACGCCGTCGGGTCGTCCGTGCGGGACAGCCCGTGGACGCCGTCGGGCTGGCGGCGAGAGCGCGGGTCGGGCCGCGGCGTCGGGTCGTCGTCGAGCAGGTAGCCGTAGTCGACCTCGCCGTCGGGCACCGGCCCGGCGGGCCGCCACCAGTCACCGGCGCCGCGCTCCATGGGGACCGTGCGGTCGCCGACGCGCAGCGCCATCCGCTCCGGTCGCGGGGCCCAGACATCGAAGCGGCCTCGCCGCGTCGGCGCCGCCTCGTCGGCCTCCGGTCGCACCAGCAGCGCCACGGGCAGGTCGGCCAACAGCTCGCCGAGGGGTACGGCGCCGCCCGCGACCACCCGGCCGGAGAGCACGTCGACCCACTCCCCCGCGGGGAGCTCGAGCGTCGTGTCGCCCCAGCCACCGCGCGCGGCCAGGCCGACCGGCAGCCGAGTCGCGACGGTGACGGCACCCCCGCGGTCGAACGCCAGCGCGTGGTCGGCCGCGGGCCCCGAGACCGCCACCGGGCGGTAGTCGGTGAACAGCTCCTCGCGGTCGCGGCGCAGCCGCAGCGCCTCGCGGGTCAGCCACAGCTTGGCCGTGCCGGGGTCGCCGAGGCCGCCGCTCAGCCGCGGCGGACCGCCCGCGTCGAGCTCCTCGACCGCGGCGGCGAGCTCCTCGAAGTCGACCGGACGGCGGTTGTCGGGGTCGACCAGGCTCTGCTGCCAGCGCTCGCTGCCCTGGTAGACGTCGGGCACCCCGGGCGCGGTGAGGGAGACCAGCGCGGCCGAGAGGGCGTTGACCCAGCCCGCGTCGACCACGTCGGCGAGCAGGGCGTCGAGCAGCTGCCGCGTGTCGTCGCCGCCCGCGGCCCCGGGCCAGGCGCCGACGACGGCCTGCCACAGCAGGTTGGCGAACCCGCCGTCGACGGACGGGTGCCGGGCGACGAGCACGTCGAGGGTCTCCCGCCACCGGTCGGGCATCTCGGCCAGCGCCGTGATCCGGGCCCGCACGTCCGCGCCGCGCTTGGTGTCGTGGGTGGTCTGCGTGGTCATCGCCGCGGGCCAGTCGCGCTGCCGCTCGGCCATCGCCTCGTGGAACTCCTCCGGGGTCACGGAGAACTCCGACGGGTCGCCGCCGACCTCGGTGAGCGAGGTGAGGGC
>JAUILS010000235.1 GCA_030432975.1 Actinomycetes bacterium
GACCAGCCCTCACGCACAGGCCAAGCACCTGACCGAACAGCGAGGCGATCGCATCTTGGTGACGGGCACGGAATCGCGCCAGCGTGGCGTGATCGGGCTGCTGGTTCGCCGCGACCACCCGATACGCAACATCCTCGACCAGGCGCTGCTCAACCCGCCGCGACGAACGCTCACCGGTGCAATAGGCATAAAGCAACAGCGCGACCATCATCGCCGGGTCGTACATCGACCCGCCTCGTCCATCGCCACGGTAGGCCGCGAAGAACTCCCTCAGGTCGAGCTCAGCCACGGTGTCGAGGACGAAGAACGCCAGATGGTCCTCCGGCAGCCAGTCCCGCACCGACGGGGGCATCAACATCAACTGATCGACATCGCCACAGCGCAGATTCACGGCCACGCCCATTTCTCCCACACCCAGCCCAGATCCGCACAGAGACACGCGATTCGTGCGACAGCCTCAGGAGGGCGCTGTCGTCGAGGGTGGTGTGCCCGCCGCGTGACCAGGGGTCGTGGTGGTGGCCTTCGCACCAGGCGGCGGGGATGTCGCAGCCCTCGGCGCGGCAGGTGCGGTCGCGCACCCGCATCGCCCGGCGCTGGGCGGCGGAGTGGAGCCGGCGGCTGCGGCCGAGGTCGAGGATCTCCGAGTCGCCGCCGAGGACGGCGGGGATGATCTGGCCGGTGCAGGCCAGCCGGCGGGCCTGGTCGGCGGTGATCTGGTCACCGACGCCCTCGGGCCCGGGGACGAGCCCGCCGAGCAGGTCGGCGGTGGCCAGCTCGGCCCGCAGGTCGGCCAGGGACAGGGTGACGATCACGGTGGTGGCATCGCCGCCGTGCACCGGCAGCCGGGCAGGGTCGATGGCCTCCAGCAGCTGGCAGAACGCCTCCCCGAGCCGGCGGGGGTAGCCCAGCCGCGCCACCGGATCCACCCCCGCCGCCGCCCCAGCCGCCGTCCCGGGTGCCGCCGCGGGGCGGTCGGGATGGTCGGGGTCGGCCTGCTGGCGGGGGCTGGTGAAGGACTCCAGGTACGTCGCCAGCCGGGTGGCGGCGGCGTCGGGCAACAGCCCGGACAGCCGGGTGGTGCCGTCGCCGACCCGGCGCAGCGACAGGCGGGTGCGGCGGTGCGCCTCGGCCTCCAAAGCGGCCAGCCGGCGGGCCTCGGCGGCGTCGGCGATCTCCGGGGCCACCACGTCGAGGATCTTGCGGCCCAGCCGGGCCAGCTGCCGGGGCCCGAACCTCGCGGCGTGGGACACCAGGGTCTCCTCCGCCAACGCGACGACGTCGGCAGGCACCTCGTCGGGCAGGTCGGCCAGGGCCCGGGCGATCACCTGGGCCTGCGCGAGGGTGGCGTCGCCGTCGCGCAACGCGGTGGCGAGCACCGCCCACCGGGTGTCCAGCCCCCGGGCGAGCCTCAGGTCGGCACGGGCGTCCTCGTGACGCATTCGGGCCTGCACGGTGAGCCACTCGGCGACGTCGTGGGCGGCGGTGGACTCCGCGACATCGCCCGCGCTCGCCATCACCCGCAGCCGCAGCTCGACCAGCCGAGCCTCCAAGCAGACCAGCTCCCGCAGCGCGGCCTCCTTCTCGCCGGTGGCGAGGAACACCGGGTTGGCATCGGCGGCCTGCTTCAACGCCTGATCGATGTCGGCGGCGGCCGCCAAGATCGGGTGGGACATCCGGTGGCCTCCTCTCGACGACATGCCTGACCGGCTGGTCGTCGATCCTGGAGGCCCGCACCGCGGACTATCACGTAACCCTCACGACTCCGCACCACCACGCCCGGGAAGGCGCAGACTGAATCGTTGTCTGGCCCGGCACGCTAGATGCGTGGGAGAGAATCTACCGCATCGCAGCAGACTATTCAAGCACCAGTTCGAACCGGTTGAGGAGCGGCGACGAGCGGACCGTCGGTGGGCACGACTAGCGTCGGGTCACCGGACCAGGAGGACCCATGACAGCGACCGACTCCCCCGCGCTCGACCCGCAGCGCGCCGACCTGCTCGACCTGCTGACCAAGCACCGCGGCCTCTTCCTCGCCACGGTGGCCGGGATGACCGACGACCAGGCGCGCGAGAGATCGACGGTCTCCGAGCTCACGCTCGGGGGGCTGGTCAAACACGTCAGCGCCACCGAGGAGGGGTGGGCGCAGTTCGTGGTCGAGGGTCCGGCCGGCGGCGCCGACGTCGACTGGGAGGCGATCGACTGGAACGACCCTCCCGCGGCGGTGCTGGCCTACCAGGACGGCTTCCGGATGCGCGACGACGAGACGCTCGCCGGCCTGGTGGCGCGCTACGCCGAGGTGGCCGCCGCGACAGACGCGCTCGTCCGCCGGGTCGACCTCGACGGCTCGCAGCCGCTGCCCGACCAGCCCTGGTTCGAGCCCGGCTCGCGCTGGACGGCGAGGCGCACGTTCCTCCACATCGCCGTGGAGACCGCCCAGCACGCCGGGCACGCCGACATCATCCGTGAGGCCATCGACGGTCAGAAGGCGATGGGCTGACCCGACGTCACGGTTGGCTCGGTGCGGCGACCACCACGTGCACCACAGTGCCCGGGTCCACCCTGGTGCCCGGCTCGGTGCGCTGGGCCAGGATGCTGCCCTTCTCCTCCGGCGAGGGGAGCCGCTGCACCACGACAAGCTCGATCCCCCGCTCCCTCATCGCCGTGCGCGCCGGCCGCAGCTGTCGGCTCTCCAACCTCGGGACCACGACCCGCTTCGCAAACGTGCGGCCGGGGATCGTCTGCGGGTCGGACCCGCGACTCGCCAGGGCCGGCGCCGTCAGGCTGTCGGCCCCGGTCGACGGCATCCGCCACGCGTGGACCCCGAGCAGAACGACCAGCAGGAGGGCGACGCCGAAGGCCCACCAGGACGGCTGCTGATGCCGCGGAACCGCCCCGTCGGGTGCCGACGGAGGACTGCCGAGCGGTGCCGTGTCAGACGTCCACTCCGTCCCGGCCCACCACCGCAGCTGCGCCGGTTGCCACGGGTCGAGGAACCAGCCGGGCTTTGACGTCGACCTCATGCTCACCCCCGAGCCACGTCGGCGCACGGTCGCCGATGCGGCTGGACGCTAGTGGCCCCGGGCCCCATCGGGGCACCTCTCGACGGGCCATTGCCCGACCGGCCCGGGACGTGATGGACTACGCCGCCGGGGCTACCGGCGGGGGCGCCGAGGCGGCAGAATCCTGCTGACCGAGGAGGTCCGCCATGGGCATCGTCACTCCCGGATTCCGGGGCCGCGGCCGCGACTCAGCGCCCGAGCTCCCGCCCGGCCAGTACCTCACCCACGACTTCCCGGTGCTCTCCGCCGGGCCGACCCCGCACGTCGAGACCGACGACTGGGCGCTCACGGTCACCACCGAGGCCGGTGCGCGCTCCCGCTGGAGCTGGCGCGACCTGCTCGCGCTCCCCCAGGAGACACCCACCGTCGACCTCCACTGCGTGACGAAATGGTCCAAGCTCGGCACCCGCTGGCGCGGGGTGTCCCTCGACGTGCTGCTCGAGGACGTGGAGACCGCGGCCGACTTCGCGCTGGTCCGCTGCTTCGACGGCTACACCACCAACCTCCCGCTCGAGGACCTGCTGGACGGCCAGGCCTGGGTCGCCCACGAGTACGACGGCGAGCCGCTCGCCCGGGCCCACGGCGGCCCGGCCCGCCTGCTGGTGCCGCACCTCTATCTGTGGAAGTCCGCCAAGTGGATCTCGGGGATCGAGCTCAGCGACACCGACGAGCCCGGCTTCTGGGAGCAGCTCGGCTACCACGACTACGGCGACCCGTGGCGCGAGCAGCGCTACGCCGGGGACTGACCGGTGCCCGGACCGCTGCCCTGGCTGCCGGCGTACCTCGTGGAGCGCCGGCCGGAGACCGCAGCGGCGGCCACGCTGGTCCTCGGGGTGCCCGGGTGGCCGGGCCATCTGCCCGGGCAGCACGTCGATGTCCGGCTCACGGCCGACGACGGCTACTCCACGCAACGCAGCTACTCCCTCGCGGCGCCCGACCACGGCGCCACGGTGGAGCTCACCGTGCAGCGCGTCGCCGACGGGGAGGTGTCGCCGTTCCTCGTCGACGACCTGGCCATCGGCGACCCGGTCGAGCTGCGGGGTCCGGTCGGCGGGTGGTTCGTCTGGAGCCCGACCCTCCCCACCCGGACGCTGCTGGTGGCGGGCGGCTCGGGCGTGGTGCCCCTGATGGCCATGGTGCGGGCTCGCCACGAGGCCGGCGCGGCGGCGCCGATGCGGCTGGTCTACTCGGTGCGCACCCCCGACGACGTGCTCTACGCCGCCGAGCTGGAGCGCCGTGGCCGGCTCGACGAGGGCCTGGAGATCCATGTCGTCCACACGCGTCGGGCGCCGCCCGGTGACGCGCGGCCGACGGGGAGGCTGACCCGCGAGGAGATCGGGTCGCTCGCCTGGCCGGCCACCGAGGAGGTGCTCACCTATGTGTGCGGCCCCACCGGGTTCGTCGACCAGGTCGCCGGCGACCTGGTGGCACTCGGCTACGACGACCACCGCATCCGCACCGAGCGGTTCGGCGCGACAGGAGGCTGACATGACCGACGAGCACGGCGAGCCGGCCCCGCTGGACGGCAACGGCCTCGGTGGCGTCCTCGGCGCGTTCCTGGGCGTCGACGTCACCGACGCCATCCTGGTGTGCGACGGGTGCGGCCGGCAGCAGGTGCTGGCGGCGTTGGTGGTCTTCGGCGCCGGCCCGGGCGGCGTCGCCCGCTGCCGCGGCTGCTCCCACGTGATGCTGCGGGTCGCCGAGATCCGCAACGAGCTCGTGGTCGACCTCCGCGGGACCACCCGGCTGCGACTGCGTCGACCCTGACCCGCGGTCAGGCCGGGCGTTCGACCGCGGCGGCCAGACGCTCGGGCGCCACCAGGCAGTAGGAGTCGGTGAGGAGCTCGGCGAGCTCGGCCCAGTCGGTGTCGTCGTCGAGCAGCATGCCGATGACGTTGGCCCCCCACTCGGCCCGGAAGTACGGCGCACCGAGGTGCTGGAAGGCCATCACCTCG
>JAUILS010000013.1 GCA_030432975.1 Actinomycetes bacterium
TCGCCGCTGACGGTCTTGGCACGGAGCTCGAGGTAGTCGGCGCCCTCCTCCGGCTCACCCGTAGCGGCGAGCGTCGACACCAGCTCGCCGGTGACCGTGGAGATGTCGGTCCAGACGGGGAGGCCCTGCGGCACGCCCACCTGGACGTCTCCCGAAGCGCTGCGCATGGTGACCCGGCCGCGGCGGGCGGTGGTGATGACCAGGTCGCCGGAGGCGGTGGCCAGCGAGACGTCGTCGTGGGCGTCGCCGACGAGGAGGTCGCCGGAGCCGGTCTTGACGGCGGTGGGGCCGTGGGCGGTCTCGATGCGGACGTCGCCGGAACCGGTCGACACCGACGCCCCGGCCTCGGCATGGCCGACCCGGACGTCGCCGGAGCCGGACTTCACCCGGAGCTCGGCGTGGCAGACGTGGATCGTGACGTCGCCCGAGCCGGTCTCGACCTGGCTCGGCGCGGTCAGCGCCTCCACGTCGACCTGCCCCGAGCCGGAGCGCAGCACGCAGGCGGCGTACTCCCCGGCGAGGTCGATGTCGGCGGAGCCGGTCTTGACCATCGCGTCGGAGCCGGTGGGCAGGGTGACCTCGAGGACCACCTCCGGCTCGCCGCCGAAGAAGCCGGTGCGCTGGCGGGGGGCGACGACGGTGATCTCGTCGCCTTCGTAGGTCACGCTGACCTGGTCGGCGACGGGCCCGCGCACCGTGACGGTGGCGACCGTGGTGTCGGTGGCGCGGCAGCGGACCTCGCCGCGGCCGATCTCGGCGTAGAGCCGCACCGGCTGCGGGGTGTCGAAGCGGTAGTCGGGCATGGGTCCTCCTGGGGCCGAACGGTGCAGGTCGAGGGTGTGCGGGGCCACGGGGCCGGCGGCTGCCGGTCCCGGGGGAGAGGTGCTGGGTCAGACCCAGCCGGTCATCCGGCGCTGCCCCGGCCTGCCGCGCCCGGCGAACGGGTCGCGGCCGCCGAGGAACGGCACGCTGGAGAGGTCGATGTCGATGTTGATCGCGTGGTCGCTGGTGGCGGCGCGGACGACGCCGACCAGCCAGGTGTTGAGGCTCTGGCCGGCCTCGGCGGCCTTCTCCTCCGCCTTGGCCTTGACCGACTCGGGGATGCGCAGCGTCACCCGGGACAGGCCGCCCTCGTCGGCGTCCTCGGGTGCCGGAGGCGGGGGCACGGCTGCCGCGGCGGTGGCGGGGCCGGCGTCGTGGACGACGAAGTCGAGCTGGCGACCGGAGAGGCGTACGTCGACGCCGCCGGCCGGCATCTCGGAGGTGATCTCGGCGGCCGCCTCGGAGATCGCCTCCATCAGGGCCAGGCGGGCGGACGGGTCGAGGGCGAGGGCCAGGCGCTCGGCGGCCTGCCTGACGTCGTCGCCGCCGGCCTCGGAGGCCGCGACGAGGTCGCGGCGCAGGCTGTCGACGTACGGGGTGATGTCCATAGACATCACTGTGACATCAGAATGACGTCACGTCAAGGGTGATGTGACGCCATCATGGCGCCGGGGTGGTGTCAGCCCTGCTCGGCGGCCGCGGCGACGGCGGCGACGATGCCGTCGTAGCCGGTGCAGCGACACAGGTTGCCCGAGAGCGCGATCCGGATCTGGTCCTCCGTCGGCCGCGGGTGGTCGCGCAGCAGGGCGGTCGCCGAGATCAGCATGCCGGGGGTGCAGAACCCGCACTGGACGCCGCCCTTCTCGAGGAAGGCGCGCTGCAGCGGCGTCAGGTCGTTGCCGTCGGCGAGCCCCTCGACGGTCGTCACCTCGGCACCGTCGGCCTGGACGGCGAGGTAGGAGCAGGCGTTGACCGGGCGGCCGTCGATCAGCATCATGCAGGCGCCGCACTCGGAGTCGTCGCAGCCCTCCTTCGACCCGGTCAGCCCGACCTGGTCGCGCACGGTGTGCAGCAGGCTGGCGTGCGGGTCGACGGCCAGCGGGTGGCTGACGCCGTTGACGGTCAGGGTGATGTCGATGCTCAACGCTCGCTCCAGTCGCTTGCGGGGACGGTCACGCTGCCGCCGGTTGCTCGGGTCAGGGCCGCGGTGACCGCGCGCCGGGTCACGACGGCGGCCATCGCCGTCCGGTAGCCCGCCGACGCCCGGACGTCGGAGATGGGGGTGGCCGCTGCCGCCGCGGCCTGGCCGGCGGCGTGGATGGCGTCGCCGATCTCTGTTGTTTGGGTCCAAACAGCAGGGTTCTCGCCCGAAACGCTGTCGTTTGAGCCCAAACGTCGACCCACGAGCGCCTCCTCGGACCCCGGCACCCGGCAGATCACGGGCGTCAGGGCGGTGATCGCCACCCGGGCGGCGGACACGGCGCCGTCGGAGACCTCGACGTACGCCGCGGCGCCGACGACGGCAATCTCCATCTGCCGGCGGTACTGCAGCCGGACGTACGCCGACCCGGCGCCCTCCGGGGGCAGCGGCAGCTCGACGGCCTCCATCAGCTCGTCGGGCGACGCCGAGGTCTTCCCCGGCCCCGTCCACAGCTCGGCGAGCCCGACCCGCCGGGTGCCGCCGGGCCCGGTGAGCACCACGGAAGCATCGTGGCAGAGCAGCGGCGCGCCGGTGTCCATCGCGGGTGAGGCGTTCATGACGTTGCCACCCAGCGTGCCGTTGGCGCGGGTGGCGTGCGAGCCGACGATCGCGGAGGCGTCGAGCAGGCCGGCGGTGGCCGACGCGAGCTCGGGAGACGACAGGATCGCCGCGTGCGACGTCAGCGCCCCGATCCGGACGACCCCGTCCGCGACGGAGATCCCGTCCAGCCCGGGGATCCGGTGGATGCCCACGATCGACTCCGGCAGCGGCGCCTTGCCGTGGCGGGCGCCGACGACCAGGTCGGTGCCGCCGGCCACCGGGCGGGCCCCGTCGGCCATCGCCGCGACGGCGGCGGCGACGTCGCGTGCCTCGACGTACGTGCTCACTTCGCCTCCTCCTGGACGTCCTGGATCGTCGTCCACACCCGCTCCGCGGTCATCGGCAGCTGCGTGACGTGCCGCCCGACCACCTGCGCGATGGCGTTGCCGACCGCGCCGGACGTCGGGACGCTCGGCGGCTCCCCGACCCCCTTGGATCCCTTGGGCCCGGCGTTGGGGGTGTCGACCTCGATCCAGCGGACGTCGATCCTCGGGCCGTCGCTGGCGGTCTGCAGCTTGTAGTCGAGCAGGCCGGGGTTGCGCTGGCGCCCCTCCTCGTCGAAGTACGTCGCCTCCGACAGCGCCTGCCCGATGCCCATCATCACCCCGCCGTAGACCTGCCCGTCGGCACCGATCTTGTTGACGATGACGCCGGAGTCGTGGGCGGCGGCGAACGCCAGCACCCGCACCACCCCGGTCTCCCGGTCGACCTTGACCCGCGCGGCGTGGGTGATCAGCTGCGGCGCCAGGAACGAGTCGAGCCCCAGCCGCCCCACACAGGCGGACGGGATGTCGGTGGGCGGGTTCTCGGGCAGGTCGCCCGAGCCCTTGCCCAGCAGGGGCGTGCCCGTCCCGGCGAGCTCCGCGATCGTCACCGAGGTCGAGGGAGCGCCGACGGCGCGGACCGTGCCGTCGACCAGCTCCAGGTCGGCGGGGTCGATCTCGAGCTTCTCCGCGGCCATCTGCAGCAGCTGCGCCCGCACCTCCTGGGCGGCCGCGACGACGGCGCGACCGTTGTTGAACGTGGTCTGCGACCCCGAGGCGCCCATGTCCCAGGGCCCGGCGTCGGTGTCCTGGTAGAGGATCGAGAAGTCGTCGGGCCTCATACCGAGCTGCTCGGCGGCCAGGATCGGCAGCGCCATCACCGCGCCGGTGCCGCACTCCTGCGCGCCGGTCACGATCGTGCCGGTGCCGTCGCCGTTGAGCTTGACGTAGGCCCCCGACGGAGACGCCATCGACGGCCACCAGCCGCACGCCACGCCGATCGCCTCGTCGTCGGGCAGCTCCTGGCCGTAGCCGATCATCTCGACCGCTGCCTCGAGGGTGTCGAGCATCCCGATCTCGTCGAAGACCTGACCGGTCGGGCCGTGCGACCCCTGCCGGATCAGTGTGCGCCGCCGCAGCTCGACGGGGTCGAGGCCGACGGCCGCCGCCACCTGGTCCATGTGCTGCTCCAGGGCCCAGCAGGTCTGCGGCGCCGTGGGTGCCCGGATCGACGAGGACGGCTGGTTGGTGGAGTAGGTCAGCATCGCGCGCACCGCGACGTTGTCGAGCTCGTAGGGCCCGCAGGCGTGCATCGCGGCCATCTGCGCGAAGAAGCCGCCCTCGCCGGTGTAGGCGCCCTTGTCGAGGTGGAGCGTCGCCCGCCGCGCGACCAGGTGACCGTCCTTGGTCGCGCCGGTCTCGAACTCCAGCACCATGCCCTCGCGGCGGTGGTCGGGAGCGAGGAACTCCTCGCGGCGGCTGAAGACCAGCTTGACCGGCCGGCCGGCGGCCTCCGCCAGCGCGGCGACGTGCGCCTCGAAGTGGAAGTCGCACTTGGACCCGAAGCCGCCGCCGAGCAGCGGCACGATCACCCGCACGTGGCTCTGCGGGATGCCCAGCGTGTGGGCGACGCCGTCGCGGGCCGCGAACGGCACCTGGGTCGAGGTCCACACCGTCACCCGGTCGCCGGTCCACTGCGCGAGGATGGCCCGCGGCTCGATCGGCGCGCCCTGCGAGGCGTCGGCCACGAAGCGGCTGGTCACCACGACGTCGGCGGTCTCCATCGCGGCGTCGACGTCGCCCTTGAGGATCGTGGAGTGGCCGACCACGTTGCCCTCGCGGGACAGGTCGTCGTCGGCGTCGTACGCCGTCCACTCGGGGTGCACCAGCGGTGCGCCGGGCTGGGCGTTGGCGACGAAGTCGGGCAGCGCCGGCAGCACGTCGTACTCCACGACGATCGCGGCGGCCGCCTCGCGGGCGATCGCTTGGGTGCGTGCGGCCACGCCGGCGACGACGTCGCCCTCCCAGCGGACGGTGTCCTTGGCGAAGAGGAGGCGGTCCTGGACCATGCCGCCGTAGAGGTTCTCGGGCACGTCCTCGTGGGTGACGACGGCGTAGACGCCGGGGATCGCGCGGGCCGCGGAGGTGTCGATCCGGGTGATCCGCGCGTGGGGATGGTCGGCGAAGCGGAAGGCGGCATGGGCCTGCCCGGTGAGGTTGACGTCGGCGGTGTAGCGACCGAGTCCGGTGACCTTCTCCTTGCCATCGGGCCGGATGAACGTCCCCTGCTGCTCGGCCGTGGGCCGCTCCTCGGTCACGGTCATGTGCCACCTCGTCTCGCGTCGTTGCGGAAGCGCCCTCCGAGGGCGCCCGCCCTCGCGTGGCGACGCGCCCTCGCTGCCGATCGTAGGGGGCGGGCTGGGTCTCGGTCAGCCCCGGTCGGCAGGTCGGGGGGATGTCTACTGGTGCGTACGACGCGCCTGGTGCGTCGTACGCACCAGTAGACATCGCCGGGCGCGACCTCGCGCGGCCACGGCAGCCCCCCGGGCCGGCCCCTCAGACGTGATCGCGCCAGGTGTGCCGGGGGTCGTAGCCCAGCACCCGACGGGCCTTGTCGATCGACAGCAGCGTGGTGTGCTCGCCGAGGTCGCCGCGCCGGGGGACGTCGGGGAAGACCGCGCGCAAGAGCTCGTCGTTGGGCCGGCTCATCACGGTGTCCGGCGAGGCGATCACGAACGTCTCGAAGCCGCCGCGCCGGTCCAGCGCGAGCTCGACGGCCCGCGCGCCGTCGCGGCCGTCGATGTAGGCCCAGAGGTTCCACTTCCGCAGCATCGGGTCGGCGTCGTAGGCCGGGAAGTCGGCGTAGTCCTCGACGTCCATCACGTTGCTGAACCGCAGCCCCGTGATCGACAGGTCCGGGTGCCAGCGGCACAGCTCGACCGCCATCGTCTCCTCGAGGTGCTTGACGAGGGAGTAGACCGTCTCCGGGCGGGTGCAGTCCTCGTCGACGGGGACGTAGGGCGGCGGGATGTCGAACGGCAGCCCCAGCAGGGTCTCGCTCGAGGCGTAGACGATCGTGCGGATGCCCACCCGGATCGCCGCGTGGAACGCGTTGAACGTCGCGACGATGTTGTGGCGGAACGTCGCCACGTCGGGCGCCAGCCCGGGAGCGGGGATCGCCCCGAGGTGGACCAGCGCCTCGACCGGCGCCACCTCGCCGTGGGCGCCGCCGAGCGCGTCGACGACCTGCCCGTAGTCGCCGAGGTCGACCTCCATCCAGCCGGTCCAGCGCTCGCCCGCGCGGTCGAGGTTGAGCACCTCGTGGCCCTGCTCGCGCAGGTGGCGGACGACGTGACGCCCGAGCTTGCCCGACCCTCCGGTGACCGCGATCCTCATGGTCCCGACAGTAGCCAGCGGGGTGGCGCCGGGCGGCTCGGGTGGGTGCGTCGGGCGACGTCACGGCGAGCCGAGCAGCAGGTTCACCGCCGCGACCCGGTCGTCGCCGTCGACCCAGAGCTGCACCTGGAGGGCGTCGGCGCAGGACGCCGGCTCGGCCGTCTCGATCGTCTGTGCCCACAGGCCGCCGGTGTCCTCGGGCGGCGGCGGGGCGCTGTCGGGGCAGAACGCACCCTGGTGCGGGTCGAGCCCCGTGACGAGGCCCGTGACGAGGCCGGGGGCGGCGGCCTCGGCGACGGCCTGCCGCGCGGACAGCTCGCCGTCACGCTGGGCGTAGCCCTCGAGCCGGACCTGCCACGCCGCGGGGTCGGTGGCGAGGTCGTTGCCCGACGCCGTCGCGACGCGCTGGTTGCCGACGTACAGCCCGACCTCGTCGGCGAACGACGGTGCCTCGCCGTCGCCACGTGCCCAGGAGACGAACGCCGCGCCGACGCCGAGGGGGTCCGTGGGGTCGCGGTCGCACGGCAGCAGCCGGGTGGTGAGCACGACCGGCGTGCCCGGAGCGGCGTCGGTGTCGGGAGGCGGGTTCTGCGCGACGACGTAGTAGTCGCGCCAGCAGCCGAGCGGGACCCCGCCCACCCGTTCCTGGCGGGCCGAGAGCCCGGCCCGGCCCACGGTGGCGCGGGCCTCGCCGAGCGAGAGCGAGGTGACCGCGGGGACGCGCACGCTGGTGCCGGAGCCGACCGACGGCGCCTCCAGCCAGCTCAGGGCGACGCCGGCCAGGACCACCGAGGTGCCCTGGTCGGTGCTCCGCCAGTCGAGCGACACCTGCCACCGGGGGTAGAACGCGATGCCGTCCACCGGGAAGTCGATCGTGAACGCGTCGGTCAAGCGGGTGCTGTCGACCTCGAGGGTGGGCTGGGTGTAGCCGCCGCCGACCCGCTGCACCCGGCGGGCCGAGGCGTCGACCACGTCGGCGGCGCTGCCCGGGCACAGCGCCAGGTCGGGGGAGCAGGTGGGCCACAGCGCGGTGTCCTGCGCCTGGCGGTCGCTGAGGCTGACCACGTCGCCGTTGACGGAGAACGTCACGTTGGTGGCGAACTCGGGCGGCGCCGAGCGGCCGGCCGCGAAGTCGACGAACGTCCACAGCCGCTCACTCGGCGTCGAGGCGCACTCACGCTCGGCCGGTCCCGACACGACCAGCGTCACGACGTCTCCCGGGGCGAAGCGTGTGCCGACCTCGGGCTCGGTGCGCAGCGCACGGTCGCCGGCGCCACAGGCCGCCTCCGTGCTGACGTTGACCTGGAGCCCCGCCTCGCGCAGCAGCCGGCGGGCGTCGGCGGCGGCGTACCCGAACACCGAGGGGACCTGGTCGTCGGCCAGCTCGACGGAGTTCCACGGCGTGGCGGTGACCCGGGGCGGCTCGGGGGTCGGGCTGGGGTCGAACGACGGACCGGTGCCACCGATCCCGCCGGTGATCGCGAGCGACGTGGCGGCCACGACGGCGACGGTCGCGGCGGCCACGCCGACCCACGCCCAGCGGCTCGGCGGCGGCTGGGGAGGGAGCCGCACCGCGGCCGGCCGGACCTCGACCGTGTCGCCGGCGGCACGCAGCAGCGACCGTGCCTGCGCGTCGGTGAGCGCCTCCGGGGCGCGGTGGTCGGGTCGTATCCGCGCCAGCGCCTGGCGGACCGCGACGCCGGTGGCGGTCCGGTCGGCGTGGTCGGGCTCCTCGGCGAGGTCGGTCAGGTCGTCCAGCGGCAGGTCCGGACGGTGGCGGCGGAGGTCGCGCCAGGCGTTGAGCAGGATCGTGTAGACGTAGGCGTCCGGCTGCTCCGCGCGCTCGACGCGTCGCCACGAGCGGTAGGCCTTCGTCAGCGCGGTCTGCACCAGGTCCTCCGCCTCTCCACGCGGGCAGCCCATCAGCACGGCGGCTCGCACCAGGTCGGGGCGGCGCGCGGCGGCGTACTCGCTGAAGTCCACGCCCACCTCCCTCACCCAGCATGACCGGAGCCGGCCCGGTTCGGTTCCCTCGCGCGTGGGGCGAGCGGGCGGGACGGCGCCGGCGGGGATGTCTACTGGTGCGTACGACGAGGTCTACTGGTGCGTACGACGCAGCAGGTGCTCCGTACGCACCAGTAGACATCGGCCCGGCCCCGGGCGACAGCGCTCGCCGCCGCCCGGCGGCCGTCAGAGGGTCCTCAGAGGTCGAACAGCGAGTCGGCCGCGTTGATGTCGACGTCGGTGCGCGGCTGGTGCGCCTCCCCGGAGGCCGGCGCCGGGCTGGGCTGCTGCGCCGGCTGGGCGGCGGGCTCGACCGCTTCCGGAGCGGCTTCCGCTGTGGTCTCGCCGGGGCCATCCGCGTCGTCGGCGTCGAGGATCGTCTCGATGTCGTCGGTCCCCGCAGAGACCGCCTCGATCGCCTCGGGCTGAGCCGGCTCGGGCTCGGTCGCCTCGGGTTGAGCCGCCTCGGGCTGAGCCGCCTCGGGTTGGCTCACCTCCGCGGCCGGCGATGCCGGAGCCCCGCTCGCGACGACGGCGCCCTCGGGGGCCTCGATGTCGAAGAGCGACCCCACGGCATGGACGTCGACGTCGGTGCGCGGCGTCGACGCGACTCCCGATGCTGCGGCCGACGCGGCCGGGGCCGCAGCAGTGGGCTCTGCGGTGACCTCTGCGGGGGCCTCGGCGGAGGCGTCGTCGGCGTCGAGGATGGCCTCGATGTCGTCGGCGGCGGGCTCAGCCGGCGCCTTGTCCGCAGCGGGCTCGACGTCGAAGAGGCCACGCGGCGCCTCGGCGGACGGTGCCTCCGCGGACGGGGCCGGAGCAGCCGGGTCGGCCGCTGCCTCGGGCTCGACGTCGAAGAGGCCGCGCGGGGCCTCCGCGGACGGAGCAGCCGGCTCAGGCGCCGACGCCTCGGCAGCCGGGGTCTCCGGAGCCGCCTCCGTCGGAGCCGGGATGTCGAACAGTGAACCGCCGGGGATCGCCGCCGCCGCGGCCGCCGGCGCGGCCACCGGCTCCGCGGCCACGGGCTCCGCCGCCACCGGCTCCGCGGGCGCCGCCTTGGCCTCCGGCTCGGCCGGCGCCGGCAGGTCGAAGAGCGAGCCGCCCGAGGGGATCTCCGACGCGGGAGCGGCCGGCTCGGCAGGAGCCTCCGCCTTCGCCGCAGGAGCTGCCGCCTCGTCGGGGACCACGTCGAACAGCGAGCCGCCGGTTGCGGGTGCGGCCGGCTCGGCCGGGGCCTCGGGAGCCGCGGGCTCGGCCGGCGCCACGTCGAACAGCGACCCGCCGGTGGCGGGCTCGGCGGGAGCGGCGGGCTCGGCGGGAGCCTCAGGCGGCGCGGTCTCGGCCGGGGCCACGTCGAACAGCGAGCCACCGGTCGACGGAGCCGGCGCCTCGGCCGGAGCCGCCGTAGCGACGGGCGCCTCTGGCTCGGCGGGCGCGTCGACGACGGCGGTGGCCGCACCCGCCGCAGCGGCGCCGGCACCCGCCGCAGCGGCGGCGGCACCCCCGGCACCCGCCCCGGCACCCACACCGGCCGGAGCCTTGGTCGCGGACTCGCCCTTCACCGACGCCAGCAGCAGCTGGGCGACGTCGAGCACCTCGACCTCCTCGCGCGCGGAGCCCGAGGCCTGAGCGGAGGTGAGCCCGTCGGAGAGCATCACCCGGCAGAACGGGCAGCCGACGGCGATCTGGTCGGCCCCGGTGGCGACGGCCTCGGCGGTGCGGTTGTCGTTGATCCGCTCACCGATCGTCTCCTCCATCCACATCCGCGCGCCGCCGGCGCCGCAGCAGAAGGAGCGCTCGGAGTTGCGCGGCATGTCGACGTACGACGCCCCGGGCAGCACCTGCAGCAGCTCGCGCGGGGGTGAGTAGACCTGGTTGTGCCGGCCGAGGTAGCACGGGTCGTGGTAGGTGATCGACCGCTTCGCCGCGGCCGGGCCGGACGCCATCGGCGTCAGCGAGCCCTCGCGGACCAGCCGGTTGAGCAGCTGGGTGTGGTGGACCACCTCGAGCTCGATCCCGAGCTGGCGGTACTCGTTCTTGAGGGTGTTGAAGCAGTGGGCGCAGGTCGAGACGACCTTCTGGACCTTGAACTCCTGGAAGGTCTCGATGTTCTGCTGCGCCAGCTGCTGGAAGAGGAACTCGTTGCCGGCCCGGCGCGCGGAGTCGCCGGTGCAGGTCTCGCCGTTGCCGAGCACCGCGAAGGAGACGCCGGCGCGGTGCAGCAGCTCGGCCACCGCCTGGGTGGTCTTCTTGGCGCGGTCCTCGTAGGCGCCCGCACAGCCGACCCAGAACAGCCAGTCGACCTCGTCGAGCGACTCGACGTCGTCACCGACGACCGGCACGTCGAAGTCGAGGCCCTTGGCCCAGTCCATCCGCGTCGAGGGCGACATGTTCCAGGGGTTGCCCTTGCTCTCCATGCCCTTGAAGAGCTGGTTGAGCTCGGCGGGGAAGTTCGACTCCACCAGCACCTGGTAGCGCCGCATGTCGACGATGTGGTCGACGTGCTCGATGTCGACCGGGCACTGCTGCACGCAGGCGCCGCAGGTCACGCACGACCACAGCACGTCGGGGTCGATCACGCCGCCGCCGGTGGGCGCCCAGGGGTCGCCCTCGGTCTCGCCGACCAGCGGTCGCTCGAGCTCGGCCACGGCTCCCGCGGGCCCGCCCGACCCGTTGGCCAGGATCGCCGGCCCGGCGGCGTACGCGTGGTCGCGCAGCGCCATGATCATCAGCTTCGGCGACAGCGGCTTCTCGGTGTTCCAGGCCGGGCACTGCGACTGGCAGCGACCGCACTCGGTGCAGGTCGCGAAGTCGAGGATGCCCTTCCAGGAGAAGTCCTCGACCTTGCCGACGCCGAAGCTGGTCTCCTCGTCGATCTCCTCGAGGTCCTCCAGGGACAGCGGTACGCCGGCCGCGGTCAGCGGCTTGGCGGCGCCGAGGCCGATGGGCTGACGCTTGAAGAGCACGTTGATGGGCGCGGTCATGATGTGCAGGTGCTTGGAGTGCACGACCTCGATCAGGAACACCAGCATCACGCCGATGTGGAGGAGCAAGCCCAGCCCCTCGAGGAAGTGGAGGGTGCCCTCCGACAGGCCGTCGAGCATCGAGCCGATCGCGTTGGAGACGAACGCGCCGCCGTTGTCGTAGTTGCCCAGCGCCGAGGCCGCCCCACGGAACAGGAACATCGTCCAGATCACGTTGAAGATGAAGAACAGCACGAGGTAGGCGCCGAACTCGTGCGACCCCTGGAAGCGGGACTGGCGTCCGAGCTTCGCCGGCGAGTTCTTCATCCGGATCACCAGGAAGGTGGCGATCGCGATCAGCGCCAGCAGCGCGATCAGGTCCTGCGCGAAGCCCAGGACCGCCCAGTGACCGATGACCGGGATGTGGAAGTCCTCGGGGCCGAGCATCACGCCGTAGGCCTCGACGTAGACGCTCCCCAGGATCACGAACGCCCAGAAGGTGAAGAAGTGGGCGAGCCCCGGCACCGTCCACTTCAACAGCCGCCGCTGGCCGAACACCTCGACCAGCTCGGTCCGGGCCGCGCGGCCGAGCCGGCCGACGACGCCCTCGACGCGGTCGGGCGCGGGCTGGCCGCTGCGCACGAGACGGAACAGAAACCACAGGCGCCGGGCCACGATCGGCAGTGCGATCGCGTTCAGCAGCAGCCCGATGACGAGAACGGTGTCCACGCTCGCAGACGATACGGAACTCCGTCGCGGGCCACAGCCCCGCGGCCGGGTGACAAAGATCCTACTGACCGGTAACCACGCGGCTCACCCGACGATCGCGACGTTCTCGACCTCGGTCGACCGCGCGTCCTCGCGGTGGTGGGCCACCTCGCCGCGCACGTCGTCGAGGGCGGCGGTCAGCCGCTCGATGCCGGCGCGCAGCCTCCGCTCGTAGTCGCGCTGCGCCTGCCGCGACGGGGTCTCCTCGGTCCAGCCCCGCAGCTGGCTGTCGGCGGTGTCGAGCACGCCGGTCAGGTGGGCCGTGATCGCCTCGCTGGCGCGGGCGAGCGCCTCCTCGATGTCGGCGAGGGCCTGCTGGTGGACGACCAGGCCGCGGTCGCTCATCGCGGGCCGCCCAGCCGGTCGTCGAGGTGGGAGCCGCCGGAGCCACCGGAGTAGCGGCCGACCTGGGCGGTCTCGTTGGCGGCGTGCTCGTGGTCGACGGTCGCGAGCGCCTGGCTGTAGGCCTCGAGGATCGGCGCGAGCGTGCCGGCGACGTCGAACCAGGCGGTCAGGGCGGTGCCCAGCCCGCCGGCCGCCGCGCCGCGGAAGCCGCCCGCGGCCACGCCGACGGCGTCGCTCAGCTCGGTCAGCAGCGCCTGCAGCGGCTCGACGCCCTCGGCCACCGTCAGCGCCGCCGCGGACGGCTCGCCGATGTCGAGACCGATGGTCATCGCGCCCCTCCTCCGTTGCTTCGCCGGTTTGAACCAGGTCTACCCGGGGCATGACCGGACCAAACACCCGGCCACGTCCAGCCACCCACACCCAGCCGTCCGCCCGAGGAGCCCGCGTGCCGTCGTACGACTTCGAGGTCGACCTGCCCAGCCTGGGGCAGGCGGCCCAGGGGCTGAGCGAGACGGTGCAGCTCTTCCGCGACCAGGACGTCGAGGACCTCGTGCCGAGCGAGGACGCGCTCGGCAGCAGCGTCGTGTGGGACGCGGTGGCGGAGTTCAAGGACCGCTGGGAGCGGGGCATGAACAACCTGGTCCACGACGTCGAGGAGATGGCCGGGCGGCTGGGCAAGATCGCGCTCAACTACGCCGAGCTCGACCAGCGCGGCGCCGAGGCGCTCGGCGCCGCCGCCGGCCGGGTGGCCGAGGCGAAGGTCATGGGGGAGTAGCCGTGGTCGCACCCGACTTCGCCGTGCGCGGAGACCCCGCCGCGATCCGGGCGCGCGCCGCCACCACGGTGGCCAAGGGCCAGGCGTTCGACGACACCGGCGCGGCGCTGGCCCGGATCTCGGTCGACGGCTGGACCGGCCGGGCGGCCGACCACTTCCGCGACGCGCACGACCTCGAGCCGGACCGCTGGACCCGCGCGGGGGACGGGTTCCGCACCGCCGGCCGGGCCCTGGAGGCCTACGCCGGCGCCGTCGAGGAGGCGCAGCGGGTCGCGGCCTGGGCGCGCGGGGAGTACGCCCGCGGCGACCAGGTCACGGCCTCGGCCCGGGCGGCGTACGACGCCGACGTCGCCCGGGCTCGCGCCGAGGTCGCCGCCGCGGCCGCGCGCGGGGAGACGATGACGCTCACCATCCACCCCTTCCACGACCCGGGACAGGCGGTCCGCGACGGCGCGGTGAGCGAGTTCGCGCAGGCGACGACCGCGCTCGACGCCGCCGCGCAGACCTGCGCCGACCAGGTGCGGGTCGGGTGCCGCGACGCCCCGGAGAAGCCCGGCTGGCTGGAGTCCGGGCTGCGCTTCGTCGGCGGCATCTTCGAGGGCGCCGGTGAGGCGATCTGGGACCTCGTCACGCTGACGCCGTTCAGCACGGTGAACATGATCGGCGATCTCTGGAAGCTCTCGACCGGCGAGCTGACCCCCGAGGAGCTGGCGACGAAGTACCGTCTGTCGATCGAGAGCGTCGGCGACCTCGTGCAGGCGCTGCAGGACGACCCCGTCGCCTTCGGCAAGGAGCTCGGCAAGGGGCTGCTCGACTGGGACACCTGGGCCGACGACCCGGCCCGCGCGATCGGGCACCTGGTGCCCGACCTGATCATCGCGGCCGCGACCGCCGGCTCCGGCACCGCGGCCACCGGCGCGAGCCACCTCGACGACCTGGGCTCGCTGTCCAGGCTCGACGACCTGGCCGACCTCCGCCGGCTCGAGGACCTCGACGACCTGGGCGACCTGGCCCGCCTCGACGACGTCGGCCGCCTCGACGACCTGGGCGGGCTCGACGACCTGGGCAGGCTCGACGGGCCCGGCGACCTCGACTTCCTCGACGACCTCGGCGACATCGAGCGGCTCGATCACCTTCCGCCCGAGCTCTCGGTCGACGAGGTCAAGGCGCTCAACGCATACTCCGGCCCGCTCTACGACGACCTCAACGCCCATCTCCGCGGGCTGACCGACAGCGGCGCCTACTCCACCGAGCAACTCGGCCACGTCGCCGCCGAGATCAGCGACGGGCTCGGCAAGCTGCCCGCCGTCCCCGGCGACACGCTGCGCGGCACCAACCTGCCCGACTCCGTCCTCGACGGGATCCGCCCCGGCGGCTCGTTCAGCGACCCCGCCTTCTTCAGCACCAGCACCAGCGAGACGGTGGCCCAGCAGTTCCGCGCCGGCGGCAATACGATGTTCCACGTGGACGGCACGTCCGGACGCAGCATCGAGGGGCTGTCGCAGTTCTCGAGCGAGGCCGAGATCCTGTTCGACCAGGGCACCCGGTTCACCGTGGTCGACAAGGTGTGGAACGACGCCGGCGGCTACTGGGACATCTTCCTGAAGGAGGCTCCATGAGCGACGCCGGTGCGACGCCCCCGGTCGAGGAGACGCTGGAGCACCTCCTCGCGGCCCTCGACAAGCTCCCGCGCTATCGCGGCATCTCCTTCCGCGGGTTCGGCTCCCCGACCGGGCTGGGCTTCCAGGGTGGCGGCTTCGTGGTCACCACCGGGCTGGTGGCCACCTCACGCGACCCGAGGGTCGCGACCGAGAACTTCACCGCGGCCGGGCTCTACGCCGTCGTCGGCCACTCCGGCCGGTCGATCGAGGCCCACGCGCACCACCCCGAGGAGCGCGAGGTGGTGTTCGTCCCCGGCGCCACCTTCACCGTGGTCAAGCACGCGCGGGTCGGCGACCTGCCCGTCGTCATCGTGGAGGAGCTCGACACGGGGGCCTTCGATGATCCGCCTGAGAAGGCCAGCATCGACGAGGTCGGCGCCGCCATCGGCCGCGCCGTCCTCGCCGCGCGGGACCTGCCGGAGGTGGCCGTCGCCACCCCCGGCAAGTTCGTCGGCGACGTCAGCTGACGCTCACCGCGCTCCAGGCCGCCCGCACGGCGATGGCCTCCACCGAGGAGCCGCCGTACAGGTCGGTCGCCGCGCTGATCGTCGCCGACCGTGCACCGGCGTAGCTCGTCCGCGACGTCATGTACGTCGTCAGCGCGCGGTACCAGATCGCCGCAGCCTTGGCCCGGCCGATGCCGGTGATCGTCGACCCGTTGCAGGTCGGGCTGTTGTAGGCGATCCCGTTGATCGTCTTCGCCCCGCTGCCCTCGGACAGCAGGTAGAAGAAGTGGTTGGCCGGTCCAGACGAGTAGTGCACGTCGATCCGCCGGGTGTTGCGGTTCCAGCAGTCCTGACTGGCGCCGTCCATCGAGGGCCGGTCCATCCGCCGGATGAAGTTGGTCGCGGGGTTGTAGCTCCGGAAGATCTCCTCCCCGATCACGTAGTCGCCCGGGTCGTTGGCGTTGGCCGCGAAGAACTCGACCGCGCTGCCGAAGATGTCCGACGTGGCCTCGTTGAGCCCGCCCGACTCGCCGCGGTAGATGAGCCCGGCGGTCCGGCTGGTCACGCCGTGCGACATCTCGTGGCCGGCGACGTCGAGGGACACCAGCGGGTAGTAGTTCGTGGCGTCGCCGTCGCCGTAGCGCATGCAGAAGCAGGAGTCGCTCCAGGAGGCGTTGACGTAGGCCCCGTCGTGCACGAAGGACCGGGCGCCCTGCCCGTTGTCGGCGATGCCGTTGCGGCCGAACGTCTGCTGGTAGTAGTCCCACGTCTTGGCGATGCCGAAGTGCGCGTCGACCGCGGCGGTCTGGACGTTGCTGGTGGAGCCGTTGCCCCAGACGTTGTCGGCGTCGGTGAAGACGGGGGCGGACGTCGCGGGTCCGTTGTGGGTGGCGTTGCCGCCGCGCAGCGGGTCGACCATGCGGTAGCTGCCGCCGGAGAGCGTGGTGTCCAGTGGCACGGTGCCGACGAAGAGGCCGGTGCCGGTGCCGGTCTCGGTGAGCACCGACGGCCAGCTCGTCATCACGCGGCCGTGGCGGGCGTTGACGAAGACGTACTCCCCCTGGGGTGAGCCGTCCGCGGCGCGACCGGTGACCTCGACCCGCCAGGCCAGGCGCGCCGTGCGGCCGCGGACGAGCATGACCAGCTCGGGCGTCGCCCGGGTGGTGGCGAAGTCCACCGTGCGACCGGCCGTGAGTGCGGCGCGCGGCGCCGCGACCGCGGGGGTGGTGCTCGCGGTGATGGGCGCGAGCGCGAGACCGGACATCGATCGGAACGAGCCGCCCGCTCCCTGGTGCACGACGAAGTCGCCGCCCACCACCTCGAGTCCGCGGTAGGTCCGGTCGAAGCGGACGTGGCTGTCGCCGTCGGCGTCGAGCACCGCGTCGCGGACCTCGAGCCGCTGGCCCGCTCCGACGCCGGCGTGCTCGACGGCCGCGGCTCGCGCGTCACGCTCCGCCTGGGCGCGCTGGTCGCCCCGGGCGGCCTCGGACGGTCCGGCTGCGCTCAGCGCGACGGCGGAGACGCAGGCCGCTGCCACGGCGGAGACAAGGATGCGATTCATGCGAGATCTCCCTCGGTCCCGAGAGCCGGCCCCGTGTCGGCCCGACGTGGGCAGATCCCATCCCGGGGGTGACCCGAAGACAAGGACTTCGCTGCCTCAGCTTTGTGATCTGCACGAACCTGAGGCAACGGTCTCCGGTCGCGGGGAGAGCCGCGGCTCAGCGCCCGCGCAGCCGGCGGCTGAGCGCGTCGGCCACCCGGCGTACGCCGGGAGCCAGGGCCCCGGGATCGACGCCGGCCGTCGGGAAGGTGACGGCGACCCCCGCGACGGGATGGTCGTTGTGGTCCAGCACCGGCGCCGCGACGCTGGCGAAGCCGGGGGTGACCTCGCCGTCCTCGGTGGCGTAGCCGCGCTGCCGGGTCTCCGCGAGCAAGGTGCGCAGCGCCGACAAGGACGTCGGCCCGCGGCCGGTGCGGTCGACGAAGGCCGCCCGGTCGGGGAACAGGGCGCGCACCTGGGCCGCGGGAAGGGAGGCCAGGATCGCCCGGCCGCTGGCGGTGAGCGGAGCGGGGAGCCGGACGCCGACGTCGGTGACCAGCGGCGGCCGCCCCGGGGCCCGCTCCTCGAGCACGTAGAGGACGTCGCGCCCGTGCAGCACCGCGAGGTGGGCGCTGTGACCGACCTCGTCGACGAGCGTCGCCAGGGGGCGGCGGGCCAGCCGCTGCAGCGGCGCCTGCCGGGCATAGCCGCTGCCGACCTCGAACGCCGCGACGCCGAGGCCGTAGCGTCGCTCGTCGGCGAGATGGACCACGAAGCCCTCGTCGACCATCGTCGCGAGCAGGTGGTAGGCCGTCGACCGGGGCAGCCCGCAGGCGCGGGCGATCCGGTCCATCGGCACCGGGTCGGGCTGGCTGGCGAGGAACCGCAGCACCTGCAGCGTCCTGGTCGCCGCGGGGACCTGGCTGGCTCCGCGTTCCATGGCCGGAACACTAGTGATGACCTGCGACGAGGCGGGAGGCACACCGCCGCCCCGCCCGGGCGTGGGCGGGGCGGGGCCTCCCCCGTGGCTACTGCCAGATGCCGAAGACGTCGACGATGAGGTGGCTGGCGGCGTGGGTCCAGCTGCAGAGCTCACCGTTGGCGTTGGCGGCGACCTGGGAGAGGTTGGCGGTGGCTCCGGAGGCGTCGTAGTTGACGTGGGAGGAGGTCGGCCGGGTGGCCGCGCAGTCCCACGTCGTCACGAAGCCGGCCGCGCCGGTGCTCACGGCGGTGGCGTTCGACACCACCGCCGCCGCGGCAGGGATGCCGAAGGCGCCGCCGACGTCGTAGCGCGCGGTGCCGCCGGCGGCGATCGGCCCACCCGACCCACCCGCTCTGCGCGCCGGGTTGGACGACCGGGTGTCGACCAGGCGCAGGGGTGCGAGGCTCCGGTAGGTGCGTCCGGTGGCGCCGTGCCATCCCTGGATATCCACGACCAGGTCGGTGGCGGCGAGCGAGTAGATGCACACCGTCCCCGTCGACGACAGGGCGCTGCTGATGCTGTTGCTCACCACCGTGCCCGGCCCGTAGTTGAGCGCGGAGGCGTTGGGCGTGGTGGCCGCGCAGTTCCAGACCGTCAGGTGGCCTGCGGCGCCGGGGTTCACCACGGTGAGGTTGAGCGCCACCGCCTTGCTCGAGCTGGCGGCCGGGATGCCGTTCTGGCCGGAGACCTGGACCACCAGCGTCTCGCCGGCGGTCATCCGACCGCCGAGCTGTCCTTGCCGGGTATCGCCCTTGCGCACCGCGACCGGGTTGAAGCGGTAGCCGGTGTCGCGCATCCAGCCGTTGACGTCGATGATCACCTGGGTGGCGGCCGTCGAGTACAGGCAGATCTGGCCGCTGGCGTCCATCGGCACGATGGCCTGTGCGGCACGGGTGACGCCCGCGCGGTAGTTGAGCGTGGAGGTCTCGGGGCGGCGCCCGCACTGCCAGGCACTCAGGAACCCGTCAGCAGCGGGACCCACGGCCGTGACCGTCGCGGACGCGGCCTTGTGGGCAGCGGTGTCGCTCAGGTCGACCGTCACCTGGGCGCCGGCGGCGATCGACACCGTCGGCTTCCGGGTCGGCGTGATCGGTTGGTAGAGCAGCCCGGAGGCCAGCGTGCTCGCCGAGCGGGTGACGGTCTTGCAGCCGAGGCTGAGCGAGGACCCGGACGCGGACGCGGTCACGCAGATGCGGAAGCTGCCCGGGCCGGGGAGTCCGATCGTGGTGTCGAAGCCGGGCTTGGCAGTCGAGGGCAGTCCGTAGGCCGCCACCACGTCGGAGCGCGCGACGCCGGTGTTGCGCGCGTACGTCGTCTCGTTGATCGTCACCGACACGGACGTGGTGCTGGTCGGCGAGCTCTGCTGGAAGGCCCACCCGGCGACCCGGACGTCGACGCCGGAGACGGTGGCCGAGTCGAAGGTGCCCTTGAGGCCGTCGACCACGTTGGCGCCGCGGTAGGCGTGGTAGTGCCGAGCGTCGTTGTTGCGGGTGATGTAGGTGCCGTGGTCCACCAACGTGTAGGTCTTGTGCTCCATCCGCCCGTCGGCGTTCCCGGCACCGCCGCCGCCGAAGTCGTAGGCCATGTACTGTCCGGCGGCCTGGTTGACCCAGTAGTGGAACATCGTGACGTGCCCGTCGGTGGCCAGGACGTCACCGGGCTTCAGCTGTGCCACCGTGATGGCCACCGTGTAGCCGTTGGCCGGGTTGTTGAGCAGCGTGCTGCTCGGGTTGGCGCCCAGGCGCCAGGCCATCGACACCATGCCGGAGCAGTCCCGGCGGTAGGTGGCGGTGCCGGGCGGCGCCTCGGTGGTGTAGAGATCCGGGTTGCGGCCGAACGGCGCCACGCCGGCGACCTGGCCGTTGCTGGCGCGGAACCAGTAGTCGGCGCGCGCCATCACCTCGTCGCGGGTGATGGTGGGCGCGGCGGCCTGCACCGGCGCCGCGGGTGCCACGAGAGCGAGCAGGGTGGCCACCAGGGCGCCGGCCAACAGGCCCACCAGGAGCCGGGCGATGCGGGGCAGTGGAGTCGAGGGCATGACGGTTCCTCCCATGAGGGCGTGGGTGGGGTGGAGAGGGTGTCGGGCGGGCCCGCTCAGCAGGCGCTCAGTGGCCGCTCGGGTCGAGGGCGTCGAGCGACCAGCCGGCGTACTCACCGAGGGCGGCGGAGACGCGCCGCCGGAGCTGCTGGATCAGCAGGTGGGCCTCGCCCTCGCTCGCGGCGGAGACGAAGCAGACGACGGTGAACGCGTCGCCGTGATGTCGGATGCGGTGGTGCTCGGGGGGCGGGCTGGCGAACAGCTCCCCCAGGGCCGCCTCGACCTCGCTGGCGTCCGCGGTGCGCGTGGTGGGGTCGCGGCGGACCACCAGCGAGGCGAGGTACACCTCGGCCTCAGGGCCGGGGCGTCGACGGCCAGCTGAAGCCGCCGGCCTGCGCGGACCCGGGGTCGGCCAGGTGGGTGGCGCCGGCCAGGGCAGAGCCGGCCAGCAACGTGCTCACGATCAGGGTGACGAAACGACGCATGAGATCCTCCATGGGGTGTCCGCCGGGTTCGACGGGGGGGGGCGAGCAGTGACAGGAACTCTGGACGCTGGGCGGTCCCGCGGGAAGACTGTGGGCCTGGCCAGGAGCGGTCCTGGCCGGAACCGTCCAGCGGCCGCGCCCAGGCGACAGCGACACGGATGAGGGGGACACGTTGGAGCTCGACGCGGGGACGCGGCTGGTCTACCGACAGCTGCTCGCGGAGCCCGGGCTGACGCTGCCCGACCTCGTCTCCGGAAGCGGCCTTCCCGAGGCCGACGTACGCCGGGCGCTGGACCAGCTGGCCGACCTCTCGCTGCTCGGGGGCGACGGCGCCTCGCTCACCGTCGCGCCCCCCAGGGTCGCGATCGCCCAGGCCGTGGCGGCGGCCGAGACCGAGATCCTGGTCCGGCAGCAGCAGCTGGCCGAGCTGCGGGCCACCATGGAGACGATCGCGCAGGAGCACGAGTCGCTGCTGCATCGCGAGTCGGTGGTCCGCTACACCTCCAGCGAGGCCGTGCGCGCCCGGCTGTCCGAGCTGGCCCTCGGCGCCACCCGGGAGTGCGTCTCGGTCAACCCCGGACGCAGTCACGACGCCGTCGAGATGGAGGCCAGCCGGCCGCTCAACGCGGAGGCGCTCGCCCGGGGCGTGGGCATCCGGGCGGTCTACCAGGACGCCTCCCGCACCGACCCGCCGACGCTGGGCTATGCGCGGTGGCTGACCGAGGAGGGCGGCGAGGTGCGCACCGCGCCCAGCGTCCCTGTGCTGATGATCCTCATCGACGGTGAGGTCGCCCTGCTGCCGTGGAACACCGCGCAGCCCAACCAGGGGGCGGTCGAGGTCCGCGTGCCGGCGGTGGTGGAGACGCTGGTGGAGTACTTCGAGCTCCTTTGGCGGGGCTCCGACCCGCTCGGCACGGCGCGCCACCGCGACGTTGCGGTGGAGGGGTCGGTCGCGCAGGCGCTCGTCCGGCTCGCCGCCACGGGGCTCACCGACGAGGCGGCCGCCCGCCGGCTCGACGTCTCCACCCGCACGGTGCGCCGGATGATGGCCGAGATCATGACCGAGCTCGGGGCCGCCAGCCGGTTCCAGGCGGGCGCCGAGGCGGCCCGGCGCGGCTGGCTGGACTAGCCGGCAGGAGGCACCGGCCGCTCGCCGAGCGCGGGCCTCGCAAAGACGGCGTACCCCAGGCTGCGGTTGACCGCGACCATGGCGGCGTTGGCGTCGTCGTTGCCGGCCATCGCCCGGGTGACGCCGGCAGCCGCGGCGGCGGCGAGCGCGTGCTGCTTGGCGAGCCGCGCGTAGCCGCGCCCGCGGTACGACGGCAGGGTCCCGGTCATGTCGCTCCACGAACGGTCGCCGGCCACCCCGACCATCGTGAACGCCGCCAGCTCGTCGTCCGCGAGCACCGCCCGGCCGAGGTCGGGGCGCATCCGGGGGTCGGCCCACTCGGCCTGGAACTGCTCGAAGGTCACCGGCACCGACAGCCCGGACGGGTCGTCGCGGACCACGGCCGAGTGGGCGTGCCAGACCACCCGGGTCGGGATCGCGCTCAGCGGCACCAGCCGGGCTCCCGTCGGCGGGGCGGGTGCCGTGACGGTGCGCGGGTCGACCATCGACATCGCGAAACGACGCACCAGCGTCAACCCCCAGGCCTCGGCGGCGGCCCGGCTGTCGTCGTCGTCCTCGACCACCATCCGGAGCGTCGCCGTCCCCGTGGCGGCGGCGGCGGGCAGCTGGTCGGCGAGCAGCGCGGCCCCCACCCCCGACCGGCGGTGCGGAGGCGGCACCATGACGAGCAGCGTGACGTGGTCCTCGTCGGGGTAGGCGTGCAGCCGGCTGACCCCGACGACCGTGCCGTCCCGCTCGGCGACCACCCGTTGGCTCCCGGCCGGCTCGGTGCGCATCTCGTGCTCGGTGGAGCGGGCGTCCTGGACGAGGTAGGGGGAGCAGGCGGTCACGATGTCCGCCCACGCGTCGGCGTCGGCCGGGGCGGCGGGGCGCACGGTCAGCACCCGACGACCCTACGCGGGCGGCGCCTCGGTGGTCGCGGCCGGCGCACCGACCCTGGGGTCAGTAGACCTGCGGGACGAACGTCTGCTCGTGCATCGGCGGGCGGACGTAGGGGAGCTCCTTCATCACCGGCAGGTCGACGACGTCGGGGGCGACGTCCTCGTAGGGGAACATGCTCAGCAGGTGGGAGATGCAGTTCAGCCGGGCGGCCTTCTTGTCGTCGGACGGCACGACGTACCACGGCGCCTGCTTGATGTCGGTGTACTGGAACGTGGTGTCCTTCGCCATGGAGTACTTCACGTAGAGCTCGTGCTCGGCGAGGTCCATGTCGGACAGTTTCCAGCGCTTGAGGGGCTCGGCGTTGCGGGCCTCGAAGCGGCGCCGCTGCTCGTCGTACGACACGGAGAACCAGTACTTGATGACGGTGATCCCGCTGCGGACCAGCATCCGCTCGAACTCCGGGCAGGACCGCAGGAACTCCTGGTGCTCCTCCTCGCTGCAGTAGCCCATCACCCACTCGACGTTCGAGCGGTTGTACCAGCTGCGGTCGAACAGGACCATCTCGCCCGCGGCCGGGAGGTGCTCGGCGTAGCGCTGGAAGTACCACTGCGTCTTCTGCCGCTCGGTCGGCTTGGGGAGCGCGACGACGCGGACGGTGCGGGGGCTGGTGCGCTCGGTGATCCGCTTGATCACGCCGCCCTTGCCGGCCGAGCCGCGGCCCTCGAAGATCACCGCGACCTTGAGGCCCTGGGTCTGGATCCAGTACTGCAGCAGCACCAGCTGCTCCTGCATCCGGGCGATCTCCTGCTCGTAGAGCGAGTTCTTGAGCCGGCCGTCCTTCTTGTACTTCGACGGGTCGATGCCCGGGTGCCGGAGCGCCTCGGCGCTCAGGTCGTCGGCGCCCTCGGGGGGCTTCACCTTCTTCTTGGACATCTTGCCACCTCCGCCGTGTCTCCCGTGGGTCCACCTTCTCCGGTCGCTCCGGCCGGCGACAAGGCAGGGTCGGCTAACCGGCTCCGTCCGGTCCGGTCTCCGGCCACGGGTCGGTGGCGAGCCGGCCGTGCACGTGCTCGTCGTACCGCTCGCCCTCGAGGAGGTACGACGACCGCAGGGTGCCCTCGAGCCGGTAGCCCGCGGCCTCGGCCACGCGGCAGGAGGCCGGGTTGGCGACCGCGTGCTCGAGCTGGATGCGCGCCAGCCCGCGCTCGGTGAACATCCACGCGGTGGCGGCGAGCAGGGCCTCCCGGGCCACGCCGCGGCCGCGGGCGTCGGGCAGCACGCGGTAGCCGACCTTCGCGGTGGCGTGCTCGTCGTCGATCGAGAAGACCGACACGTTGGCGACGAACAGCCCGCTCGCGCGGTCCTCGACGTGCCAGGTCGCGTGGCCGCCGCTGGACCAGTCACCCAGCTCGACGCACCACGCGCGGGCGGCGTCCAGGTCGGGGTCCGGGCCGACGGGGTTCCACCGACGCACCTCCGGGTCGCGCAGCAGCAGCAGCGCGCGCTCGGCGTCGTCCGCGCGCGGGAGGCGCAGCCGAAGCCGGTCGGTGAGCAGCTCCATGGAGGGAGGCTAGACCTGTGGCGGGGGCGCGGGCCGCGCCGCGCCGTCGTCGGCATCGCCGCCGTCGCCGTCCTGAGCGGGCTCAACGCCGCCAACGCGGCCTCCGCCGGCTCCACCAAGATCGTCGCCTGCAAGCGACCCAACGGGACCATTCGGATCATCGAGCCCGGCCGGCAGCACTGCGCCAAGGACGCCGTCCGGATCAGCTGGAACAAGAGGGGCCCGCGCGGCGCGCAGGGTCCCGCGGGTGTGGCCGGCGTCGACGGTGTCGACGGCGCCCAGGGCGCGGCCGGCGCCGACGGCGCGGTCGGCCCCGAGGGCCCGATGGGTCCGGAGGGCCTGATGGGTCCGGTGGGTGCCGACGGCCTCCCCGGCCTGAACGGTGCCGACGGCGCTCCCGGTCTCGACGGGGCGCCCGGTGCGGACGGGGCGCCGGGTCTCGACGGGGCCCCGGGTGCGGATGGCGCCGAGGGTCCGATGGGTCCGGAGGGTCCCGCCGGCCCGGCCGGTGCGGACGGTGCCGACGGCGCCCCCGGCGCGGACGGCGCCCAGGGTCCGATGGGTCCGATGGGTCCCGCCGGCCCGGCCGGTGCGGACGGTGCCGACGGCGCCGCGGGTCCTGCAGGTCCCGCCGGTCCCGCCGGTCCCGCCGGCATCTCCAGCGCCAGCGTGGTGACCAACGCCGCGAACGCGGACACGGTGACGGTGAGCTGCCCTGCCGGCGAGATCGCCGTCGGCGGCGGCGGCCTGTCGGGCGGCAACCGCACCCTGACCGGCAGCCACCCGGTCGTGACCGCAGGCTCGCCGACCGGCTGGACGGCGGTCTTCAGCGGCTCGGCCGCCGGCAACACGGTCTACGTCGTCTGCGCGGGCTGACCCCACCACCCGCGGCCGGGCGTCAGCCCCGGCCGCGGGTCGCTCGCGTCGCCGTGGGACACGCCTCCGAGGAGCCTTCCGCACCCGCAACACCCGTGTCGGGGTGCGTAGCGCTCCTCGGAGGAGCCCTTGACGTCTCGGATCCGAGACGACGGTGATGGGTGAGTCCCTGGTGCGCGGCTCTCGTGAGGAGTGCAATGGGGGCATGAGCACGACCCTTCCCGCGACCACGGCGACGACGCAGCCGGTGGTCGTCGGCACCGGCCCACTGTCGGCCGATGACGTGGTGGCGGTGGCCCGCCACGGCGCCCCCGTCGAGCTCGGAGCCGACGCCCTGGCGGCGATCGACCGGGCCCGGGCCGTGGTCGACGACCTCGCGGCCGCCCCCACGCCGGCGTACGGCGTCTCGACCGGGTTCGGCGCCCTCGCCACCCGGCACATCGCCCCCGAGCTCCGCGCCCAGCTCCAGCGCTCTTTGGTGCGCTCGCACGCCGCGGGCTCCGGTCCGGAGGTCGAGCGTGAGGTCGTCCGGGCGCTGATGCTGCTGCGGCTGTCGACGCTGGCCACCGGTCACACCGGCGTCCGTCGGGAGACCGCCCAGCTGCTGGCCGGCCTGCTCACCCACGGGATCACGCCGGTGGTCCGCGAGTACGGCTCGCTCGGCTGCTCCGGAGACCTCGCCCCCCTCGCCCACTGCGCGCTGGCGCTGACCGGCGAGGGCGAGGTCCGCGACGCCCACGGCACGCTGATGCCCGCCGCCGAGGCCCTCACCGCCGCCCATCTCGCCCCCGTCGAGCTGGCCGCCAAGGAGGGCCTGGCGCTGATCAACGGCACCGACGGCATGCTCGGCATGCTGGTCCTCGCCCTCGAGGACCTGCGCTCCCTGCTCCGGCACGCCGACCTGGCGGCCGCGATGTCGGTCGAAGGGCAGCTCGGCACCGACCGGGTCTTCGCCGCGGAGCTGCAGGCGCTGCGCCCCCACCCCGGCCAGGCCGCGTCGGCCGCCAACCTGGTGGCGCTGCTGCGCGACTCGGGGGTGGTCGCCTCGCACCGCGGTCCCGACTGCAACCGGGTCCAGGACGCCTACTCGCTGCGCTGCTCCCCCCAGGTGCACGGCGCCGCCCGGGACACCGTCGATCACGCGGCGATGGTCGCGGCGCGCGAGCTCGCGAGCGCGATCGACAACCCCGTGGTCCTGCCCGACGAGGGCCGGGTCGAGTCCAACGGCAACTTCCACGGGGCCCCGGTCGCCTACGTCCTCGACTTCCTCGCCATCGCCGCGGCCGACGTCGCCTCGATCAGCGAGCGGCGCACCGACCGCTTCCTCGACAAGGCCCGCAACCACGGCCTGCCGCCGTTCCTGGCCGACGACCCCGGCGTCGACAGCGGGCTGATGATCGCGCAGTACACCCAGGCCGCGATCGTCTCCGAGCTCAAGCGTCTCGCGGTCCCGGCGTCGGTCGACTCGATCCCCTCGTCGGCGATGCAGGAGGACCACGTCTCCATGGGGTGGTCCGCGGCCCGCAAGCTCAGGCGCTCCCTCGACGGGCTGACCCGCGTCGTCGCCATCGAGATCCTCACCGCCGCGCGGGCGCTCGACCTACGGGCACCGCTGCAGCCCTCGCCCGCCACCGGCGCCGTCGTACGCCGGCTCCGGGAGGCCGGCGTCAGCGGGCCGGGGCCCGACCACCACCTCTCCCCGGAGATCGAGGCCGCCGTCGCGCTGGTGCGCAGCGGCGTCCTGCTCGCCACCGTCCGCGACCAGATCGGAGACCTCTCGTGACCGCGACGCCCGCCTTCCTCGCCCACCAGTTCGCCTCGGCCCTCGACCGTCGCGACTGGCCCGCGCTGCGGACCCTGCTCGCCGACGACTGCCGCATCGAGCTGGTGCACGACGGGCGCACCTTCGGGGCCGACGAGTGGGTGGCCTTCAACGCCGACTACCCGGGGCGGTGGAGCTTCGTGGCCGAGGACATCGTCGTCGCCGACGGCCGCGCCGTGGTGCGGGCGCGCGTCTTCAACGAGGAGGCGATCTATCACGTCGCCAGCTTCCTCAGCGTCGCCGACGGGCTGCTCCGCGAGGTGGTCGAGGTCTGGGCCGACGGGCACGCCAGCCCCACGGAGGAGTGAGGTGACCTTCCCCCGGATCCGCCGGTCGCCCTGCTCAGCCCGCGGCGCCCGCGGCCGCCTGCGCCGCGAACAGCCTGCCCAGCCAGCAGGCGAACAGCACCAGCCCCGGCTCACCGTCGAGCGCGGGGTCGACCCGCAGCGTGACCGGCCGGCTGCCGTGGCCGCGCACGTCGAGCTCGAGCAGCGTCGCCGGGCCGTCGGCGAGCCGGAAGCGGCTGCGCCAGCGGCTCGCGCGCCCCAGCTCGTGGACCCGCCCGGCCCAGGTGACCTCGCCGTCCTGGGAGAAGGTCGCCGACCGGCGGTAGCCGCCGATCGGCAGCCCGCTCCGCCGGTCGAGCGCCTCGGCGCGACCGCCCGTCCAGCCGCGCGGCTCGAACGACCACTCCGCCGCGGCGGACCCCACCGAGCCGCCCTCGCCGCGATGGCTCAGCCAGCGGTCGTGGCGCAGCCAGCCCACGCCCTCGGCCTCGAAGAGGCGACGGTCGCGGGCCGACCGCCGCAGTTCCACCTCTCGCATGACCCCGACCCTAGACGCCGACTCGAGGAGCGTTCCCGATGACCGACAACCCCCGGCTCCCCATCCGTGCCCCTCGCGGCACCGAGCTCAGCTGCGGCTCCTGGCAGACCGAGGCGCCGCTGCGGATGCTGATGAACAACCTCGACCCCGACAACGCCGAACGCCCCGAGGACCTCGTCGTCTACGGCGGCTCCGGCAAGGCGGCCCGGTCGTGGCCGGCGTACGACGCGCTGGTGCGGACCCTGCGCACGCTGAAGGACGACGAGACGATGCTCGTCCAGTCCGGCAAGCCGGTCGGCGTGATGCGCACCCACGAATGGGCGCCGCGGGTGCTGATCGCCAACTCCAACCTGGTCGGCGACTGGGCGAACTGGGAGGAGTTCCGGCGGCTGGAGGAGATGGGGCTGATCATGTACGGCCAGATGACGGCCGGCTCGTGGATCTACATCGGCACCCAGGGGATCCTGCAGGGGACCTTCGAGACATTCGCGGCGGTGGCCGACAAGCGCTTCGGCGGGACGCTGCGCGGCACCATCACGCTCACCGCCGGGCTCGGCGGGATGGGCGGCGCCCAGCCGCTCGCGGTGACGATGAACGACGGCGTCGCGATCTGCGTCGAGTGCGACCCGCACCGGATCGAGCGGCGGCTGGAGACGCGCTATCTCGACGTGCGTGCGGAGTCGCTGGACGAGGCGGTGGCGCTGGCGGTCGCCGCGCGCGACGAGGGCCGTGCCCTGTCGATCGGGGTGCTCGGCAACGCCGCCGACCTGGTGCCCGAGCTGCTCGAGCGGGTGCACGACGGCTCGCTGGTGATCGACATCGTCACCGACCAGACCTCGGCGCACGACCCGTTGTGCTACCTCCCGTCGGGGGTGCGGTTCGAGGACTGGGAGCGGGAGCGGACCGAGGACCCGGTCGGCTTCACCAAGCGCGCCCAGGAGTCGATGGCCCGGCACGTGCGGGCGATGGTGGAGTTCCAGGACGCGGGCGCGGAGGTCTTCGACTACGGCAACTCGATCCGCGACGAGGCGCGCAAGGGGGGCTACGACCGGGCCTTCGACTTCCCGGGCTTCGTGCCGGCCTACATCCGGCCGCTGTTCTGCGAGGGCAAGGGGCCGTTCCGGTGGGCGGCGCTCTCGGGAGACCCCGCCGACATCGCGGCGACCGACCGCGCCATCCTCGAGCTCTTCCCCGACAACGAGCGGCTG
>JAUILS010000236.1 GCA_030432975.1 Actinomycetes bacterium
CCCCTGGATCGGGAGCGGCGGCAGCCGCAGCGCGGCGCCGAGCGTGGCGAACAGGCTGACGGTGTCGATGGCATAGAGCCAGGCGAAGCCCAGGAACGGCAGCAGCGCCCCCGCGAGGAGCGGCCCGGCGATGGCGCCGGCCTGGAAGACCGTCATCGCCAGCGAGTTGGCGGCCGGCAGCTGCTCGGTCGACACGAGCCGCGGGATGATCGCGTTGCGCGTCGGGTGGTTGACCGCGAAGAACGCCTGCTGCAGCGAGAAGAGCCCGAGCAGCAGCCACACGTTGGTGTTGCCGAGCAGCGCCTGCAGCCAGAAGAGCGCGGAGGTCACGACCAGGCCGATGGTGGAGACGACGAGGAGGGTACGCCGGTCGAAGACGTCGGCGAGCGCCCCGCCCCACAGCCCGAACACCACGAGGGGGACCAGCCCGAAGACGCCGGCCAGGCCGACGTACGCCGACGACCCGGTCATCGAGTAGAGCTGCGCGGGCACCGCGACGACCGTCAGCTGGGCGCCGACGACGGTGACGATCGACGCCACCCAGAGCCGCCGGAAGTGTGGCTCCCGGAGCGGACGGGTGTCCGCCAGCAAGCCGCGCCACCCCACGCCCGCACCCCTTCGCGCTCCGCAGCCCGTCGAGGTCGGGGCCGGCGCTCAGGCTACGCCCCGCTCGGGACGGCCGGTCGGGGGCCGCCCGGCGTCAGTTCCAGGCTTCGACCGGCCCGCTGGCACACTGGCGGCCGGGAGGCGAGATGACCTGGCAGACGCTGCGCGGCTGGAGTGCCCGCCGCTGGCTGACCGCGGTGGTGGCCGCGGTCGGCACGCTGCTGCTGCTCGGGCTGCCGTCGGACCTGGTGCCCAACCCGGTCTTCGGCCGTCAGATCGAGGCGCCGGGATGGGCGCTGCCGGTGCTGGTGGTCACCTCCGTGCTGAGCGGGCTGCTGCTGGCGACCTACGTCCGGGAGCCCGCGCGCGACGGCCGCGCCGCGATCGAGGCCGGCGACCCGCTGGCCGACCGACAGGGGCGTCGCGGGGCGGTCGGCGGCCTGCTCGGCTTCTTCGCCGTCGGGTGCCCGGTGTGCAACAAGCTGGTGGTGCTGGCGCTCGGCTACACCGGCGCGCTGCGGTGGTTCGAGCCGATCCAGCCCTACCTCGCCGTCGGCGCCATCGCCCTGCTGGCCTGGGCGCTGCGCGCCCGGCTGCGCGGTGAGGTCGCCTGCGCGGTGCCCACGAACCCCTCCGTGTCCGTCTGAGGAGAACCATGAGCGAGCAGGTCGACGTCGTCGTCATCGGAGCCGGGCTGGCCGGCCTGCGCTGCGCGGCCGAGCTGGAGGCGGCGGGCGTCGAGGTGGCGCTGCTCGAGGCCTCCGACGGGGTCGGCGGCCGGGTGCGCACCGACCGGGTCGACGACTTCCTCTGCGACCGCGGCTTCCAGCTGCTCAACCCGGCGTACCCCGCCGTGAAGAGGTACGTCGACGTGCCCGCGCTGGGCCTGCAGGGCTTCGAGGCCGGCGTGGCCGTCCGCCGGCCCGACGGGCTCGCGCTGCTCGGCGACCCGCGCCGCGCGCCGCGGCTGGTCGGGGCGACGCTCACCAGCGGGATGGCCCGGCCCAAGGAGCTGGCGGGGCTCGGCCGCTTCCTCGGTCCGGCGCTGGCGGCGCCGCAGAAGGCGCTGCGCGGCGACGACGAGCCGCTCGGCGAGGCCCTCGACCGCGCCGGCGTCGACGGTCCGCTGCGCCGCGACGTGCTGGAGCCGTTCCTGGCCGGCGTGCTCGCCGACAGCTCGGTCACCGCGTCGGCCAACCTGGTGCGGATGCTGGTGCGCTCGTTCGTGCTCGGCACGCCCGGGCTGCCCGCACGCGGCATGCAGGCGCTGCCCGACCAGCTCGCGGCGCGGCTCGCGACCCCGCCTCGGCTCGGCGTCCGCGCCACCGCGCTGACCCCGGCGGCCGACGGCGTCACGGTGGAGACCTCCGCCGGCGCCTGGCGGGCGCGTGCGGTCGTCGTCGCGGTCTCTCCCGACCAGGTGGAGGCGCTGGTCCCCGGCCTGGCGCCGCCGACCCGCGGCCTGGCCACCTGGTGGTTCGCCGCCGACGAGGCGCCCTTCGACCGGGCGCTGCTCACCCTCGACGCCCGGGCCGAGCGCGGCCCGGCGCAGCACGCCGCCGTGGTGTCGAAGGCCGCGCCCAGCTATGCCCCGCAGGGCCGCCACCTCGTCGAGGCCACCGTCGTGCTCGACCGGGCTCCCGACGCCACCGAGGCCGACGTACGCCGGCAGCTCGGCGAGCTCTGGGACACCGACGCCGGCGCGTGGGAGCTGCTGGTGCGGCACGACATCCCGCACGCGCTTCCCTACCAGCCGGCCCCGCTCGTGCCGCGCCAGCAGCCGAGGGTGGGCGACCACACCTACCTCGCCGGCGACCACCGCGACACCGCCTCCATCCAGGGGGCGCTGGTCTCCGGCACCCGCATCGCCAAGGCAGTGCTGGGCGACCTCGGCGTTCGGGCGGCTGGCTAGCCTCGGCGGCATGACCACGACCACTCGGGAGTCCCGGACCCAGCCCGACGGCGCCGACCGGCTCCGTCAGCTCACCGTCACCGCCGCGGAGGTCTTCTGCGTCGTCGGCACCCTGGTCGGTGTCGGCGTGCTCGGCACCCGCGTCGAGGAGTCGTCCGGTGGCGCCCTGGCCGCCGACGCGACCCGCCTCGCACCGGCCGGGCCGGCATTCTCGATCTGGTCGGTGATCTATCTCGGGCTGGCGGCCTACACCGTCTGGCAGTGGCTCCCCACCCAGGCCACCAACCCGCGGCTGCGCGCCACCGGCTGGCTGGCCGCGGCCTCCATGGTGCTCAACGCCGCCTGGCTGCTGGTCACCCAGCAGGGCTGGATCTGGGCCAGCGTCGGCGTGATCGCACTCCTCGTCGTCACGCTCGGCGTCCTCGCGCAGCGGCTGGCCGACCACCCCGCCGCCTCCCGGACCGAGCGCGTCGTGGTCGACGTGACGTTCGGGCTCTACCTGGGCTGGGTCACGGTGGCGACCTGCGCCAACGTCACCGCGGCGCTGGTGGACTCAGGCGTCGACCCCGCGCCGGCGGTCGCCGACCTCGCCGCCGTGCTCGTGCTGGCCACCGCCACGGCGATCCTGGCCGTCGTCGCCCACCGGCTGCGCGGCGACTGGGCGGTCGCCGCCGCGGCCTGCTGGGGCCTGGCCTGGATCGCGGTCGGCCGGTTCACCGACGAGCCCGCCTCGACCGCGACGGGCGTCGCTGCCGTCGCGGCGGCAGGCATGGTCCTCGCCGTCAACGGGTACGTCGTCCGCAAGGCCGCACCGTCGGCAACCTGACCGCGATTCCCACCGAAGGACCGTCATGCAGATCAGCCGCACCGTCGAGGTCGACACCCCGCTGGAGAAGGTCTTCGCCTACCTCTCCGACTTCACCACCACCACCGAGTGGGACCCGGGCTCGGTCCGCACCGTGCGGGTCTCCGGCGACGGCGGGGTCGGGACGACCTACCACAACACCTCGAAGTTCAACGGCCGCGAGACCGAGGTGGTCTACGAGGTGACCGAGCTGGTCGAGCACCAGCGGTTCGCGCTGCGCGGGGAGAACAAGACGATCATCGCCCGCGACACCATGGAGTTCGCGGAGACGCCCGACGGCGGCTCGCGGGTGACCTACACCGCCGACTTCACGTTCAAGGGCCTGGCCAAGCTGGTGGCGCCGTTCCTCGGCGGAGCCTTCAAGAAGCTCGGCGACGAGGCCGAGCAGGGCCTGCGCGAGAACCTCGGCAAGCTCTGAGCCGGACGGCCCGCACCGGCCGCGTCGTAGCCCACCCGAAACACGCGCGACACACGGCTGCCTTGTGGCCGTGACAGCATCCGCCTAGCGTTCGGGTCATGGACCCGCAGGCCGAGCAGACCAGCCTCTTCGAGGGCTACCAGCTCGGCGCGGCCTGGGACGAGATGCTCAGCGAGCCGGGTTCGCCCCGGACGCCCTACAAGGCGGTCCACCACACGCTGGCCGCGATGGGGTCCGAGGCGATGCGCGAGCGGACCGACCAGCTGGCGCGCAACTACCTCGACCAGGGCGTCACGTTCGACCACTCCGGCGAGGAGCAGCCGTTCCCGCTGGACGCCGTGCCGCGAGTGCTCTCCGCCCACGAGTGGGAGGTCATCGAGGCGGGCGTCACCCAGCGGGTGACCGCGCTGGAGGCGCTGCTCGACGACATCTACAGCCGCGAGGGCGAGATCCCCCGCGCCGTGCACGAGGGCATCGTGCCGTGGCGGCTGATCGCCTCGTCCAGCCACTTCCACCGCGCCGTGATGGGCATCCGCCCCACCAACGGCGTGCGCGTGCACGTCTCCGGCATCGACCTGATCCGCGACGAGCACGGCACCTTCCGGGTGCTCGAGGACAACGTGCGCGTCCCCTCGGGCGTCAGCTATGTCATCGCCAACCGGCGGGCGATGGCCAACGTCTTCCCCGAGGCGTTCGCGACGATGCGGATCCGCCCGGTCCACGACTACCCCCGGATGCTGCTCCGCGCGCTGCGCGCGGCCGCCCCCGATGGCACCAAGGACCCGAACGTCGTGGTGCTGACGCCCGGCGTCTACAACAGCGCCTACTTCGAGCACGCCCTGCTCGCCCGGATGATGGGCGTCGAGCTGGTCGAGGGTCGCGACCTGGTGAGCAGCGGCGGCCAGGTGCGGATGCGCACCACCAAGGGCGACCGGCCGGTCGACGTGATCTATCGCCGGGTCGACGACGACTTCCTCGACCCGGTGCACTTCCGCGGCGACTCGGTGCTCGGCGTCGCCGGGCTGGTGGCGGCGGTGCGCGCGGGCCGGGTCACGCTGGCCAACGCGATCGGCAACGGCGTCGCCGACGACAAGCTGATCTACTCCTACCTCCCCGACCTGGTCCGCTTCTATCTCGACGAGGACCCGATCCTGC